>JACJNW010000039.1 GCA_014695195.1 Cyanobacteria bacterium FACHB-DQ100 | reverse complement strand
TCGATCGCAGCCCAATACGAATTCAGCCGCGATCGCAACGCTAACAAACGAGATTGTGAAATACGACACAACCGCTTTTCAAAACGCCTCTGACACGGAGAAATCAACAACTTTAAGACTCGATAATTCCAACGGCTGGATACCGATCGTTTTATCTAATAATCGACGTGGATTTGTTTCGAGCCGATATGCTTACAGCCCGATTGGATATCGAGTTTTGTTTAACAAAGACAGTGGTGAATGGAAGATGCAAGCTTTTGTCACCGGAGATTAGTTGCCTTGGCGATGTCCGTCAGGATAAATCGTAAACGCATCGACGATCGCGCCTGTGAGGTCGAGATCCGTCGATCGCGATAAGTTCGCCCCGCTCAAATTTGCACCATTCAGATTCGCTTGCTTCAGGTTTGCTCGACTTAGATCTGCTTGTCTCAAATTGGCGTTGCTGAGGTCAGCGTTTACCAAATTTGCCCCACTTAAGTTTGCTCTGCTCAAATTTGCGTCATTCAAACTCGCCAAACTCAAATCCGCTCTCAGAAGTGCCGCATCCTCCAAATCTGCATCATCCAAATTCACTTGGTGTAATTGAGCATCACTAAGTTCGGCGCTTTTAAGCTGCGTTGCACTCAAGTTTGCTTGATGTAAATTGGCATAAGGTAAGTACGCACGATTTAAGCGACTGCCAGCTAGATTAATTCTGACTAACCTTGCTTCAAAAAAGTTAGCTTGCTCTAAGTTACAGTTCTCAAATTCTCGTTCTCCCTGGTTGTATCTTGCAATCAATACCTCAGCCGCGATCGTCTCCATTGTTGTTCTAGACTCTGCTTGTCGCATACGCCTCCTATAGAAACGTAAAGAGTATTTCTGACAAGTTAAGAATATTTAACATTTTCTTTAGAGATCACTCAGTGATTTTAGGGGGGAATGGAGTGTCTCGTTTCCTTTTCAGCCCTCTCCTTCCTACCCCACTCTCTACTCCTTTCAGCGTTCACCAATCAAACAAGATCGCTACATACGAATTTGTTTTCCGGATATCTAGCTCCCCACCCTGATCTCATGTCAATATCAGAAACAGTACGCAGTCTAAAAATTAGCTATGCCGGACTTGCAAGTGTCGATCGCTGAACACTATCACGAACGCACCAAATACGACCCGCAAACGATTCACACCAACAGTCAAGCGCTGAACTGGGAAGAGCAGCCAATCCCGTTCAAGTCCTACAAGTTTGGAGCCTCGATCGACCTGAAGCCTTATCTCAGTGAAGAATCGAAAGACGATTGGTGGCAGCGACTTTCTAAACTGCTTGTCTGTAGCTACGGTTTGACGGGCGCGATTCCCACCAATGGAGAGCCGCATTATCTGCGATCGTCTCCTTCTGCGGGGGGACTGTATCCGGCTGAAGTCTACCTAATTTCTCGCGGAACCCCGGACTTACCTGCTGGACTTTACAACTATCAAGCAAAAACCCATACCTTACTGCATTTTTGGGAGGCGGAGGTCTGGAACTCGCTTCAGTCGGCGTGTTTTTGGAATCCGGCTTTAGAGCAGACCCAATTTGCGATCGTGTTGTCTGCGGTGTTTTTTCGCTCAGCTTGGCGCTATCAAGATCGGGCGTATCGGCGAATTTTTCTCGACACTGGACACTTAATTGGGAACATTGAGCTTGCTTGCGCCATGACGGATTTTCGTCCGCATTTGATTGGCGGATTTGCGGATGAAGCGATCAATCAATTGTTATACTTCGATGAAGAACAAGAAGGTGCGATCGCAGTGTTACCGATCGCTGACTTATCCAAAGTTCGAGAACACTTGCCGCTGGCTCGAACCGCACTTCCGACTGCACCGCAGCTAGACTATCCCAAGATTCCCGATGGTGGATTGCTGAGCTATTTTCACCAAGCGACTCAAATTCCCTACAATGCCCATGCAAAAGTAAACTGGACTGTTCCCGAATCTGAGGAACATTCGGATAAATACAATTTTCCGTTTTGTTTGAAAGTTTCGACCGTTTGCCATCCAATTCACTGGGATACAAACTTACGCGGACTTGAGCAAACCATGATTCACCGTCGATCAACCCGTGCGTTTAGCGGTGAACCTCTGCTGCTTGAAGAACTCAACGCGATTCTAGATTTTGCTTATCAACCCCAGCATTACATTGATCAACACCTCGATCGTTCTCCCGATTATTTCGATTTGAACTTAGTTGAAACCTTTGTTGCCGTTTCGGGTGTCACTAACCTCGAAGATGGTTGTTATTACTATGCTCCTAGAGCGCAAGAGCTTCGTCAGATTCGATTTAAGAACTTCCGACGTGAACTGCATTTTCTGTGTTTAGGTCAAGATTTGGGGCGGGATGCAAGCGCGATCGTGTTTCACACCGCAGATTTAAAGAAAGCGATCGAGCAGTATGGCGATCGGGTGTACCGTTATTTGCACATGGATGCGGGACATTTAGGACAGCGCATGAACTTAGCTGCGATTCATTTAGGACTCGGTGCAAGTGGAATTGGTGGATTCTTTGATGATCAAGTGAATGAAGTCTTGGGAATTCCGCCAGATGAAGCAGTTTTGTACATTACGGCGTTGGGTCGTTGCTTGCAGCGCGCTTCGCTTTCGGGGCAGCGATAGACATACCAAACAAAAATTTGGTTCTTTATTGGAGAATAATGCTAGATTTAGCAATCTAAGCAATTGCTTTGTGCATTACTGCTCAGACTGCATAATAAATTTTTGCCGCACTGCATCCTGAATCAAATTTTCCACAAATTCGCCCAACACCGGAGAACCGATCGCAACTGGAGCCATGCGCTTCCTGACCTTCTCCACCGTTACGCCTGCCTTTCTCCAAGTGCCGCCCTCAGTGTAGTAATTGTGCAATAGCGGCTGGAGTCGATCGAGCGCCGCCGCAAATTGAGCATCTAAAGTTTCTCTTGCCTCAAACTCTTCCCAGAGCGATCGCAGTTCCTCACCTAAATTCTCTGGCAACATTCCAAACAAGCGATCGGCGGCTTTCTCTTCGCGTTCGGCTTGGTCTTGCAGCGCGATCGTGTCATAGCAAAACGTATCTCCGGCATCGATTTCAACTAAATCGTGAATCAGCACCATTTTGAGAACGCGCAGTAAATCGACTTGCGGATCAGCATATTCGGCAAGCACGATCGCCATCATCGCCAGGTGCCAGGAATGCTCTGCATCATTCTCGCGCCTCGATTTGTCCATTAAGAGCGTCTGCCGTAAAACATGCTTGAGCTTGTCAATTTCAACGATGAATTGGATTTGCGCTTGCAGTCTTGTAGTAGTCAGTTGCATGAAAAATTTCTCAGTGCTAAACTTGCGGTCAAACGCTACGGGTAGCGTAGAATAAACAAATCAAATCCTACTCACGGCGTATCTGGAAATTAATTCTGTCGCTAGAATAGGTGTATCAGTAGAGAGTGATCATGAACGTTCCTCGCCTGCATCCAGACACGATCGAACAAGTCAAACAACGCGCTGATATTGTCGATGTCGTTTCGGAACACGTTGTCCTGAAGAAGCAGGGCAAGGATTTTGTCGGCTTGTGTCCGTTTCATGATGACAAATCTCCGAGCTTTACGGTGAGTCCGAGCAAACAGTTTTATTACTGCTTTAGCTGTGGAGCGGGGGGCAATACGATCAAGTTTCTCATGGAGTTGGGCAAACGCAATTTTAGCGAAGTTGTCTTAGAACTGGCGAATAAGTACCAAGTTCCAGTACAAACGCTGCAAGCTGAGGATCGTCAGGAGTTCCAGCGTCAACAGTCGGTGAGAGAACAGCTATACGAGATTTTGGCGATCGCAGCTAAATTCTACGAACACGCCTTACAACAGTCCCACGGCGCAGAAGCGCTCTCCTATCTGAAGCGCGATCGCAAACTTTCCCCGGAAACAATCCAGCAATTCCAACTCGGTTTTGCTCCTGCTGGATGGGAAACGTTGTCTAAGTATTTAGTCGAGCAAAAGCGCTATCCGGTTGTGATGGTGGAAAAAGCCGGATTGTTGATTCCGCGCAAAAATGGTGAGGGATATTACGATCGCTTCCGTAACCGTTTAATGGTTCCAATTCATGATTCTCAAGGTCGCGTGATTGGATTCGGTGGACGAACTTTAAGCGACGAACAGCCGAAGTATCTGAACTCTCCTGAAACGGATCTATTTGATAAAGGGAAGACGCTTTTTGGATTGGATAAAGCGAAGAGCGCGATCGCGAAACAAGACCAAGCCGTTGTGGTTGAAGGCTATTTCGATGTGATTGCGCTTCATACGGCTGGAATTACGAATGCAGTGGCTTCACTTGGAACAGCCTTAAGTGTGGCTCAAGTGAAACAACTTTTGCGCTTTACTGAATCCAAGCGAATTGTGTTTAACTTTGATGCCGATCGTGCAGGAGTCCAAGCAGCAGAACGAGCGATCGGAGAAATTGCAAATCTCGCCTATCAAGGAGAAGTTCAGCTTCGGATCTTGAACACTCCCGATGGTAAAGATCCGGATGACTATCTCAAGCATCATTCAGCACAAGACTATCAAGCCTTGCTCGATCGCGCCCCACTTTGGCTAGATTGGCAGATTGAACAAGAAATACTGCATCAAGACCTGAAACAATCCGATCAGTTCCAGAAGGCAGTGATGGCGATCGTGTCTCTGCTTGGAAATCTTCCCAATCCCTCGCTGCGAACACACTACATTCATTACTGTGCAGAACTCTTGAGTCAGGGCAACAGTCGGTTAGCTCGGCAAATTGAAGAAAACTTACGGCTGCAAGTGCGGGGGCAACGGTGGCATGGTCGATCTCAAAAATGGCAAACTCCGGGCGATCGCAACCTACTCGAAGAATGTGAATCTCAGCTATTGCGCCTCTACCTTCATGCACCGGAATGTCGCGTTCAAATTAGAGCCGCGATCGATGCCCAAGATCTCGAATTTAGCCTGTCACACCATCGCTTTCTCTGGCGGCAAATTTGCGAGATCGAGCAAGACAATCTCGATTGTGATTTGTTTGAGCAACTGCGCGATCGCACTCACGACTTCCCGCGCGAAATGTCTCAGGTCTATTCGCTGTTTGAACTCGACGAGAAGACCAAGCGCGACATTCTCAGAGCGCCACTTGTGATTCGTTCTGCTACGGCTGGAATTGAGCGCGTCATGTGCGAAAAACGCTATCGGCACTTCCTTGATCTTTGGGAAAAAACAGATCTCAGCACCACACCCGATCTGGGACAGTTCTATCAGCAAAAAGCCTATGTTGAGAAACAGCGAATTACAGAACTCGATCGTCTGCGTCAAGTCAGTTTTGTTGACCTAGTACAAGCACCGATCGCGGTCGATTAAGCTTGATCGAGTCGAATTGCTTGTTCTAACGCAGCCTTCTCTCTGGCTCGATCGACAAACGGCTGTAACTCGGATAGCTCTCGTCGCGTCAGGACTTGTAAGTTTGCGATCGACATTCCTCGCATGAGTAGCTCAACACACCAAGTTTGAAACGCTTGCTCGATCGTGGGTGGTTTCAAAATGCCCTCTGTGAGACTACTCCAGCGCTGCAACAAATCTGCTTCGGTGATCGGCTGACCGCTTGAATTGAGAAACATCGCTGGCGAAACATCTTTGCGGCTTTTAAGCCATTGAGTCAGCGGATTTTTTGTATATGAACCGTAACGCTTTCCTAAAATCCACTGATTGAGCGGACGAACAAACTCTTGAGCAAGCTGTAACTGTTGTTGGTGTCGAGTCGAGGAATAGTCCGATCGTCTTAGTTGCACCAATTCACCCGCACTTAGTCCCGCCCCAAATAAAACATACGCGATCGCATAGTCTTGCAATCCTCGCTTTTTAGCACGTTGAAAAATCGAATGCACCATATCAGCGCTCAAATCCCGAACTCCTGAAGGAATCGACTGGGAAGGCTGAAGCGCCCCTTGTAAAAACAACGTGACAAGGTTCGACACGAATTCTTCTCGGCTCTGCCAAAGTTCGTGAAATTCGCTAGTGAACTCAATCACGGCATACCCTAGCAGCATTCCATTCAGCAAGCTTGCAAGCGTCTCCGCAGGCAGATTTGGCTGCATTTGACGACGCTGAATCATCTGATCAAAATACTCCGCCACATAGCGATTCGCCTGAGTCAGACCCCGCCCCAACGCTTTGCGATTCTCAGCTGGATATTGCCCTGCTTCTCCGACCACCGATCGCACCATTTCGGGAACTCGCTCCAAGGCTTCTAGACAAGTTGTGGCATATTCTTTCAGCGCTTGATCAATGTAATCTGCTTGATCGGCTTGTTGTACCAGCGTTTGACCCAGTTCTGTAAACACCGCCGCTTCCTCGATCGCGGCTAACAGCAATCCATGTTTATTACCAAAATGCCGAAACAGCGTGACTTCGTTGACCTCTGCTAATTCAGCGATCTGTTTGGTCGTCGTCTCGGTGACACCGTGAGCCGTAAATAGCTCCAGTGCCGCTTGAATCAGCCTTTGGCGAGTGGTCATTCGAGGAGTAGGCATAAATAATGCAAGTGCTACTTGCAGAAAAGCTCATCCGTTGTTAGGCTACAGATGCAAGCGGCACTTGCAAATGCGTTTCTCAACTGTAACGGATTTCGTCAAAAGTTGAAAATGCAACTTGAGATCGGACTGAATCAAGACCGATCGTTGTCAACTTAGTAAAGGATTTTCATGACTTCTAATTCTATTCAAGCCGACTCCGAACAAGCTCTCAAACTGGAGTGGACGAACGTTGCGTTTTTCGGAGCCTTTCACGCTCTGGCACTCACTGCCCCCTGGTTTTTCTCCTGGAAAGCCCTCGGCGTGATGATTTTTTTACATTGGCTATTTGGTAGTATTGGCATCTGTTTAGGTTTTCACCGCCTGCTGACACATCGAAGCTTACAGGTTCCCAAACCTTTGGAATATGCGTTGGCGGTGATTGGAACACTGGCGCTACAGGGTGGTGTAATTTTCTGGGTGGCGGGCCATCGGATGCACCACTTGCATACAGAAGATGTAGACAATGATCCCTATTCAGCCAGTCGCGGCTTCTGGTGGAGCCATATGGGATGGGTGCTGTATCCCCGCGATAAGTTTTTTAACTATGAGTCTTATCGACAATTTGCGCCGGATCTGGCTCGTGATCCGTTCTATCGTTGGCTCGATCGCACTGAAGTTTATCTTGCGCTGCAAATTCCGATGGCGATCGTGCTTTATCTATTAGGCGGTTGGTCATTTATTATTTATGGCTTAGTGTTGCGGGCGGTGTTGTTGTGGCATAGCACCTGGTTTATTAACTCGGTCACGCATCTGTTTGGCTATACAAACTATGAAGCAGAGGATAATTCACGCAATCTTTGGTGGGCAGCGTTGATTACCTACGGTGAAGGTTGGCACAACAATCACCATGCTCAGCCGAATGTGGCAAAAGCGGGTCGGAAATGGTGGGAAATTGATGTGACGTGGTGGGCAATTCAGGTGTTGCGATCGCTTGGTTTAGCTCGTCGTGTGGTGATGCCGCCGAATTGAGTTAATTTAATCAGCAGAAGGCCAAAACGCGATCGAGTGCGATCGCGTTTTGATGTTTTTATAGCGGTCGCCAATAGTGTTGCGGTATCGAACGAGACTTAGTGGGCACTCTAACCTTGTTGAGTCGTTGGGTCGAGATCGAGCCAAAAGCATACAGTCAGGATTGACGAGAAAAAGCCATTGCAGCCCTAGACCGAGGTGTGCCAAAGAGCGAAGTGATTCAGATGTTCAACATCAGTCGGGATAGTCTTGAGCGTTGGTTGAAACGGCGCTCAGAGACAGGAAGCTTCCAGGCGACTCAAGGCTATCCGCAGGGCTCCAGCCATCGAATTGTCGATCGGGAAGCATTTCGCGCTTTTGTGAAACGGCAGGGTGACAAGACTCAGGTAGAACTCGCCGAACTGTGGCACGACCGCGTGAGTTCGCGCACCATCTCACGGGCTTTAGCGAAGATTAGATTCACTCGTAAAAAAGACCTGCGGCTATCGCGAACGGGATGAAGTGAAACGAGCGAAATTTCTGCAACAGCTTGCTTTGATTGAACCGTCCCGTCAAGTTTACGTCGATGAAGCAGGTCAAGTCACAAAGCCGTCTATATCAACGTTTTCAGAGTATGGAGCTAAGGGGAGTCGAACTCCTGACCTTCTCAATGCCATTGAGAAAAGTTATTCTCTATACCTTCTGTAAACAGGAAGTTTCGGAGTTTGCAATAACAGCCATACCAGTATCGAACCAATGAAATCTAAGCCCAATAAAATTTTGATTTATAAAAAGATGTGGTAACGGTGGTAACAGAAGGCCAAAAGCCAATAGAAGCAACGTTACCACCTGCTACCACCTCTAAAATCATGGTGGTAGCAGGTGGTAACAGATACAATCTTGATTAGCAGAGCGCAATTAGTGGAAGCCAGTAAGTACAAGGCTTTAGTAGCGTTACCACCTCTCATCCTAAGTGTTACCACCTCGATTTTCTACGTTCCCGATCGCACCGCGGCGGGGAACTCCAAACCCGTCCCTATCCGTAGCGGAAATGGAAGAGAGTGCGAGCGATTAATGAACTCTGATCCCATGCTCTCACCATGGCGATCGAGGCATGGCTGATTCTGGCCGTAATGCTTGATCTAGTCCCTTGGGAATTTCTGATAGAGCATCGCATTGGTCATCCGTATCTTATAGGATGGACTCGACTTTTTAAGCCAAGATCAAAGCGTGAAGAACATTGTTCAAGGAGCAGTTCTCGTTCTTGCGGTTACAGCAGATGCTCTAGTCCGACGAACCAATCCGGTACGCAGGAAATAAAAAGTAACAGACCTTGATTCATCTCCAATCAAGGTCTTCCCATCGATGCCAAATCAAACTAATTCAAAGTATCGACAAGTTGTTTGATTTTTTCTTCCTGTCGCTGCATCATTTGATTTGGAAAGCGCAACTCGATCACAGTGCGATCATCAATTACCTCAATCTGTTCTACCTTCGCTAACAATCGGTTCGGCAAACATTCATCTGCCGTTTGACTCAAGAGCAGGCCAACGAGCGGTTGGTAATAGCTCAGCAGCTTCACATCTTCGATCTCGCCGGATTGAATCTCTAATTGCAAGCTACGGTTACTAATCCGAGTCGCCACTCCTGAATAGAATTGCCCTCTCCAATACAACTGAGCATGAGCGCGAATTTCCTTACGAACTCTCGTCACATTGCTCGGTTCAGGATTGCGCTGTCTAAACGAGCGCGTCAAACTACCCAGAATAAATTTGAACGATTCCAGCGGATCATCCACGTTTTCCCGTTGCTGCGAATACCACTCACGCACATCAGAATAAATCACAACGCTAAGGGCATCCAGTTGAGCGCGGGTGAGATCGATAAACTCGATCGATAAACTCGCCTGAGTTTCATTCACAGGAACGACACGAATAATCTGTCCTTTGACAAACGCTCTCCCTCCGTAATCCCCAATTAATTCAATTTCCGCATCTTCGAGAAAATCTGCCCAATGATCCACCATTAATTGGCAACCCGTTTCACTCACATTCAGGGTGCGTCCTTGAATCACTGCACCATTGGTGTAAAGCACTGCGGATAATTTGCGATCGAGCCGATGTGCCCGTCTTAATTGCGGTTGTTCCAATGCTACTAATAACGCTGACACAATCAGAGCCAGATTAAAGAAGCTCCAAACCATATTGACTAACACAGCCTCAGAGTCTTGAGGGCGCAGAATCAACCAAAACGGAACTGCGGCAACTCCAGCCGTCACCAATAATGCCACAATCAGCAATGCTTTCGCTGATCCCCAGTCAAAGCTCCGCTTAGTGACAGACAATCCTTTATCAGTCACGTTAAAGCTTCCCAACCTCGGATTCAACACCGCCAGCATCGTCACAACTCCAGCATGGTATGACATCGCAAACTCATAAATTTCATTCCAGAAGGAGAAGCGAACATTCTTGTAAGTGATGTAGTTAGCGTAGATTGACACGAAGAAGTGAGGAAGTGCATACGCTAAAGTTTCAATCCCCAATCCTCGAATTGGATTAATACCGAATACGAGAAACATCGCGGGAGCCAGCGCATACATCAATCGAGGAAACCCATAGAAGAAGTGTGAGGTGGCACTGAAATAACAGATTCGTTGCCCGATCGATAATTTCAGTTTCGGGTTGAACAATGGGTTCTCAAGCCGAAGAATTTGTGCCATTCCCCGTGCCCATCGAATCTGTTGACCGACATAAGCTGAAAATTTCTCTGGAGCGAGTCCCGCCACCATAATTCTGTCGTAGTAAACCGATTCATACCCTAGAGAATGTAAACGCAGTGAGGTATGACAGTCTTCTGTCACAGTTTCAACTGCAATCCCACCCACTTCCAACAGGTGTGATTTTCTGACAACCGCAGCAGACCCACAGAAGAAAGCCGCGTTCCAAAAGTCATTTCCTTTCTGTAGCACTTTGTAAAATAGTTCGTTACCCACTGGAATTTTACCGCCCGTCTGCAAGTTCCGCTCGAACGGATCAGGGTTATAAAACCAGTGCGGTGTCTGAACGAGTGAGACTTTGGGATTGTAGAAAAATCCAACAGTATCCTTGAGAAAATGACGGACTGGAATATGGTCACAGTCTAGAATCAGAACCAGATCGCCACCTGTTCGACGCAGGGCTGTATTAATGTTTCCAGCTTTTGCGTGATCATTATTGTCGCGGGTTAGAAGAGTGCAACCAAGTTCTTTACACATCTGCCGCAGTTGTTCCCGCCTTTCTCGAAATTTCTCAGCGCGACCATCATCGAGAATGTATACCTTCTTTTTATCGGCGGGATAGTCGATCGCTAAGGCTCCCAGCGCCGTCTTGCGAACAATTTCAACATCTTCGCTGTAAGTGGGAATGTAGATATCAACTTTGAACCACTGTTTCTCAGGAAGAGTGGATAAATCAACAGGCTTCCGCTCTTTTAGCTTCAAGGTTTGAAAGAATGCTAGAGCTAATGTCAAAATTGCATAGAGTTCTGCCAGAAACAACAGCACGCTACAAGTTGTATCAAGCCATCCAGTCGTAAGATTCAGTGTGTAGTTCGTGCGATAGTACAGATACCGGAAGGTCGTAATCAAGCTTAGCCAAACCATGAACAAGTGCAGATACTCGCTGGCTTGACCTTTTGCGTGCTTGTGTTCGATATCGGTCACTGCCCATCCCAAACCAACCATGATCACTGCTACGACTCCTTGCTGCCAGATTTCGAGTGGAGTCACAATCAGAGGAACAGACAGAACGAGCAGCACGCTCATTAATAGAACAAGCTGAGAGGCGCTATTTTTCTGGAGAAGTCGATCGAAGAACGTGGGAATCAGATCGACAAACCAACCTAATACCCGCTGTCCTTTACTCCGATACCGTTTTGAAGGAGTTGAATTTGTCATGATGATTTACCCCGCAACGCGCTTGAGGAAAAGCTGAGCAATTCCGTACAACAAGAGGGAACTGGTGATAATGCCGATTGGCACGAGATACCACTGTTCTTGAAGTAGCTGTCTAGCTTTGCTCAAAGCATTAGTATCTTCAATTCGTCGCCGCTCTGACTGGTTCAGGAACTGCATCTGATAGGCATTGGAATCATACGGCGATGGGTTCACTTGATTGGTGCTGATCAAGACGGTATCTTCTTTCAGCTGATAGAACCAAAGGTCATTGCTCAAGACATCCTGGATTTGTTTCAAGCCTGAATCTGTTTGGGCAGTTAGCGCAATCATCACACGATCGAGATTCCAAGGCGACAACATACTTTTAATCATGCCGCCTTGATCCGGTAGAGCATGAATTTGATCTTTACCCGATTCTCGTGCAAAAGCATCCATGATACGGAATCCAGATTTTGATTCGAGCATTTCTTTGACAGGGAAGCGATCTCGCACTCCAATCGCCACTAAATGTCGATCGGCTTTTACAGATTCAGGCAAATTCGCTGTCGTGAATACATCAAGTTGTACAGAATTTGCTTGACTGAGTCGTCCCATCCGTTCGCTGAATTTTAGGAGCGTCATCACATCTGCTTCCGTTGGAGAATCAGGAACGACGATCGCCGTTTTCGACAAGTCTTGAGGTGCAGTCAATGGATAACCCGTGGTCAACAGTTTAAGATCCGGAAGCTCAACAGAGTATTCACGTTTCAGATTGAAATCAGTTGTGCTATGAACTGTTCCCCAAAGCTGTTGATCGCTGACTTGACCGCACTTCGCTGTTTCTTTAGGGTACAAATCAAAGGCAACATCAATTACCGAGTCTGACTTGATTAAGTTCGGTGGCAAATCAACATTGAGTAATTCGTTAGTTGCCCCATCATCTGAAGTTAGCCTCTTGCTCCCGATTGTGACTCCATCAATTCTCACGGAGATCGATGATTTACGCGGATTGACTTGAGCACTGTAGCTATATCTCAGATTCATCGAGCTACCCCGCAACATTCGAGTGTCGGGTAATGCTCGGAACTGAAACTGTACAGGAGGCGCAGAAGTTCCACGCACGGTGACATCTTTGAACGGTTTATTGTCCAATCCCTCCAAAGCACTGAGTTGAAAGGAATCCTGAAGTGGAAGATAGCGATCCCAACTTCGAGGATTCGGGGATGCAACCTCAGCGACATCGCGAACCAGAACAACCTGCCCAGAGCCAATCTGACTGCTGCTCGGTTGTACCAGGAATTGAACCGCTTTCGCAACACCTTCTGCTCCATTTCCAGATGCGATGATTACTGGGACACTTCCATCCTTCAGCGTTGTCAGCATCAAAACTCCCACATTTTCAGGCAGTGCCGCTTTACTACCATCTAGGATCTGATTGTTCGCAATGTTCAGAGGGAGTTTCAACGATTTGAGCGTAGGCTGATCTTGAGGAGTTCCGATGATCACTAAGCGATCGTCCCACTCGATTTTTTGGGTGTCTTTGACCAAGTTGGTTTCGAGCGAACGAAAATCTGACAATCGCCCAAAATGTGTGTGAAAACGGCTCGTTGCAGTTAACCAAGCCTCATTGATCTGAGCAGGCAATAGATAGTTCAAACGGGGTGTATCTAAGCCAAGATTGTCAAAGAACGGGAACGGATAGCGGCTAAAATCTAGTGCAAGTGGCTGAGGTTGATAGTCCAGAATCACTTTCGAGTCAGGCAGCACTTCTGACCATAACGCTTTATCGTCGGGATTCGCGCAGGTTGCGGAATTTGTCTGTTGAGCCACTAGCGTAATCTCATTGTAGTCCTGAACGAGATTGGTTGGAATGTTGATGATCGCTTCTCCAATCTGAGTATTTTTTAAGTTCATCGGAACACTGCCAATGCTTGTATCATTCACGCGCACAATCAGATTCGATTTGTCAGAAACGATCGCGGGAGAGTGCTGGAAGCGAATAACAGCTTTAGCAGATTTCACGTTCCAATTTTTCGGACGAGTGAAGCCGACTCGTGCCTCTGCGTAGGTTCCTTGTAAACGGAAACGGTTGCCGATTGCCGGACTCCGACTAAAATCCAGAATATACTGGCTCATCGGTGCTGCATTTGGAGTTTTGAGAATCTCCGCTTTCTTCCCAAACTGAGGTGCAGGTGCTGAAGATTCCCCAGCTATAGGTTCAGAAGGCGCGACATAGGGTTCGCTCACTGCTTCGACAGGTGCGGGGTCAGGAGCTGGGGCAGGTTCTGGCTGATACGCTGGCGCTTGTGGGCGGTAGATGGGTGCTTCAGCAGGCGTACTTGGTAGCTTGAAGTCTCGAATGAGTTGCTCTTCTTGTTTTTGAATACCTTGTGCAGAACCCGCGATCGAGTATTGAGCATGAAGCAGAACGATCGCGAGTCCGGTAACTAACCCGGCACAGCATAAGATTAGCGTGCGTGTCAGCATAGTTTTAGAGCCTCGGCGCGAGGATTGATCTGATAACCGTTTATTCATGGAAGGGATACGTTTTCAGCTTGAGTAGATTTAGTGAGGTAAGTTGCCAGGGTGTTGGGTGGGAACAGACCAAACCAGGCGAGATTCTGAGAGTAGTAAGCGGAATCGTTATCCCAGAATCCATTTCGATAAGAGGGCAATAGCTTTTGAGTAAAAATTTCCTGTGCGATCGCAGGATCGATCACGCGGAAAGCAGCATACAACATGCCGTATTGGGAGGTGGCTTCATAGTCCACAAGCGGACGACCTTGCAAATCGAGCTTGGCTGGAATTTTGCGCTCTCGTTGCCACATCTGTTTGAGATAGCCAAGATGTGCCTTGAGATAGGCTTTTGCTCTCGGTTCTCCAAACCAAGTGGCATCCAGCGCCACGCGCCACCAAACTCGAATGGCATCGAAGCTATATTGGGTAATCAGTGAACTGCTGGGATCAATCGCGGTATAGAATCCGGTTTTTGGATCAACAGCAATCCAATCACTCGGTAAGCCCACAGGCGAAATGTCCGAGGATTGCTCTAACATCTGATAGCTACTATCTACAAGACTGAGCCAATCGCGCTCTGAATCAACTTGGGAAAAGAGGCGAAAGGCATAAGGGGCAAGGTAGGACGGATTAGCTTTGAGCTTTTCGTTGCGTTGAAAGAGCGCGATCGCTCCTGGGAGTAGATATCGCTTTCCATCTATGGGAAATGGGATCGTTGCGTGTGCCCAAAGGTCTTTTAACTTGATACGCGCCAGCTTGAGGTAATCGGGACGCTGCCATCGCCTAGATGCCAAGATTAAGGCAGTGATTGCATCAATATCCGCATCACTAGCAACATTAGCATCGAGAATGCCCCAGTAACCCTTTGGATTATGTCCCCATTTCCATGCCCAAAGAGAATCGATCGATTTGTTATTTTTGTCCCGTCGCTGGAGGTTCGTCTCTGCCCATTGAAGTGCGATCGCAAATGTTTCAGGATCGTTCATCATAACCGCTCGTAGCAGGGCGTAAGCTTGACCTTCCGAGGTCGACCGTCCATTGGCTTCCCAATCGATGACTCGTCCATCCACTTGAATAAACCGCTTGCGATAAGCCGTCCAACTTTCAGTCAGCAATGAACGATAATTAGCTACCTCAACACTTGATACAGAAGTAGAGCGTTGAGGTGATGCTATAGAAGTAGAGTGTTGAGGTGAAGCCGCACAGGAAACTAGACCTCCGAGCCCAATCAATCCAGCCATAGTCAATCGTACAAGCAAGCGCAACATATTGATTACCACCAAATTTAATAGCGCTCCCACGGGGTTTGAAATCCGCGTTGTTGTAGCATTCCTTCTTGAACTCTCTGGATACGTTGTTCCAGTTCAGGATCTGATGTTCCTTGCTCTGCCTGTTGGATCTTGAGAGATTCAAATTGATCCAATGCCGTGAGCGGTTGACCTTGAGCAGCCGTTAGTTCTGCCAGCGATCGCTGGGCAGCCCGATTATCTGGGTCAAGCTCTAAGATTTGAGAGTACAAGCTGGAAGCTGAGGCAAACTGTTGCTGCTGGAATCGCACACCGCCCAGACCAGACAAGGCATCGAGGTTTCCCGGTTGTACTTTTAAGATGGCTTGATAAGCATCTTCGGCTCGATTAGGGTTGCCCAGCGACTGTTCAAGTTGAGCTTTGAGAAAAAGAAGCGAGATGTTTGAGCGATCGTCAGAAGAGGTTTGACGAACTTTTACCATCAGTCGATTTGCTTGCGCTCTTGCCTGTCTCGGATCGCGGCTGGCTAGCAATTGAATCAACCGCACCTGAACAGGCGCATTCGTGGGATCAGCTTCAATCAAAGCCTTATATAACGACTCACGGCTCCGATCGCTGGGCAAGACACCAACCAGTGTATAGAGTTCTGAGGGAGTCTCTGAGGGTCGGGATTGCAAGAATTGAGCGAGTACCGTTTCAGCTTCGCTTTCCGAGATTGTTTTGGCTTGGTAAGCAACTGCTGCCCGACCCAGTTGAAGTTGTGTATCTTCTGGATTCTCTGCAATTAAGCGATCGTACAATTTCAGCGCTTCATCAAATCGATTCTGAGCAAGTCGTAGTCCTGCTAAAGAACGAATTGCGCCAGATTTGAGATCGGCACTGGTTGCATTATCTGAAATTAAAGCTTCATATCGTTTTGCGGCAGATTCAAGATTGCCTTGCTTGCGATCAAGTTCTGCGAGTAACAATTCAGGAGCTTGATCGCGTGAACCAACCGAAGTCGATTGATATCGGGCTAGAG
The DNA here is from genome assembly GCA_014695195.1 of Cyanobacteria bacterium FACHB-DQ100. Taxonomy (NCBI): domain Bacteria; kingdom Bacillati; phylum Cyanobacteriota; species Cyanobacteria bacterium FACHB-DQ100. The sequence continues at coordinate 329,928 of JACJNW010000039.1, read as the reverse complement.
CCTCTTTTGCGCCCTCGAATTCATTTTGCTCAATCAGGATTTGAGCAAGACGGAAGTTTAAGAATGGCTCATTGATCCCGTTGCGAATCAATCGCTCGTAGATCGGTAAAAATTCAGGATCGGGTTCTAGGCGAACTAACGCCTGAGCGATTGCGAATTGTTGGGCAGGCTCATTCGGAATCGATTTCAGAATTGGTCTTAATTGCTGGCGGATTGCACTATCGGTAAGCGTTCCAAGTTGAGCTTCTAGCGCCAATTTTTGAATGATTAACGTCTGATTAGCCGGTTGCTGCTGAGCGAGTTGACGGTAGAGTTGCAGTGCCGTTTTACGCTCTTTGGGAATGCTGCTGAACACATCTGCAATTTCTCGCAGCAGAACTGGAGAAGGATTGGCTGCCTCATTCAGGACTTGACGGTAGAGCGCTCCAGCTTGTGCGACCAGTTCAGGCTGATTCTCTTGTCTGCCCAATTCGTTCAGGGCACGCGCCAAAGGTAAACGAGCATCGGATCGATCGCGTAATGGATCAAGAATTGCTAATGCTTGGGTGGCTTGACGGTTTGCAAGATAGGCTTGGGACAATTCCGATCGCACTTGAATACTAAAAGCGTTGGTTTGTCTCGGAAGCTGTCCCTCTAAGATGGCGATCGCTTGAGCAGGATTACCCGAGCCGCGTAAAGCACGAGCGTAAGCGATCGCAGCATTGCCAGTAATGGGGGTGTTCGTGCGCGATCGGTAGCGTTCAAACAGCTCCAGACCTTTCTGTGTATCACCTGCGTAAGTGTAAATTTGCGCGGCTCCTAACAAAACTTCGGGCGTTGGACTAGCTTGCAGAACCATGTCATAATCTGCCAAAGCTTCAGAAAAGCGTCCTTGATAGCCGTACAACAATGCTCGTTGAGCACGAGCTTCTAAGTCTGTGCTATTGAGTCTCAGCAAAGCCGTTAGTGCTTCAATCCCTTGTTTTTGCCACTCTGGTCTAAAGCTAGCTAGAATTCCAACCGTTTTCAGCGCTAACGGATTGTTTGGATCTTGCTGTAATACCCGCTGATAAGCTTGCCAAGCATCAGAATCACGTCCAGCCCGACGGAAAGAAATTGCCAGTCCCAATTTTGCCTCGATCAAGTTGGGATAGCGTTGAATTGATCGCTTGAATGCTGCAATCGCATCGTCTACCCAACCTTTGCCGAGGAGCGTATAGGCTTCACGCACATCGGCAGGAATGGTTTGAGTTTGAGCGATCACCTGTTGAGTTTCTGCAAGGGTGAGCAGAGGAGTCCCGACCAGGAGCCAACCGAGACACAGGGATAGGGTGAACCGTTGCTTGATGCGAACCATGTTAGCGGGGTGTTTGCGAGTGTTCATGGGATCCAGGGGAATCACTGAGTTTGTCTGCCTCTGGGAGTAACATCGAAGTCTGTTCTCAAGCGAATGCCAGCGATCGTTTCAGAGAAGTTGTTGCGCCCTTGGATCGAGAACCCAAGACGCAGATTGGACAGTAACCGGAAGTCATAGTACAACTCCAAGACATCAGGTTGGTTTGCACCACTTTGTCGCCGCAGTCGGTCATTTGATAAAGTACGACCGTAGGCAAGCCCTAGGCGATCGTCCGGTGCGAATAGATCTAAAAAGCTGATGCCGCCGCTGAATGTATCAGCACCTTCGTCTAAATCGAGATTGTTATAGCGTCCGTAGCGCCCGAAAATTCCCATTTTTAAGCTGGGAATGAACAATTCAGCATTCACGCCATATGCTTGTTCTCGATCGCCTTTGAGGACTCCAATTTGTCCTCCACCTCGGCTAATTTGAAAGATCTCTTGGAAGCTACTATTCGAGCCGGAATCGCGATCGCTGGCATAGGTTCCACGTACAATCAAATTGCCATAACGGACACCCAACTCACCCGCAAAGCCATCTAGCGCAAAATCGCCGAGATTTCTAGAGGAAGAAAAAATTGCGGCTTTCGCTTCAATGTTGTCGGTGAGACTAAAATTCACCAGTGCGCCTGGGCGTGAAGCAATTCCAGTTGCGCTCAGAGCAGGATTGGTTTGGAAAACCGGATTAAAGAACTGAGAGGCTCCGTCTTTGGCGAAACTGTTGCGATCGAAATACGAAGTTAAGTCAATCTGACCCACCACAAATCGCAAGTTCGGAATGTCACGCGGTGAAGTTGCAAAGTAAAGTTCCGTGAGATTGAAGCCATTGTCTGGAGTATCCGTGAAGGCGTTACCTGTTGTTAGATCGAGCGTCGCACCGACCAATGCATTTGGAGTCAGCGGATACACTCCAAACAGTCTTGCACGCGCTGAAGTTTGATCGCCCTGATACAAGTAAACACCTTGCAACGTAAGATTTGGCGGAGTAATCGCGGTACTGCGGAGAAATGGGCGACTGCGAGTGAGGGAATCTGCATTGCGACCGGATTGAGCCATCAGATCTGATTTACTGTGAGAGGGATTGAGCGCGATTTCGGTTGGTGCGGATTCAAGATCGATCAATTCTTTCATCACAGTTGGCCGAATGCCCCTCACGACAGAAACCGGAGTTGCAGATCGCGGCTGAGCCGGGAGCAGTCCAGCTTTAACATCTGTTGCAGAGAGGGTAGATGCAACTAATGGAGACCCAGATTCCTCAGCAGGAGGAGGAGGGGGAAGTACGATCGATGAGCCTTTGCTCGGCGGTGCAAAGCTTGGAGTTTGAGCAGCAGCGGACTTTACGGAGGTTGCCTGCCCGGACAGCTGCTGAATCAGATCAGCTTCCGATTGAATCATCGACTGCGGTTCCACGGTCGGCAAAGTGGGTTGTGAGATCGCAGCGATTTGAGCCGCAGAACTTTGAGTTTGCGCGGAAGGATTAGCTTGGGCAGGTTTTCCTGTGTTGATTTCCGCGAATAGGACTGCGATCGCGGAAATCACAATGCAGGACAGGAGAGAACTGAATTTAGCGAACCGGGCTATATCTGACATACCACTCCGTTATGGCTCGATAGACACTCCGTAAAGTGCCGAGAACAAGATTGACGAAGCCCGAATTCCAGAAATATCACTTTGATTTAAGTGATAAATTTTACATAGATTTTGGGCTTATCAAAAATTGACCCCGGGCACTGCGACCGAAATTAATCATCGTGCTTAGGATTCCCGCAGAAATCCGAATCGAACCTCGAATTTTCAATTACTAATATTTTTAGCCTGATTAGTAAAAAACGATACATGTGTTTATGTCAGCCGTAAAACTGGCTCTCGGCATTCAGATGTGAACCGCTCTCGCTGGTGGGGGAATGAATAAAGTGAGCGTCCAATTTTGCGAGCGCTCACCATATCCCCTACGAGAATTCCCTATGAAAGGCTTCCGCAAACTTCTTAGGCTCTGTGCAAGTAGCACATTGATTTCACTGCTGATGCTCTGTACAAGCTGTACTGCCATTCCCTTCTTTGGAAGTGGTCAAACGACTAAAACAGAACTGTCGATGCAAGTTGAGCCAACTCGTGATCCCGGTATTTACAAGGTCACGGGTCAGGCTAACTTGCCAGATCAGACTCGATTGATCGTTCAAGCAATCCGAAATTTACAACCGAGTTCTCAAGTGGAATCAGGACAGTCGTATTCGATCCTGGCACGGACTGAAGTCAAGGTTGAGAAAGGAAAATGGCAAACCTCGCTAAACCTTCTTCAGCAAGACCGATTAGAAGCTTGGCAAAAAACTGCTCGATCTCTGAATCTCAAATCTCAGCCTGAGAAACAAGTCCGATTCTTAGCGGTGACAGAGCCAACAGAGAACTCGATCGAGCTGCAATCTACTGCCATGAGCAATCAGGGAACAAGCGTGCAGTTCACAGCAGATGGAAAAATCTACTTACAGACCGAGCAATTTTTGACGATCGAGCCACCGAGCAGAACCGTAGATGCTGCTGAAAAGCCTACTCAAACGGTTGTGAAAGTGGCAGTTCAACCGATAAACACGACAGCGAAAATGAAACCGCAAACAGATGCCGAATTGTCCACAAAAGCGTGGATGCGATAGATCGAAAGGACGCAACTCAGAACAATCGCCGAGTTGCGTCTTCAGATTATCTGTGTACTGTCCAGGTAGACTCAAGGACTTGAAAGCGTTGTGCTGAGTGATTGAGCGAGGTTGGCTGAGGTGAATTCGAGGAAGGAGCCTTTACGTGGAGGGTAGATTGAATCGTTTCAATTTCAGACATAATGTGCTGAAGCTGGGTTTGGAGATCCTGCATTTTGGCGACCGTCTCTGCTTCAACAGGAGAATGGCTGATCGGGGCAGCTTGAGTGACGGGACGTGAAAATAGAAAGGCTTGAGCAGGATGAAGCAGCGTAGTCGTCAGGAGTTGAGTTGAAACTGGAGTAGGTTTAGCAACGATCTCAGGCTGAGTCGGTGCGGTCACGTTTGCGTGTGCTGGAGGTGTCGCAGGCGGAGCATTGAGAGGGATATCCTCATCAAGGAAAGGTTTCAGTGCCGAATCAGCGAGATAGGCATCAGACATCAATGCCTCTTGTAGCTGAGCTTCTTTTTGTTTAAGTTGCTGCTCGACTTTAGAAAGCTGATCTTCGGCTTCTTTGACTTGACGAGCAGAAGATTTCCACGCGATCGCGGCACAGGTCGTAAAACTCGCACCCAAGCTGAGTAGTCCAGCGAAGGCGAGATAAGAGTTTGCAATCTCCCTGAAGGGTCCCTCAAACACCCGCTCTTCTTTAATTTGAATAGCTAAAGGCTGAGATCCATAGAGCGCGAGAGGAACAGCGAATGCTGAGAAGATTGTGCCAGCAGCAAGTGCAGCAGGGATAAATAACTTTCCGAGTGAAGACATAGGTGAAGTTCTAAGTATCTTGGTTGCCAAAACCGGGTTCTGATAGATGAATCGTGTGTCTTTCGAAACTCCTAACCTAGACCACGGCTTTATGGATTTGAGTATTATCTATTACTATCAACCTTAATCGCTCTGCAAGAAAAAACGGTTATAAATCTGATGAAGAATCGCCAGCTACTGAAAAGTTTCTGTAAAAATTCGGTTGTGGTTCATTACTAAGCTACGGGTTTTTGCTGAGTCCCAAAGCGTTTATTTCCCTTTCATTACTTTGGTTACGCCAAAATACCGCAATCCTAAGTGAGTTATGAAACGCGAAACATTGGGGACACTATGTATGACCTATCGTGCCGTGCTTGGTCTGAAGCAAAGCTATTACGAGTTGTTTCATGCCGCCGGGATTCGCTAGAAAAAGACGCAACCGAGCAATCCGAAGCGCGACCCTGACCTGGTGGAGAAAAAAACTGAGATCGCGACATGGCTCGAAACGCAGCGGGGCGAAATTGAGTGCGGTTGATGGTGCTGTTTGAGAATGAGTGTCATCTGTTGTGGGCCGACTTATGCGGTTATCGGTGGGGCAAAACTAGTGAGCGCCTTGATGCGCCCATCTCGAACACTCGCACCAAACAGACCTACTATGGCGCAATCGACCTCGCGACGAGGCAGTGTTGCATCCAAACCTATGACAAATGCAACTCCGATTCGACGATTGCGTTGTTGCCATTGCTGATGCAACAGTATCCGGGAAATCAATTGGCATGACTATGGGACGGAGCAACGCATCATCGCTCTGCACAAATTCAGACCTTCCTCGAAGCAGTCAATCACGGCCTGCCACAGGAACAGTGGCGCATCACTTGCTTTCGATTTGTATTGAACGACCTGCGATAAAGCCCGATTGAGGATGTGTGGTTACACGACAAACGCTGGATTCGGGAGTGCTATCCGCTGTGCAAATTGTTTGCTATCGTGAAGTGGTTGTTTGATTTTGTGCTTCATCTTCAAGTGTTTGATTTCGCCAAGCTTGAGCTGTATGGTTCTTTTTCACGCCTCACTTAGGATGGCTATAGACTTAGCAACATAAATTTTCGAAGATTGACAGAAGCCTGCAAGTTAGTCTAAAAACGACGCTAATTTGCGAATTGCGACACTTAATGTGCGAGCGTACATTTCCAGGTAGTGGAGCTAAGGGGAGTCGAACCCCTGACCTTCTCAATGCCATTGAGACGCGCTACCAACTGCGCTATAGCCCCGGTCTTTAACTTATTCTACCTTAGTCTAGACAAACAGCAACAATGCGGTTTTTTCGACTTTGTTAGAAGGCGCAAGGGTATGCATTAGAGACTGTTTTAATAGCGATCTCCAACTGCAAGACCCAAAGCCAAAAGATACGATCGTACCTAAGCAACTCGCAACTTGGCCTGAAGTTGATCCGGTGCAAATGCGCCGAATTCCGTAACGATAGCAGTAATGAACTCAGCCGGAGTCACATCAAACGCAGGATTGTAAAACTCAATGCCAGGCGGACAGATAACCGTTTCACCGATTTGGTAAATCTCAGACGAATCGCGCTCTTCAATGGGAATTTGAGTACCATCCGCAATGCTGAAATCGATCGTTGAAACCGGAGCCGCAACGAAGAACGGAATGTTGTGTGCTTTTGCAATCAGCGCCACGCTGTAAGTCCCAATCTTATTGGCTGCATCTCCATTTGCCGCAATGCGATCGGCTCCCACAACAACCGCATCAATCATGCCGCGCTGCATACAGTGAGCCGCCATATTATCGGTAATTAGCGTCACCGGAATTCCTTCGTGAGCGCATTCCCAAGCTGTAAGTTTGGCTCCTTGCAAGCGAGGGCGCGTCTCATCGGCATACACTCGTGCTAAACGGTTCGCTGTCCATGCCGATCGCACCACACCTAAAGCCGTTCCATACCCTGCGGTTGCCAATGCGCCTGCATTGCAGTGTGTGAGAAGCCGCAGTCTTTCAGGGGTTGCGGGCAAAGCCGCTAGACCGTGATCGCCAATCGATCGACAAGTGGCTAAATCGTCTTCCTGAATCTGCTTGGCTGCGTACAATAGCGCCTCTTTCAAAGACTCAATCGATCCGAGTGTTTGCCGCGCCGTTTTCAGCATCTGATCGATCGCCCAGAATAAATTCACCGCCGTTGGACGAGTCGCACGGAGTTGGGCAGCGATAGTTTCGAGTTGGGCTAAAAATTGTTCTCGATTCGGGGTTTCGATGTCTCGCGCACCCAGATACATTCCATAAGCGGCAGCAACCCCAATCGCAGGCGCACCCCGCACAATCATCGTTTTGATCGCTTGAGCCATTTCGTCACAGCGACAAATTTCTACTGTGGTGTATTCACTGGGCAAACGAGTTTGATCGATCAGCAAGACGCGATCGTGGTTCCAAACTACGGGATAAACCTGGGGATAAACCTGACTCGGAGACATATTTAGCTTTACGGTTGAGTATTGTTGATCTTAGCGGAAACGGGATTTGGAATTGAATTTATGCTGTCAGTTGTAGAAGCAGAAACGCTGATTTTAGAGTCAGTTCAGGCGATCGGAGAAATCGAAAGGGTTGGGTTAGCAGCGTGTCGTAATCGCATTCTCGCGGCTCCGATCGCGAGTAACCTCGACTTTCCCCACTGGGATAATTCTGCGATGGATGGCTATGCAGTGCGATTTGAGGATGTGAAACAGCCCGCTATTCTAGAGATCGTTGAAGAGATCCCGGCAGGCTATCTACCTCAGAAATCGATACAGCCTGGACAAGCGGCAAGAATTCTCACGGGATCGATGATGCCTGCGGGCGCAGATACCGTTGTGATGCAGGAGAACACTCAGCGGCAGGGCGATCGCGTTTCGATTCTCACGCCTCCTCCCACTCAGGGATCGTTCGTCCGATATCGCGGTTCATATTATCAGGCTGGAAATCCTCTACTCTCTCCGGGTGCTGTTCTGAAAGCGCCTGAAATCGCGATTTTGGCAGCAGCGCAATGTGTAGAAGTTCCAGTTTTTCGCCGTTTGCGGGTGGCGATTCTTTCAACGGGGAGCGAATTAGTTACTCCCGATCGACCACTCCAACCCGGACAAATTGTCGATTCTAATCAATATGCGCTCGAAGCTCTCGTTGCAGAAATGGGAGCAGAGGTGATTTCGCTGGGAATTATTTGTGATGAGCCAGCGGAATTGAAGAACGCGATCGCTACGGCGGTTGAGTCTGCGGATGTCGTCATTTCTTCGGGTGGGGTTTCTGTGGGCGATTACGATTACGTCGATCGCATTTTAGAAGAATTAGGTGCAGCGATTCAGATTCGCTCCGTCGCTGTTAAGCCCGGTAAACCTCTGACCTTTGCAACATTTCCGAATTCGACGCTGTATTTTGGACTCCCCGGAAATCCGGCTTCAGTGTTAGTGACGTTTTGGCGGTTTGCTCAGCCTGCAATTCGGAAATTATCAGGACTGGGGCAGGGCTGGAAGCCCGAATTCTTGAGCGCGATCGCCACTCAAGAACTCAAATCCGACGGCAAACGGGAGTTTTACCTATGGGGATCGGTGTCGATCTCAGACGGTGTATTGCATTTCACTCCTGCGGGTGGCAGTCGCTTATCGGGAAACTTGATCAATCTTGCAGGAACGAATGCACTGGGGAAAATGTCGATCGGACAAACTCACATTTCCCCAGGCGAAACTATCCAAATTCTCAAAGTGAGCTAAAAACTACTGTGAATTCGATGGACTCCTTCGCTCCGGTTCGACCGCGCCCGGAATAGAATTTGGGGCGGGTAAAAAACAGAGCGAAGAAGTTCATCGAACTTACTTGAACAACTAGAAGCCTCCCACTGTGCCAGAGCTGAGATTGCGATCGCTATTCCAGTGATCCGGAGAGCTGTTTTAGTCCTCGAGATCGCTATTCCAGTGATCCGGAGAGCTATCTTAGTGATCTGGAGGGCTATTTCAGTGGTCGCGATCGCTGTTTTAGTTCTCGCGATCGCTGATTTTCAATAAAAGCTCCTTGCCACTCGCGGGGGATTTAGCCACGCCGAACGCAGCCAACTTCCACCTACTTCTGCGGTTTGCGTCTCGTCCGCAGAAACTCAGGAATATCCAGACCTCCTGGTTTTTGCTGTGTCGGCTCCGGTGCAGGCGGTTGACCCATCGGTGGAGGCGTAATTGGTCGAGGTTTCGGTTGCGGCACAGAAACGCTCTTCGTCGTCGTCGCTTGCGGCTGCACGTCTTGCGTAAACCCAGTCGCAATCACCGTAATCCGAATTTCACCCTGCAAGGCTTCATCAATCACTGCACCGAAAATAATATTGGCATTCGGATCAACCGCTTCGTAGATCGTATCGGCAGCTTGGCTCACTTCATGCAGTGTGAGATCAGAACCGCCCGTAATGTTAAACACCACGCCCCGCGCTCCATCGATCGAAGCTTCCAACAATGGCGAAGAAATCGCTGCGACTGCCGCTTCTCGCGCTCTCGACTTACCAGAACCGATGCCGATTCCCATCAGCGCCGATCCCGCATCTGCCATCACCGCCCGGACATCCGCAAAGTCCACGTTCACTAACCCCGGAATCGTGATGATATCCGAAATGCCTTGCACCCCTTGACGCAAGATATCATCCGCCGTCCGGAACGCTTCCTGCACCGGAGTTTGCTCGGAAATCACCGACAGCAGCTTATCGTTGGGAATAATAATAAGCGTATCCACTCGGCTTTGCAGCGCTGCCACGCCTTCTTCGGCTTGTCCCGTCCGCCGCCGACCCTCAAACGTAAACGGACGCGTCACCACGCCAACCGTCAGCGCCCCTAATTCTTTCGCAACCTCCGCCACGATCGGCGCGGCTCCGGTGCCTGTACCGCCTCCCATGCCTGCGGTAATAAACACCAAATCCGCGCCTTCGAGCGCTGCCGCAATCTCATCTCGTGATTCTTCCGCCGCCTTTTGCCCGATCGCTGGGTTGCCGCCTGCACCCAGTCCGCGCGTTAACTTCTGACCCACCTGCAACCGCTTCGAGCCAGACGATTGAGTCAGCGCCTGAGCATCGGTATTGATCGACCAGAACTCGACTCCCCGAACATCACTGGCGATCATGCGGTTGACTGCATTACTGCCACCGCCACCCACGCCAATTACTTTAATTTTGGCAATGCTCCCAGGCACAATATCACCACTCCTTGCATCAGGGACTGTCTTTAGCCCAGCGTTCTGTCCCATCGTTTGACTATGATACAAACCAGAATTAAATGGATTTGAGTTATCTGAGGTCGAAAAATTATTCATTTGCCCTTCCGCGTTCGAGCTTAGGTAGCCTGATTCTGGCTGATGATTCAGCGTTGTTGGGTTGGCATTCGACTCATTATGATTAAGCGTCATTGGGATTTCAAGCGGTGGAGATGAACAGCAGAGCAGTCGAAAAGGGCGACTGAACTCGATTAGCACATTAGCTTATCAGGACTCGCGACAGTTCGCTGGAGATTTTCTCACAACTTTTATTCTATGGAGTACCTAATTTTACAGGAGTTTGGGGTGCATTCATTTGCAGAACCGGAGAATTTGGATTTCTTAAGTCGATCGACAGAATTTGACCCGCATTCACCCGACTCGGCAACCGGCGCATCTCGTCTAATACTTTGAGCTGCGCCGGAAAATTCGAGCCGTAGCCCCCAAACTGTACCGCACCTAGTTCGGTTTTGAGAATTAAGTTTGTCGGATCTTCCCAATTCGCTTCCAAAACCCGAACGGGACTCTGGCGAATGGTGCGGTAGAACGTTGCCCAGTGAGAACGATATTGCTCCGGGTTGCCGATAATTTTGAGGTCGGGTGGTCTGAAGTTAGGGTTCAATTTCGTGTAGCCTTCTTGCGGCATCCAGGTTCCGGTTTCGTCGAGCAGTCCGGGCGGAGCCGCTTTTGAAGTAGTCTGCGCGATCGGAACGCGCTCTTGAATCCGCACGGTTAAGCCCGGTGGAAACAATTGGCGATCGACGGTTGCGTTGGCGATCGGCGCTTTGGCTATGAGCGCATCGGCAATCCAGTGCGGCTGCACTTTCAGCAGCGACTGGGGATAATCGATCGGCAACAGCGTGCGAATCGTTTGTTCTGAAAGCAAGCGATTGCCTTTGATGGTGATTTGATCGGGCTTGCGAATCACCCAAGCGGGGAGCGTGGCGACCCAGACCGTGCCCACGGCTAAACTTGCGATCGCAGCGCTGCGCCAACTGGTCTGAAACAACCGGGTTCGACGCTGGCGACGGAGTTGTTGGCGGCGCTGGGAGAGTTCGTTGCGGGACACGGGGGCGATGCTTGTCATTAGAAAGGCGCGATTCGGGTCAATAGAGAAGCGATTGAGATTGAAGCCCTTCTGCCAGGAGCTTTAACTGATCTCAACCGACTGCATGAGTCTTGAAATTAGTTAAACCTCAGTTAGCAGGGTTCAGACGTTAACTCTAATCGATCTGCTTCAGGTTGGAAGCTTTTTTCGGCAATCTTTTTCAGGCTCTATGGCGATCTTAAATCGGGGGGAGTGGGGAGTGGGGCACAACTTAAGCACGATCGCTCTAAGCCCTGTTCAGAGACTATCGAAACCTCCCCTAGCTGGGTGTTTCTTGTAGCAGCGTCGCCACCCGTTCACCAAACTCCGGATCGACATTTGCAAGGCTCAAAAGCTGTAAATATTCTTGGCGCGTTAGCCCATTTCTTTCGATGATCGCGATCGCTTCAGCTTCAATATCTCGCTGAATTCGTGCCGATTCAGACTCTGTTTCTGCAGCTTGTAGTTCCCCTTCTCGCCGCTCAATTAGCGTCACCACTTCTAAGCAGGACTGCACAAATTGATTCAGCTTCTCGGATGGGATCGTGTTGGCATCAATGCTTGAGCTTACGGGGGGCGGAATTGGGCTTTCTGCGATCGCCCAACTTGCGCTAGGGTGAGCTAGAACGCAAATCAACAGAAGTGCGATCATTAAAATAAGCTTAGAAATTCGAGTCATGTCAGATTTAAAAGCAGAACTGAGAGAATCCTTAGACGAAGCAGAGTGGGAATGGTTGATTCCTCACGCCGATCGCGATGCCGTAATTATGGTCGCTGATTCCCTTGATCTTGTAGAGGTTGGATACGCGATCGCCAACGATCAAATTAGTTCAGTGCAGCAGTGGATTCAAGATTGCTTGATCTACAAGCCGTCGATCGAGCAGAAAACCGTTTGGAACGAAGACCAAACCAAGCGCTTTCAGGCGTTGATTCTCCAGCCTTATGTGTTGATTCAAGAATTAGCTGCCGCTTAATTCCCTTTGCTAGCGGGTGCAAGACTCGCGCCCGTCCGTCCCGTTGTCACCCAAAGCAAAGCTCGTCCCCCATCTCGGACTGCCTTAGAGAGCGATTCTTCCGACTGATTCGACGGGATTGCAATCGGTCGAATATTGATCCCACGACTCCCTAAGACGATTTCGCCGATAATCTGAGCGCGGCGCATATGATAGTCCGAGGTAATGAGATAAACGCTGCGAATATTTTGCTGACGCAAGCGATCGGCGATCGAGGTGAAGTTCGTCACCGTATCGACCGCTTCATAATCTAAGTGCAGCCGTTGCAGGCTCACACCTGTTTTAGTAAAGACGCGCTCTGCATACTCACGTGGCGCACCCGATGAAATCCAGACCGGAAGATTCGGATGCTGTTTGGCAAATTTGGCGCTGAAAATCTCGCGCTCTTCTGCTCCACCGAGTACCAAGATGGCATCCGGTTGCTCAAAATATAGCCTTGCCGATCGTACTCCCATCCACAGCACGATCGGCGTGAGTAGAAGCAGCCAGGGAAACGATCGTCTGCGGCTTTTACGGTGATATTGATTTGGCGAAACGGCTCTTAAGCGCACGATGCCACCCCTGCGAAAACAGATAAATTCACGCCCAACTCTTGAGATACTACTGATTGCGGCGTTCTTGTTCAGATTGCGCCTGAGCAATAACCGCTTGAATCCGCGGTAAGGCAAAAAATCTTTGAGTATCTGCCATGAGTTTATCGCCCCAAAGATTCTCTTTGAGGAATTTCGGCTCGCTATAGCGGACATCTTGCTTCAATGCACTTTCTCCGAGCGTGAGCGCTTCGGTTTGGTTCCCCTTCCGAAAGAGCGCAACCGCGATCGCCAACTGCGGTTCTGCGGTTTGCTTTGGATCGACCGCCACCGATCGCCGCCAGAGCCTGATTGCTTCGTCGATCTTGCCTTCTTCGTAGCGGATTAGTCCGATGTTATTAATGGCAGGCCAAAACTTTTGGTCAAGTGAGGTCGCTTTTTCATAGCTGCCGATCGCGTCTCGATTCTTTTTCAACATTAGATAAGCATTACCCATGTCGAAATAAGCCCCCGCGACGTCGGGCTTGATCTTTAGTCCTGCCTGAATTTGTTTGATCGACTCTTCGTACTGTGCCTTCTGGAAGTGTGCGGTTCCCAAGGCAAAGAGGATGGCAGAATTTTTGGGATCAAGTGAATTCGCTTTTCTGAGCGCGGGGATCGCATCGTCAGTTCGATTCGTCTCAAGATACAAGCCGCCTAAAATTGCCCAAGTTTCGGGACGCTTAGGTGCAAGTTGAACTGCTAGTCTCGCTCGCGCTAACGCTAACTGATTCTGGTTGAACTGCGCGAGCTGGGACGCTTCTTGCACTAGCCCCAACCCTTGCTGCTCTAGTTTGTCAAAATCAACTTGGGGTGCGTGGGGGATCAGTGCTTGAGCGGACGCAGGTCGAGTTGTCAGGAGTCCGAGTATCAGGCACATTGAGAAGAGAGAGAGACGTTTGGGCACGACAAAGCCTTTAAAAAACGACGGCAAGATATGCAGTAAGCTTAATCGATCTTGTTAATTTTGGGGATATCGATGGAGAATCGCAAAGCATTCAGGCTGCAGAATTATGATTAGATAGACATTTTGCAAAAGCTAAAGTCAGCCCTATATCTTGAATTTTTCTCAAACTAGCGGTACAGTAAACGCTACCAATAGCGTTTTGCTCAAGTCCACCGTTTGAGGAATCGTCCATGATTTCATCTATTGCTGTTCCCAATTTCACAAATATGTCTGACTTGCCCGACCCTACAGCACAATCGCCCTGGATCGATCCGCTCAACGATGGCAAAAGTCGAATCGCGCTGCTGTCGCATATGGGCAGTGATTTAGACATTGTGAATGATGCCAGGGCTAGCTTTGATAAGGTGTCGATCGATCTCGATGACAAAGACATCAAGCTGATTCGCTATCTAATTCAGCATCACCACACCTCACCGTTTCGAGGTGTGGTGTTTAAATTCAAAGTGAAAGCGCCGCTCTTTGTCGCACGCCAATGGTGGAAGCACGTTATCGCCTCAAGCCACAACGATGAGCAAGTCGGTTGGAACGAAAAGAGTTTTCGCTATGTGGCGATCGAAGATTCCGAAGACTTTTACATTCCTGCTTCATTCCGTCAGCAGTCCAAGAGTAATCGACAAGCAACATTCGGCGAGATTCCCGAAGCGCAAAACCAAAAAGCGCTCGAAATCTACCGCGCTCAATGTGAAGCCAGCTACAAGGCTTATAAAGACTTGCTTGAACTTGGAGTCGGTCGAGAGCAAGCGCGAGGCGTTTTGGTTCCAAGCGTCTACACTTCTTGGGTTTGGACAGTTTCATTGCAAGCGGTACTCCACTTCATCGGACTGCGAAAAGGCGAAGGCGCGCAGCAAGAAATTCACTTCTACGCCGATGCCATTTCTCAATTGATTCAGCCGATCGTGCCGCAAACGATCGGCGCTTGGGAAGAATTGAACCGATCGTTCTAGTTTCTTCTCAAAGCATCGAGAGAACTTTGCGCCAAATTAGGTGGCAGAGTTCTCTTTTCTTTTAGAGATTCCACAGAAATGAATCGCTCACGCAGTAAGATTTTATGGAATCTTCAAACAGCCGATTCACTCATTGGGATGCGACAAGGGACACGTAGAAAGGAAGAGCAATCATGAATATCATCGAACTATTTGAAAAAGGCGGCATAACGATGCTGCCGTTGTTTGTTCTCTCAATCTTGTCGCTTGGAGCCATTATTGAGCGATCGTGGTTTTGGTTCAACGTCCTCAATAAAGAGAAAGAAGTCGCCGGACGAATTCTCGAAACTTCGCGGCGCGATTGGGATGGGGCAGTTGAAATTGCGCGGCAGTCCTATGATCAACCGATCGGACGCTTCCTTTATGCTCCGATGCGCTTGCAAAATCCCGATCCGGAGCTGTTTCGTCTGGCGCTGGAATCTTCTGCCGATGAGGAGATCGCTTCAATGCGGCGCGGCGACAAAATTCTCGAAGCTGTGATCGCGCTGGCTCCACTGCTCGGACTGTTGGGAACTGTGATCGGTCTAATTCTGTCGTTGCGATCGATCCGAATCGGCGACATTGGAACCGCTTCCACCGCCGGGGTAACAACCGGGATCGGGGAAGCGTTGATTAGTACCGCAGCGGGGCTAGTTGTAGCAATCTTCAGCCTTGTGTTTTACCGCGTCTTTCAAGGATTGATTTTCAATCAGGCAAAGATCTTTCGTCGCACAGGCAACGATCTAGAATTGCTGTACCGCCAGAAATGGCAACTGACTCACAATAAGTTTGATCGCAAAGATGGTTAGCCCCTCACTCGGTTCAGCGTTATGAAAATTAATCTCGACTCTCCCGCCGATGAAGCTCAGATCCAAATCGTTCCGCTAATCGATGTGATCTTTTGTATTCTGACCTTCTTTATCCTAGCTGCGCTTCAACTAACTCGTCAGCAGGGTATCGGATTAGACCTGCCGCAGTCTCAAACCAGTAGCGTTCTGATGAGTGAAATGCTTGTCATTGGGCTAGATTCAAATGGACAAACGTATTTATCGAATCAGGGACAGCGGCAACTCATCGATCGCTCTCAACTCCTACAACTTGTTCAGGCATATCATCAGCAGCAGCCCGAAGGCTTATTAGTGCTCGAAGCGGCTCAAACTGCCTTTTATAACGATGTGATTCAAGTGCTGGATGTGATGCGATCGGTTGCCGCTGATAAAGTTGCGCTTTCGACTGCACCTGGCAATCAACCGGGACAGCCACAACCCGGACAAACACAAGCGCCCGGAACCATCCCGCAAATTACTCCGGCTCCAAACCTCATTCCCAGTCCGACTGCTCCAACCAACATTACGCCGATTAATCCGAATCTCACGCCGACCGCTCCGGCTCAGCCTACTGCTCCACAGGCTCCGGCTCCTTCAAATACCGTTCCAACCGCTCCCGGTGAAGCAGTTCCTCAATCTCCGTAGTGAACTCACTTTGTCCAAACATCTGAATATCGCCAAAAGAGATGTCTTCTGATTTGCACGTTTTTCAAGAATCGGGAGTACATCTTTTTTGCTTGAGAGATTGTCAAATCTTCATCAGTCCGAAGATGTTCGCGCATTGCTGCGATCGCTTCTATCGACGGCTGTTTTCCCCACTGCTCAAGAAGGGCAAGGCGATCGAAATCATTCCGAATCTTCAATTGCTTGTCCACGCTCAAGCTGGGACTGATTTTGCGATCTTAGCCAGCAGTCTCAATGCCTCATTAACTGAAGCTGAATCTCGAAAAACCTCTGCCACATCTGGATCGAGAACAACGACATTGCTAGATTTCTTGAACGCTTCGTAATACTTCCCTCTCACTCCACCTGAAAAATCATATTCAGGAAGCATTTCATCGTCTTCGTGTAAATTATTCTCCTGATTCATAAACCCTCCTTTCTTTTTGAGTGGCTAGACGAGCGCTAATCAGCCGAATTTCACCGTCTCTTTCAGTATGCGACACAATCAACAATCGAAATCGCGTCGAGTTGCCGATCGTGACCAGTCGAATTTCTCCGATGGAATGTCTCGGATCATCGATCGTAATCGCTAACGGATCAGCAAAAACAGTCACTGCTTCTTCAAACGTTACTTCATGTTTTTGTTCATTAGAGCTTGCCTTGTGTCGATCCCATTGAAACTTCATTTCAGGTTTTTGACTTCCAAACGCCTACTTGCGAGTAGCTCGGCTCCATTCGACATATAAGTTTCAGGCTAAACAACCTGTGAAATATTTTACGCGTAGGCAATCCACCTACCCACCTGAATAAGTTTCGGAAGTAAAACTACCGACTCCGGATCGGAGTACCGCAAGGATAAGTTGCAACAGATTGACGTTCCGCACCTGAGATTGACTCCGTAGCCAGATGAGCAGGCTGGAGTTTTGCCGCTTGATAATCTGCTTTCAGCTTCGCCAGCATTGCTTCACGCTGATCGTACAATCGCTTCAACGGACGTGGGGCACATTGATTGATCACATACGCCGTCATGATTGGAAGCGCGATCGTGCTGTCGGTATAGCAGACGATCGTATTTGGCAACTCATCGGGATCAACTTTGCCCCAGCTTACCGCTTCATTCGGCGTTGCCCCCGACAATCCACCGGTATCCGGTCGAGCATCGGTAATCTGCACAAAGAAATCATGTCCGCGCTCTTCCAAACCCAACACCTCATGCAATTGAGGCTGAGTTTGCAGCAGGAAATTCTTCGGACTGCCGCCCCCAATAATCAGTGCAGCACTCTTGCCCTCAATGTTGGAATTACCAGACTCACGCGCAGAATATGCGATCGCCGCTGTCTCATTCACATCCAGTAGCGGATCAATTTGCAGCTTCGAGCCTTCCAGCGCCATCGCCGCCAAATTCATCCCGATCGAACTATCTCCCGGCGACGAAGTGTAGACCGGAACACCGCACTCGTAAGCCGTTGCCAGCAAAGAAGGATGTTTTACCCCCAGCTTGCGTTCCACCTCATGCACATATTTACCCAGGAGGTAATGAAACTCAGCCGTTCCCATCCGTTTCTGAAACGGTTCCGCCTGAATAATTTGGCGGATAAACGCATCCGTTCCGAGCAGCACATCATAATCAAAAATGATGTCGTAAATGCGAATGCGCCCCTCGTCACGCAGTTTCACATCATCGACAAACGGATTGCTGGCGTAGAGATCTAGCCCCAAACCGTAATGCAGATCGTGATACAGATTTGCACCCGTGCTGATGATCCAATCAATAAAGCCATTCTGCATCAAGGGCGCTAACACCGAAGTTCCAAAACCCGCCGGAGTCATCGCTCCTGACAAACTCACACCAACCGTCACCCCTGCTTGCATCACTTCGCGGCTCAGCAGATGGCACACCTCGCGCAATCGCGCAGAATTGTAAGCGGTAAAATATCCGTCGATTAAATCCACCACGCTAAT
Organism: Cyanobacteria bacterium FACHB-DQ100; assembly: GCA_014695195.1. NCBI lineage: Bacteria > Bacillati > Cyanobacteriota > Cyanobacteria bacterium FACHB-DQ100. The sequence goes on along the minus strand of JACJNW010000039.1, from coordinate 311,810 downwards.
ATCATTTGGAATGGGGGCGGGTGTAATCTTGCGGCTAAGAAGCTTGGACATTGTGATACTCCAGAAAAGGCCGAACGCATAGAGTGAAGACAGACAAAATGAACCCAGGCTGAAATTTGCAACGCAGCTATGACCACTGAAAACTTCAGAAGTTATCCAGCACAAACTAGACCGCTTTGAGCCGATCGCACTATTTAAGTTTAAGAATTCCCGTTCATAGAGAATCCGACCGATCCAGTCCGTGCGGTAATTAACTTCTCAAGAGAGAAGAACGATCGACGAACCTAAAGTTACAGATCGGTCAGTTCATACTGGGAGCTTCGCAGCGATCAACCCAAGATAGCGTCGGATCGCACTGCCCTATGCGCTTCAATTTCAGCTCCAGATACCACAGCGGTCGCCAAGGATATCCAGTTAAAGAAAAACGTTTCAATTCTGTTCTCTTAACCTGCAACTGCTACAGATAGCCTCATCCTAGCACTGTTAAAAAAAATGGCACGTTTTTATTAATAGCTTCCGCTACAGAGTGAACACAAATACGCTACAATCTATCGCCCTATCATTCTACTGAAATCATGTCTGACGCTTTAAACGCGGAACAGCACCGCCTGAAAATGCAGCGCCGCAAACAAGTCCAGGATCAACGCATTGCCGATCGCACCCGTGAAAAAGGCTTGATTATCGTGAACACCGGAAACGGAAAAGGAAAAACTACTGCAGCTTTAGGAATGGTGTTACGCTCCTTGGGTCACGGCTACAAAGTCGCGATCGTGCAATTCATCAAAGGCGCATGGGAACCTGCGGAGAAAGCTGCATTCGAGCACTGGGGCGATCAGCTTGAGTTTCATGCAATGGGAGAAGGCTTTACCTGGGAAACCCAAGATCGCGATCGCGATATTCTCAAAGCCACAGAAGCCTGGGAAAGAGCACTCTCTTATATTCAGAATCCCAACTTTCGATTAGTCTTGCTCGATGAAGTCAATGTCGCTCTGAAGCTGGGCTATCTCGAAGTAGAAACCGTTTTAGCAGGACTCGACCAAAAACCAGAAGACTCTCATGTCATTCTCACCGGAAGAGGGGCACCCGCTGCTCTCGTTGATCGAGCAGATCTCGTCACCGAAATGACGATCGTGAAGCATCCCTTCCGCGAACAAGGGATCAAAGCTCAGCCGGGAATTGAGTTTTAATTGCATCTTCCAGGTGAAACAATGCAATCCGGAGCTTCACGGAGGGGCGATCTGTCAGTCTCTCAAAGGGAATTATTTTCAGTATTCACTCTGAAGCAATATCGGATAAGTCTGTATAAATTTTTCTAAGTGTTGCTTGCTCTGTTGGTTCGGCTGAATTGAGAATTTCCTAGAAAAGCGCTTTTTGACCTCCTACATCAGGGAATACTACGTCAAAAGTCGGTAGCAATTCAGCCTAAATCAGCACACTATGACTTCACCCACCCTTATTCAAAATCCACTGATTCCATCGACCCAGAGCGGCTCCCTCAATACCAACACTCCTACCACTAGCTTTCAAATCGATCTCAGAAATTTTCGGAGCAGTGCAGGAAATTTTTCATTGACGGATCTGTCTGGTGATGCAGATCTCCGAGTGTTCCGAGAACCGGCGATGACTGACGGTACCAGAGTCTTAGTCGGAGAATCTAGAAATCAAGGCAAGCTTTCTGAGTCGCTTTTACTGGGGACAGGCGCTCTGACTCCCGGAGTTTACACCATAGAGGTGTCGCTTGCCCAAGACGCTCCAACTGCAAATTACAAGCTGAATGTTGCAGTTAACACTGACGCTAGCCTGAGCAATATCTTTTGGCGTAATGCTCCTGGCGCTCAATCTGCTGTCTGGAGAATGGATGGCACAACTGTTGCAGGGGCAACATCGCAGGAAGATGTCGCCTCAGATTGGCAAGTTCAGGGCATTGCAGACTTAGACGGGGACGGAGAAGAAGATCTCCTCTGGCGCAATGGTCAGGGGCAGGTTGCTTTCTGGACGTTTAAAGGAGGAGAGGTTGCGAATGCAGGATTTTCGGCAAATCTCTCAATTGGTCCAGAATGGCAGATTACCGCTGTAAAGGATCTCAGTGGCGATGGGCAAGCAGACCTTGTTTGGCAAAATACTAGTCAAGGACAAGTTGCGGTTTGGCAACTTAAGGGTGGAGTATCGGTCAACGGAAACTTAGTTAATGTTGGTCCGGGTTGGAGAACTGTTGCAGCCGTTGATCTTGACGCAGATACTAGATCAGATATCATCCTCCAGAACCTGTCAACTGGCGACTTCGCATTCTGGCTGATGAACGGTGCTGAGATCAGACGTGGAGCTTTAATTAAAATTGCACCTTCATGGCAACCGCAGCTCTACGGTGATTTCAATAGCGACGGCAAGACAGACATTGTACTGCGCGATCGCTCCACAGGTACTGCGGCAATTTGGTTGATGGATGGAACCAGTATCAGTCATGGTTGGATGACGGCGGCAATTTCACTAGACTGGCAAATTGAGGCGTTAGGCAACTTTGACGGCAGAACAAACAGTGGCAACGGCAACAAAGACTTGCTGTGGCGCAACCGCAGAACAGGTGAAATGGCAATTTGGCTGATGAATCCGGATGGCAAGAGCTTCTCAAGCCAGCAATTTGTCCAATTCAACGGCAGCAACTACAACAACGGCGCAGGCTGGACGATCGCCGGAATTGGCGATTTTAACTATGACAGCAAGGAAGATATCATCTACCGCAACGACCAGCAGGGGGGAATTGAAATCTTGCTGATGAACGGAACGAATATTAGCACCAGGAATGCCCCGGCAAGTACGATCGGCAGCCCCTGGAGAGTTCAAGGCATCATGCAGCGCAAAATTCAAGCCCAGCCGTTTGAAATTAGCGGACGTTCCCAATCGGGGGGCTATGTGGCAGCGACGGCTTTCAACCTGGGCTTGTTAGATGGAAGCGCAACTTACCGGGATAGAGTACAGTTCAATGCGGCTGACTACTTCAGATTCAACGTTTCTACTCAGTCGAATGTGACGCTCAATGCGACAGGCACTGGAGTGACCCTGGAACTCTTCCCGATTCTGCAAAATGGCACCCTTGGAAGCGCGATCGCGGCTACGCCTGATATGCTGCTGAATGGGGGGGCTTACGCTGTGAAAGTGTCCACAACCCGGACAGACTTAGCCCCCGACTACACGCTAAGCGTAACGGGCAAACCCAAGACCACTGATGTTGCGGGAGTCTCCTTCTCGTTGCTGGACGCTGCACTTGCGCTCAATCCCACACCTGAGCCAGGCAGCGGTCAAGTCTTCGAGAAGAACCGCCTCACCGCGAGATTCAAAGTTAGAAACAACAGTTCGCTTGCGATCAATAATCTTGAAGTTGGTTTCCGAATTTCGCGTGATGGTCGGATTGACACGACGACAACAGCAGATGCACAACTTGAGATCGGAGGGACTACAGGCTCAACGCTGCCCGTTTACACCATCGCATCTCTGGCAGCGGGTGCAACAAGTGCTGAGATTGAAGTTCAACTGGTCTTACCCGATACCGCCGCAGACTTCTGGTTTGTGGATGGGCAGTACACGATCGGGATGGTCGTCGATCCCAACAACAAGTTGACTGAAGACAACGAGAGCAACAACTTCAACGTAGCGCTCAACACCGACAAGGGACAGCTTGCTGTAACTCGGACAGAAACGATCGAGCTGGTTGGCTCGGATATGCGGGTAACGAGCGGAACCTTTGCGCCGGATCAGACGCTTGGATTGTCATTCACGCTGCAAAACCTTGGAAATCGAGCGTTCCCTAGCGACACTGCTCTTCCACTCCAGTTCTATCTCTCTTTAGATACAACTCTAGATCAAACCACAGACATCCCCTTAGAGGTTTGGGCAGCAGGCACTACCTCTGGCAATTTTAACCAGTTCTTCGTCAATGCTCCAACAAGTGGCACGATTCTGGGGGCAAAAGGTAGCGGATCGGATACGAGGATGCTAGATCTTAACCTCAAGCTTCCTCCCGCAGCTTCGCTGGTGCGCGGACAAACCTATTACCTCTCAGTCTGGATTGATCCGGCAGAAAATACTGCTAAGGAAGCGGACTTCGCAAACAACAGGATCGACCCATTAAATGCTGACTTGAATCCGGTGGCTCCCGAAGACACGATCGGCAAGAACTACATCAAGTTCACTTACAACTAACTCAATTGTGTCTGATAGACAGGGACGCTTCACCAGCGTCCCTGTTTTTTATTCTTCTTGAGCGATCGCAGGCAATGTGCACTGCATTGAAATGTCGCTCGTCTTCGGGAAAGCATCCAGAAGTTGGGCGAAGAGCTGGGTATTGAAGCTGCGGGGATCACGTCGCGACCTTGATCGATCAACAAGCTGATGGGTACTAATGCGATCGTTGGAAATGCCTGTTTTGGCGACTAGCCAAGCCAAGGACTGATATTGAGCGCGAGTGTAGCCGCTATGTCTAGCTCCATCGTCTCGTCCATCAGGCGGTGTCACTAGCGAGATATGGTAAGCAAAATTGTTGACAGAAGGCGGAAAGGTGGGATTTGTTTTGACCGCTTCTTCCCCTTTATTGCCATTAAACACAGAGTTTCCGGCTCCAAAAGCACGACGATCGGGCGGAACAAGATAAACCACATTACCGTTTTCCCGAATGAGAGCGTGATAGCTCACTTGATCATTATCATTCGGGTGGGGCGTTCTAAAGTAGTTAATCGCAGAGCTGCCCGACCCCACGGTTTCATGCAGAACGACGATCGGCTCATTGCTGACCGGACGACCGTACAGATCTTGAGCAAATCGTCGTCCGAAGTTTGAAGGATGTGCTAGAGCAACTTCTTCTCTCGGTTGATAAGTCGAGCTAGGGGGCGAGTCTTGGCGGAATCGACTCAGAGAAGGAGTGCCTTGAATGGCGGGAAGATTTCGGGGTCTACCGCCTCTTGAGACGGGTTTAATGGCACAAGCGCTCGATAGCAGATCGCTTGCCTCGGCAATATTTTGCTGAAAACTAATCAACCGGGGTTGGGAGGTCTTGATCCGAAGCCCATCGAGCCATTCGGCTTGTCCCGATTGAACAGCAATCAAAAATGTAGCAAACCCGACTAGGACGATCGCAAGAACCTGAAAAAGCCTCTTCATGTGTTGTGGAAGTTATCCTGCTAGAGATCAAAGATCAACTTGTGCTAATCGTGGAACAAGATAGAGTTTTCTCGAGTTTAGTTCCAGAGCGGAGTCAATTCAGAGAAGCGTGATTTATTACACGCAGCATAAAAATGGGATACGTAGGCTCTTACCGCCCCTGCAATTTAGCGACTTTTTCTTCTAAAGTTTTGATTCGTTCACGTAATTCAATCACCAGGGTTGCGAGTCGATCGAACTGGGCATCCGTGAACTTTGTTGATCGTGGAAGCGTTGGAGAGCTTGAAGGAGAGGGAACTGAGACTCCAGCGCGGGGACGGCTTGCAGACAGTTGATTTAACTCCGAGCGAATCCCCACAAGTTCAGTTTCGATCCGCGAAAGCCGCGATTCTACTAATCCGATCTGTGCGTCGGCAGGTGAAAATAGCTGAGTTACAAGCGAGATCAAAACGCTGAGACTGAAGAAAACAAGAACATTTTTCATCATTAGATTTCTGGTGCTTGTTTGATCAAAATGGTTCATTACAAGATTATTTCTGTACCCGGATAGACTAGACATAAGCCAACTTCAGCGAAAAAGCTTGAAGTGTTGAATGATTCCCAGCGATTTCTTCGCTTTTGGCTTAGGGTCGATCGTGCATCCAGGAAACAACTTTTGCGGGACTGCTTATGTCTGTCATAGCACCTGCAAATCTGATTCAACTCGCGATTCGTGCTTTGATTAAGCATAATGGCTCTAAGAAGCCAGCGTTATGGCTCAAGCAAACGATTCAAGTTTCTGAAGCTTTGCATTACCTCCGTTGATATCCCATTTGTTGCCAGTCTTAACATTCTGTTACATAATGAATGGAGCAAGGTTCTAAAAATGCTTATGTTTGGCGGATTTACTGGCTTCAAGCCCCCCACCAATAACACGGACTTCGGCGAACAGATGCTGAACTCTGTGTTGAGTCAATCGATTCGCCATCTGTTTACGCAGAGTGAGTCTGTGGATGTTTCACTCAAATGTTTTCCATCAAGCAAGCTGTTGCAGGGCAGCATTGACAGCTTCAAAATGAGCGGACGTGGGTTGCTGATCCGCCGTGAATTCTGGGTTGAGGAGATGTGGTTTGAAACCGATGCGGTGTCGATCGATTTCGGCTCTGTCCTATCGGGTAAGATTCGCCTCAAGCAAGCGGCTCAAGCTGTTGCAAAGGTCATCCTTACAGAAGCGGGTCTGAATAAGGCATTTCAGTCTGAACTAGTTAAGCCTCGAATGGAAAACATTACGGAAGCGTCATTGATGAATCTCTCCGGGGGTGAACCTGTTGCCTTCTCGGAAGTTGTTCTGAAGCTTCTGCCCGAAAATCAAATCCAGATTTCTGCAAAAGCAGCATTACCGAATGGACTCATTCCAATTTGCTTAACTGCAACGATCGCGATCGAACGTCGTCGTCGCATTCTGTTTCAAAATCCACAATTTATTGTTGATGACATTCCTGAAGCTCAACGTGGAGTGTCAGAGCTTTTGAGCAATACCTTTGCTGAGATTTTAAATAATATGGTGGATCTCGATCGATTTAATCTTGATGGTGTGACGATGCGCCTAAATCGCTTAGAAACTGAAGACGATAAGCTGATTTTTAGCGGTTATGCAGAAGTCACGCATTTTCCGAAACAGGGTTAATTATCTTAGCCTGACTTGTTCCAACTATTCTGCAAAGTTATGGAACAAGAAATTTACGAGTCTTGGAATCAGAAGGCTCAAGATTGGAATATTCAGGTTGGTGAGCCGGGAGATCGCAATCGCATTCTCAATTCTGATCCGGTAGTGTGGCAGTTTTTGGGAGCGGTAGACGGGCGCGCTGTTTTAGATGCAGGTTGTGGAACCGGATATTTATCACATCAACTTTGTCGAAAGGGTGCAATCGTCACCGGAGTTGATCTTGCGCCAGGGATGTTGGTGATCGCGCAACAAAAAGCACGATAAGGATTATCGATCGACTTTCACGAAGATTCCTGCTCAGAACTCAAAACGCTTCCAGATGAACACTTTGATTTGCTTGTGTCCAATTATGTTTTGATGGATTTACCTGATTTAGAAGAGACAATTCTCGCTTTCCAACGAGTGTTAAAGCTGGGTGGGATTGCGGTTTTGGTGTTTTCACATCCTTGTTTTGATCAAGGAGCCGCCGTTGTGAATGATGCCTCTGTTGCGTATCACTGGAAAGAATCATACTTTGGACGGCAAAAGCGCCAAGATCCGCCTTGGAAACACTTTACGGCTTCGTTTATCTGGTTCCACCGACCTCTATCAGACTATTGGAAAGCGTTTAAGTTGGCTGGTTTTGATGTAGTTGATTTTGAGGAACCGAGATTAGGAAGCGATCGGGCGCATCTCGCCAAAAATGAGCAAGAATTCTTCAAATATCAAAATCTTCCTTATTCTGTTGCCTTCAAGTTGTCAAAACCAATCGATCAAGCGTGATGCAAGCCATTAACAGAGTTTTCGCCGCATTCAATTCAAGATAAAGCGCTGTTACGAGCGACGCAAGAGCAAATTAATCAAGTCCTGAGCCGTCCCTCAAATGACGATGTTCACGGTTATTTGAGGGTTTTGGTGATGTTGATTTATGAGTATGAAGAACAAACAGAAGCTTTTCCTGGATTAACAGACGAAGAACGGATTCAGGCGCTTGAGGAAGATTCAGCTAATTAAATCGCCACGATCGTTCCCCGCTTCATTCATAATGGGTGGTTGTTCTAAAGTCGCGATTTCTCATGCCTAACTGGTTCATTGCTGGCGGAGTTGTGATGATTCCGTTGCTGCTGTTTTCAATTTTGGCAGTGGCACTGATTCTAGAACGATCGCTGTTTTGGGTAAAAATTTCTCAGCGTCAGCAGCGAGTCGCTAGAGAAGTGATGAATGTTTACAAGCGCAATCCGATCGCTGCCTTTCAGATGTTAGAGAAAAATTCAGATTTACCGATCGCTCGAATCTTTCTTGCAGCTTTAGAGCTGGAGCAAGCCACGCCTGAAGAATTCCGGCTGGCACTCGAAAGTGCGGGTATGGCAGAGATTCCACTGTTAAAACGGTTTAACACGGTGTTTGATACGATCGTCGGTCTCGCCCCGCTCCTTGGCTTACTGGGAACCGTAACCGGACTAATTACTTCATTTGCTTCATTGCGCTTGGGGGATGTGGGAGGAGCCAATACACTAGGGGTAACGGGTGGAATTAGTGAAGCGTTGATTTCAACCGCAGCAGGCTTGGTCGTTGCCATTTTTACGCTATTTTTTGCGAATCTCTTTCGCGGTTTGTACACCAAACAACTCGCACTGATTCAAGAATACGGTGGACAATTAGAATTGCTTTACCGTCGTCGCCACGCTATCTGAAAAACTGTCGAGGAGTTCCCGATGCGTCTTCCTGAAGAGCCAGACCTACCCCCGCAAATTTATCTTGCGCCTCTGATCGATGTGGTGTTTGCGCTATTGACATTCTTTATTATGTCTACGCTGTTTTTAACGCGATCGCAAGGTCTCCCCGTTTCGCTTCCGAAAGCTGTCACGGCTGAAGCCCAAAAAACAGCTCAGATTGTGGTGACGATTAATCCAAAGGGAGAAATCGCAGTTGATAAAAAGCCGATTGTGATTGATACGCTTCCAGCGACAGTGCGTGAAATCTTGAGCCGCAATCGCCAAGCGGTTGTCGTAATCAATGCCGACGAAAGAGTTTCGCATGGTCAAGTGATTACCGTAATGGATCGATTGCGATCGATTCCTGGGATTCGGCTAGGAATCGCAACTCGTCAGTCGTAACGAAAGTTAAAGAAAGTAAAAAATTTGCTGCAGCGATCCCCTTGACTTCGAGCGCGCTTGATGCAGAAATGGGCGTTTTAACTGTTTCTTAAGTTTTCATATGCCAAACGTTACATCTAGGTAAATCTCATAACATTTTTTTATTAATCAACACAGATTCTCTAAACTAAGGCTTATTGAAATCCTGATATGATTCAGATCAGTTCGCGCCTATGCACGGGAGAGCAGCGAGATTCACAAACTGTCTCCAAACATGGGATCATGTATGGCAAGCTGATCCCCAGTGTCAAGGTGTAATGCCAGCCACATCGGTCAGGAATTTCCTGGTCACTGTTGGTGATGTCTGAATCAAGGTTTTCAATCGTTTTCATTACAGGAAGGGAGATATGTCCTACGCTCAAACCAAAACCCAGTCCAAAGCTGGGTATAAGGCTGGGGTACAAGATTACCGTTTAACGTACTACACCCCAGACTACACGCCTAAAGACACTGATATTTTGGCAGCGTTCCGGGTGACTCCTCAACCTGGCGTTCCTCCGGAAGAAGCTGCTGCTGCGGTTGCTGCTGAGTCTTCCACGGGTACCTGGACGACTGTGTGGACGGACTTGTTGACCGACCTCGATCGCTACAAAGGACGCTGCTACGATATCGAGCCTGTCCGGGGTGAAGATAGCCAATTCATCGCTTATATTGCATATCCTCTCGACCTGTTTGAAGAAGGATCTGTAACCAACCTGCTGACCTCGTTGGTGGGTAACGTCTTCGGGTTCAAAGCGTTGAAAGCGCTGCGTCTCGAAGACCTCCGCATCCCGGTTGCTTACTTGAAGACCTTCCAAGGACCGCCTCACGGCATTCAGGTTGAGCGCGACAAAATCAACAAGTACGGTCGTCCGCTACTTGGATGTACGATTAAGCCGAAACTCGGTCTGTCTGCGAAGAACTACGGTCGTGCAGTGTACGAATGTCTGCGCGGCGGTTTGGACTTCACCAAAGACGACGAAAACATCAACTCGCAGCCGTTCCAACGCTGGCGCGATCGCTTCTTGTTCGTTGCTGATGCAATTCACAAGTCGCAAGCTGAAACGGGCGAAATCAAAGGTCACTACCTCAACGTGACCGCTGCAACTTGCGAAGATATGTTAGAGCGTGCGGCATTCGCGAAAGAACTCGAAATGCCGATCATCATGCACGACTTCTTGACCGCAGGTTTCACAGCAAACACGACTCTGGCGAAATACTGCCGTGCGAATGGTCTGCTGTTGCACATTCACCGTGCAATGCACGCGGTGATCGATCGTCAGAAGAACCACGGTATCCACTTCCGCGTGTTGTCGAAGTGCTTACGGATGTCTGGTGGTGACCACATTCACACCGGAACCGTCGTCGGTAAGCTCGAAGGTGACAAGGCGATTACGCTTGGTTTCATCGACTTGCTGCGTGAAAACTACATCGAGCGCGATCCGTCTCGTGGTGTTTACTTCACCCAAGACTGGGCTTCGATGCCGGGTGTGATGGCGGTTGCTTCGGGTGGTATCCACGTATGGCACATGCCTGCACTGGTTGAAATCTTCGGTGATGACTCGGTGCTTCAGTTCGGTGGTGGAACCTTGGGTCACCCCTGGGGTAACGCGCCGGGTGCAACGGCAAACCGTGTTGCATTGGAAGCTTGTGTGCAAGCTCGGAACGAAGGTCGTGATCTCATGCGTGAAGGCGGCGACATCATTCGTGAAGCTTGCCGCTGGTCGCCAGAATTGGCTGCGGCTTGTGAACTGTGGAAAGAAATCAAGTTCGAGTTTGAAGCTGTTGATACCGTCTGATGACCGTTTGATCGAAGATTTTAGATTTTGGATGGGGCGATCTCTGTCCAGAATCTAAAATCCAAAACTCACAATCCAACGTATGGATCTGAAGCGAATTGCGAAAGATACGACAAAGACACTGATTAGTTATTTGACGTATCAAGCTGTCCGGGTTGTTTATGCTCAGCTAGACGAAACTGATCCAAAAAAGGCTTACTGGCTGCACAAGTTTTCTTCACAGGAAAGCATTACAGATGGTGAAGCGTTTATGGAAGCGATGTTTCGAGAACGGCAAGATTTGGCGTTTCGGATTTTAACGGTGAGAGAACATCTTGCCGAGGAAATCGCTGATGTGCTGCCGGAAATGTTGCGATCGTCGATGCAACAAGCGAATATGGAACAACGCCGCAAACAGCTAGAGCGCATGACGCAACTCGACTTAACGACCGAATCGCAAGATTCTGACTCTGAAAGTAATTGACGACCTAATCATTGAGGATTTCATGAAAACTCTACCCAAAGAGCAGCGTTTTGAGACGTTTTCTTATCTGCCTGCGCTGACCGATGCTCAAATTGCGCGTCAGATTCAGTACACGCTTGATCAAGGGTATTTCCCTTGTATCGAGTTCAACGAGTCGTCTGACCCGACCGTTTACTACTGGACGATGTGGAAGTTGCCTTTGTTTAACGCAACTTCTCCCCAAGAAGTGCTGAACGAAGTGCAACAGTGCCGTTCTGAGTATGGCAATTGCTACATCCGCGTGGTGGCGTTTGACAACATCAAACAGTGCCAGGTGATGAGCTTTATCGTTCACAAACCGGGTTCAAACAATAGCGGCTACCGCTACTAATTTTGATTCGCAGTTGGTTCTGCGATCGTTTTTAAAGGAGATGGATTGTCCATCTCCTTTTTTATTGTTCAGATTGTCCAGGGTAAATGGGGTACTGCCATGCGTAACAGGGAAACCTAACAGCAAAGTTACGTAGGTAAAAGAATCAATGGACTTACAACGCCTTTATTGGACGAAAAACGTAAAAAGCGTAGAGCCTAACAAAGAATGGGCTTATCCCAACCCTCAAACTCCGTTTAAGTTGGAATGGAAGAACTGCGAGAACAACGCCAACAAACCGCAACGTAATGACCTAATTCTCCTGCGACAGCGTGGCTACGTTACGCACCTAGTCAAAGTTCTCGATGACAAGTCTGACCGTAAAGACTTGAAAGTGGAAGGCGACTTTAACTTTTATCGCGAAGTTAAAGTGATATGGACAATTAATAATCCACCTGATGAATTCAGGGCAGAGGTAATTTTTGAATACCCAGCCGTTCTTAGTTATCAAGGCGGCAATGTGATGAGGCTAGAAGAACTACCAACCTTTAGAGAAGCTTGGGACTCTAAAGGCGGGATTTCTGCTTTCCAGAAATCTGTCCAGGCAAAACTTGACGATGTAAAAGCTGGTTAATTGTTGAGCGTATCTGGACGATAATTCAGCTTCTCTGTCTCTATTGCGCTCTACCTTGAATTCAATTTATAGAGGTTAGAGCGCTTTAATCTGCGATTCTCCCAGCAATAATTGAAGGAATGATGCAAGGGAAAACACTATGCCAGCGATCGTCAAACTCACCGTCGAAGCACTCGCAGAAGCGATCGCTTTACGTGACCCTCATCTAATCTGGAAATCAACTCATTTGATCCAAATCTCGCGCTACAGTAAACGGAGATTTGCAAGGAAAGATCAATGCGTCGCTGGATTTCTTGGATTGCGCTCGTTCTCTGTGTGATCGGCTTGACTGGATGCAGTTTGCCGCGTGTGAATGCAGAAGATCGGCTATTTTTGCCTCTGTCGATCGAGTTTCTCGGTAGCTACACTTTGACCGATAAAGCGTTCAAAGAAACGACGATCGGTGGACTGTCAGGGATTGCCTATGATCGTAAACGAGATCTCTATTACGCCATTTCGGACGATCGCAGCGATCGCAATCCCGCCCGTTTTTACACGCTGAAATTGCAGATTGCTCAGAACACACTCAAATCGGTCGAAGTTCAGAACGTCACGACTTTAACTGATGAGACAGGGCAACCGTTTGCGAAAGGAACTATCGACCCGGAAGGCATTGCATTATCGCCGCTCAACTCTGTGTTTGTTTCCAGCGAGGGAGTGACGAAAGACGGGATTGCACCCTTTATTGGGGAGTTCGATTTGCAAACCGGGAAACTGAAGCGGAAGTTGCAGATGCCGGAGTCGTATTTGCCGGATGCAAAAGGAATGACGCAAACTCGCGGAGTTCGGGATAATCTCGGATTTGAAGCGTTGACGCTGAATGCAGGCGCTTCCACGGCTCCCTCTGCTGAACCGTTCCGATTGTTTGCCGCGATCGAGTCCCCGTTAGCCCAAGATCTTGAACTGCCAACGACAAAAGAAAGTCTGTTGAATCGATTGCTGCATTATCAACTGATTCCCACGCGATCGACATTGATTTCAGAACACGCTTATCCGTTAGATCCGAAACCCGCAGGCGCATCTGATTCTGGACTGACTGAACTATTGTCGATCGATCAAGGTGGGCATTTCTTGAGCTTAGAGCGATCGTTCGGAGTGGGTGGATTTCAGGTCAAACTGTTTCAAGTTGCAACTGGAACGGCAAGTGATACGTCTTCGATCGAATCCCTGCGTGGAGCGAAGGTGAGACCCGTAAGAAAGGAGCTATTGCAAGATCTCAATCAGTTAGGTGTTCGGATTGATAACTTGGAAGCAATGACGATCGGCGCAAGATTACCAGATGGATCGCATAGCTTAGTGCTGGTCAGCGATGACAATTTCAGCTTAGGGCAAGTGACACAATTCTTGCTGTTTCGGCTCAAGGGACTAAAAGGATGATTTGTCGGCTGCAACCCCTTACAATAAAATCCAAGTCTCGATGAAATGGCTATGACACACTCTACTGATATTGCAACTTTGGCACGTTGGATGGCTGCGGATTTCAGCAATCAGTTACAAGCTTTTGAAAATCCGCCGATGTATGCTCACATTCGCGTGTGTATGCGTCCGTTGCCGTTGGATGTGCTTGGTGGAGTCGGATTTTTTGTTGAGCAAGCCTACGACTATATGCTGAATGATCCGTATCGGTTGCGAGTATTGAAATTGATCGATCGCAACGGTTACATCGAAATCGAAAATTACCAAGTGCGCGATGAACAAAAGCTGTATGGAGCATCCCGCGATTTGAACCGCCTGAAGGAATTGAAAGCAGATCAGCTAGAAAAGCTTCCAGGCTGCAACATGATTGTGGAATGGACGGGCAGCAGCTTCAAAGGACGAGTCGAGCCTGGAAAAGCCTGTATGGTGACTCGCAAAGGCAAAGAGACTTACTTAGATAGTGAATTTGAGATTGATGGAGAGCGATTTACCAGTCTCGATCGTGGACGCGACCCGGAAACCGATGAGCACGTTTGGGGATCGGTTGCAGGTGCATTTGAATTTGTGCGATGGGCAAGCTTTGCCGATGAGGTACAGATTTAGTAATTTTGAATACACCGTAGGACAATCACACTTCCGCCATTAGATAGATATTGGGGTGAATCGGAAGATTACAGTTAAGAATTCAGGCGAACTCGCTGCGAATTGCGATCTTCTGAGTGCCGAAACCTGGTAGATTTGGCAAAGTATCCGCAGGAAAGATTGAGCAAGCATGAAAGTCCTAGTTATTGGTGGTGATGGATATTGTGGTTGGGCAACTGCGCTCTACTTGTCGAATCGAGGGCATGAGGTTGGTATTTTAGATAGCTTAGTGCGGCGGCATTGGGATAATGAATTGTGTATTGATACGCTGACCCCGATCGCGCCGATTAAGCAGCGTCTGCAACGCTGGAAAGACCTCACAGGCAAAACGATCGATCTTTTTATCGGCGATATCACGAACTACGAGTTTCTCAACAAATCAATGGAGCAGTTCCAACCCGATGCGATCGTGCATTTTGGGGAACAGCGATCAGCTCCGTTTTCGATGATCGATCGCGAACACGCCGTTCTCACTCAGGTCAATAATGTCGTCGGAACGCTCAATCTGCTCTACATCATGAAAGAGAAGTTCCCCGATTGTCATTTGGTCAAACTTGGAACGATGGGCGAATATGGAACGCCAAACATCGATATCGAAGAAGGCTACATTACGATCGAACACAACGGACGCAAAGATACGCTTCCGTACCCGAAACAGCCGGGGAGTATGTATCACCTCAGCAAAGTTCACGACTCGCACAATATTCACTTTGCCTGTCGGATTTGGGGTTTACGCGCAACGGATCTGAATCAAGGCATTGTGTACGGCGTTCTGACCGAAGAAACCGGAATGGACGAACTGCTGATCAACCGCCTTGATTATGATGGTGTGTTTGGAACGGCGTTGAATCGATTCTGCATTCAAGCAGCGATCGGGCATCCGCTCACGGTCTACGGAAAAGGTGGACAAACGCGGGGATTTCTCGATATTCGGGATACGGTGCGCTGTGTGGAATTGGCGCTGGAAACGCCTGCGGCTCCGGGTGAGTTTCGCGTGTTTAACCAATTTACTGAACTGTTCGGGGTGGCAGAAATCGCCAACTTGGTTCAGAAAGCGGGAAGCGCAATGGGCTTGAAAATTGAGGTGCAGAACTTCGATAATCCCCGCATCGAGAAAGAAGAACATTATTTCAATGCGAAAAACACCAATCTCTTGGATTTGGGACTGCAACCGCACTATCTTTCGGATTCATTGCTCGATTCGTTGCTGAATTTTGCTGTGAAGTACAAGCATCGCGTGGATAACAGCGAGATCCTACCAAAAGTAACTTGGAAGCGATAATTCAATTCAAAAAGCGATGGTTTTCGGATCATCGCTTTTTTACGATCGACCCTTCTCATAACGGTTATGCGTATTGCTTTATTTACAGAAACGTTTCTGCCAAAAGTTGATGGAATTGTTACTCGGTTAAAACACACCGTTGACCACCTGCAAAGACAGGGCAACGAAGTGTTGATCTTCTCGCCCGATGGGGGTTTAACCGAGTACAAAGGCGCAAAAATTTATGGTGTTTCAGGATTTCCGTTACCGTTGTATCCAGAGTTGAAGTTAGCATTGCCGCGACCTGCGATCGGTGATCAACTTTCACACTTCAAACCCGATCTGATTCATATTGTGAATCCTGCGGTTTTAGGATTGGCAGGACTGTTTTACAGCAAGGTTCTCAGCATTCCATTGATCGCGTCTTATCACACGCACTTACCGGAATATCTTCATCACTACGGTTTGGGGGCGTTAGAGGGTGTTCTGTGGGAATTGCTCAAAGCTGGACATAATCAAGCTGAAATCAATCTCTGCACTTCAACCGCAATGATGCAGGCATTGACAGATCACGGAATTGAACGAGTCAATCTTTGGCAGCGTGGCGTGGATACGGAGACGTTTCAGCCGCATTTTTCGAACCTGGAAATGCGATCGCGCCTCTCGCAAGGTCATCCTGAAGCGCCATTGTTGCTCTATGTCGGGCGCTTATCTGCGGAGAAAGAGGTCGATCGCATCAAAGCCGTTCTCGAATCGATTCCGAATGCACGATTAGCCTTAGTCGGTGATGGCCCAAATCGCCAAGCGTTAGAGCAACACTTTGCAGGCACCAATACAAATTTTGTCGGGTATCTTGCAGGTCAAGAACTGGCATCTGCATTTGCCTCTGCAGATGCGTTTGTGTTTCCGTCCCGAACTGAAACGCTTGGACTTGTGTTACTTGAAGCAATGGCGGCAGGCTGTCCAGTGGTGGCAGCCCGATCGGGCGGCATTCCCGATATTGTCGAAGATGGCGTGAATGGCTATCTCTTCGATCCGACCGATGAGAAGGGCGCGATCGTCGCCACGCAGCATCTGTTATCGCGCACCGAAGAACGCGAGAAGCTGAGACAGAATGCTCGCGCTGAAGCAGAGCGCTGGAGTTGGTCAGCCGCAACGAAACAATTGCAGAACTACTATGAAGATGTGTTATCAAAAGCTGCGATCGCGGCTGTGCGATAATCGACTTTGCCAAAAAACGTCACAATGGAACAGACCTTATTGGTAAATTGTTGTGCCCTCAGAGTTAGAAACCGCCCCGATTGATAGCCCTTGGAAACAAGGTGATCTGATCGAAGTGACGATCACAGATTTAAGCGATCGGGGTGATGGCGTTGGACGATCCGGATCGCGGGTGGTATTTGTGCCGGATACGGTGACGGGCGATCGGGCGATCGTCCGATTGATGCACGTCAAGCCGAATTACGCTCATGCAAAGATACATGAACTGCTCGAAGAGTCTCCGTATGGAGTGCGTCCGAGTTGCATTGTGGCGGATAAGTGTGGCGGATGTCAGTGGCAGCACGTCGAGTATGAATATCAGCGCACGGCGAAACGCAATCAGGTTGTGCAAGCGTTAGAGCGGATCGGGGGATTCGAGGGAGTTGCAATTGATGAAGTTCTTAACGTCAGCGAGCCTCTGCACTATCGCAATAAAGCAACTTATCCGCTAGGGATATCGCAGCATCGACAAGTACAAGCCGGGTATTACCAGAAAGGAACGCATCAAATTGTGAATCTGAATCAATGCCCGATTCAGGATGAACGATTGAATCCGTTCTTGGCTGAGGTGAAACACGATATTCAGCAGCAAGGTTGGCGGGTTTATGATGAGAAGTATCATCGGGGACAAGTGCGGCATTTAGCTTTGAGAATCGGACAGCGTACAGGTGAAGTGCTGTTAACGTTGGTGACGGCTGATCCAGAATTACCAAATCTAGAAGCTCAAGCGCAGGAATGGCTACAACGGTACCCAGCTCTTGTAGGAGTGTCGATCAATGTGCAGCCCGATCGCACAAACGCCATCTTTGGGGCAGAAACCCATTGCATTGCGGGGCAACCGTTTCTCAGTGAGCAATTTGCTGGATTAACCTTTCACATTCGACCGGATACATTTTTCCAAGTTCATACCGAGCAAGCAGAAGCATTGTTAACGACAATCTTGGATGAGTTGAACTTACAAGGGGATGAAACCTTTATTGATCTGTACTGCGGAATTGGCACGATGACTTTACCGATCGCACAGCGCGTCAAAACTGCGATCGGAATCGAAATTCAGCCCGAAGCGATCGAGCAAGCGCAGCAGAACGCAGCATTAAATGGAATTGGAAATGTCAGCTTTGAGGTCGGCTCGGTTGAAAAAGCTTTGCGCACCCTCTCCCTTCACCCTGATTTAGTCATGCTCGATCCGCCCCGAAAAGGCTGTGATGCTAGCGTTTTAGAAACGTTACGCCTTCAGAAACCAAAGCAAATCGTTTACGTCAGTTGTAACCCTGCAACTCTTGCACGCGATCTAAAGGTGCTGTGTGCAGGTAATATGTATCAACTGAAGCGGGTGCAGCCTGCGGACTTTTTTCCGCAGACCGCTCACGTCGAATGTGCAGCTTTCTTGAAACGGGTGGATGAGTAAATGCAATTCAAGGATCTAGTCGAAAAGTTAGGTAAATCGGTCATCAGCTACAGTGCCACACCAAGTTTAGACATTACAGGTGTAAGCCCGATCGCCGATGCCACTCCCAACACTTTGACTTATGCAGAAAGCACAAAATATACGGCGCAGCTTCAATCGACAAAAGCGACTGCCGTAATTTTGCCTGCTAACGAAACCTTACAGGCGATCGCCACCGAGCGCGATTTAGCCTGGATTGTTGTCTCTCAGCCGCGTTTTGCGTTTGCCCAAGCGATCGCGCTGTTTTACCAACCCTTCAAACCTTCGCCTAAGATTCATCCAACTGCTGTGATCGATCCATCGGCTCAGATTGGCGAAGGTGTTGCGATCGGTGCTCATGTGGTGATTGAATCCGGCGTTAAAGTTGGTAATCATGCCTGCATTCACCCCAATGTTGTCATTTATCCGGGGGCAAGTATTGGCGATCGTACGGTACTTCATGCCAACTGCACGATTCACGAACGGAGTCAAATCGGTGCAGATTGCGTGATTCATGCTGGGGCAGTGATTGGATCAGAAGGGTTTGGGTTTGTGCCGACTCGTGAAGGCTGGCTGAAAATGGAGCAATCCGGCTACACGGTGCTAGAAGATGGAGTCGAGGTTGGGTGTAATTCCGCGATCGATCGTCCTGCCGTCGGTGTAACCCGGATTGGGCGCAACACCAAGCTTGACAACTTTGTTCAAGTTGGGCATGGTGTGAAAGTCGGTGAAGCTTGTGCGTTTGCGGCTCAAGTTGGCATTGCCGGCGGATCGACGATCGGTAATCGGGTGATTCTGGGTGGACAGTCTGGAGTTGCGAACGAAGCCAAGATGGGCGACGGCTCGATCGCGTCGGCAAAAGCAGGCGTTCATGCGAACGTGAAACCTGGTGCAATCATGTCAGGCTATCCTGCGGTGGAGCATAAAATCTATCTCAAATCTTCAGCGATTTACAGCCGTTTATATGAGATGTATCAAGCCATCAAACAGATTCAGAAACGCTTAGATGATCAGTAGTGTGAACAGCTAAGATAATACATTTTGCAATTCTGCAAGTCGCTCTTGCACAATGCGGTAGTAATCAGGAATGAAACGGAATGACGAATAGCGGCAATAATACGATCAACAACCCAATCCAAACCGCATAACTCTTTTCTGGTAAAGGTTCCGATTCATCTAATAACGCATCAATTCGCTCATTCAGTCGAGTTTGAGGCATCGAATCGTTTAGCGCCGCCATCCAGGGTTCGGATTCAGCTTGCGAGGCAGAAACGATCGATAACAACGCTTCTGCAAGCAGCAATCCATCGGTTTGCTGTGCTGCCCAGCGATCGGCGCGGAGTTCCCTCAGCAAAATTAACTCTTGCCAAAGGGCTTCGGTGTTTGGCAACCAGGCAGTTAAACGGCGCAACCCACCTAGCCAGAAAAACCAGAACGTATCGCGATAATGACGATGTGCTTCTTCATGCGTTAGCGCCACTTGTAAATGCGCTTCGTCTAGCGTGTCTAGAAGTCCATCACTGATCACTAACTCAGGATTCCAGAAACCGATTTGAGCAATGAACGGAGTTGAGCTTTTTAGTAATCGCGCGGGTGTTGACAAGATAATTTCTTGCGACAACTGGTCGATTTCTTTCAGCGATCGCCCTGCCTGCCTTGCCAACTGCATCATCAAAACAACGCCAAGACCCAAAAATCCGATCGCAATTCCATAACTCCCCCAGCCTTCCCAAGTTTGTACCATTTGACCGCGAGGCCCCATGCACAAAATCGCGATCGCGCTTGTGATTAACAGAAGCGGCGAAAATAAAAATACGCCTAACGCCATTTGCCAACGGGTATTCCAGTCTGAAGCACTCGTTTTCCAGGCAAGCCGAAACGCGATCGCCACGCTAACGGAAATGAGCAATAAAGTGAAGTGCATAATTATTTCTCCCGTGCTTGACGAACTGCCTTGAGGCGTTGTGCGATCGCGTCAAGCTGATCACAACTCGCTTGATCCAAACTATCTGCAAATGCCGCAACCACATCCGGATTAGTCACTGCTAAAAATTGATTCAGTTGCTCCATTGCCTGAATTGCTCTTGCCTCAGATTGCGAAACGATCGCCGACCAAGTAAACGATCGATTCTGCTTGTTACAGGTTAACCACCCTTTTTTCACCAATCGATTCAGAACCGTCGTGACTGAAGTGTAAGCCAGTTCTCGATCGGGGTCAGCCAGAATGCGATCGTGAACGTCCTTTACCGTGACCATTTCGAGTTCCCAAACGATGCGAAGAATCTCAGCTTCTAAGGGGCCTAGCGAGAGTTGTTTTGGGCGGTATTCTGGAAGCGGAGCCATGTGTTAAGCAGGTGTGGATCGCATTTGATTGTACTGTCTGCGATCGCTCAGATTCAACTATCCTAAAAGTCGCAGTGATTTCTTCAAAGTTATGGCAATTCGCATCGGCAACGGTTACGACATTCATCGCCTTGTCAGTGGACGAGATTTGATCCTTGGCGGCATCAAGATCGAACATGAAACCGGGTTGCTGGGTCACAGTGATGCGGACGTTTTGACTCACGCGATCATGGATGCAATGCTTGGGGCACTGAGTCTAGGCGACATCGGGCATTATTTCCCACCAACTGACCCAAAATGGGCAGGAGCTGACAGCATTGTTTTACTTGAACAAGTGCATCAATTAATTCAAGACAAAGGCTGGAAAATCGGCAACATCGATTCAGTGATTGTGGCAGAACGCCCGAAACTGAAGCCGTACATTGAAGCAATGCGATCGCGTCTCGCCACCGCTCTGAGTCTCCCTCCAGATTGCGTCGGAGTCAAAGCCACCACGAACGAAAAAATGGATGCCGTCGGGCAGGAAGATGCGATCGTCGCTCACGCTGTAGTGCTGCTGGAACAAGCCTGAGTTAAGAAACGAAACGTGAACCTGCGATCGACCCCATCCACCCTTTACAATGGCTGAGGGAATTACTTTGATTCTCATAAACAAAAGTTCTACTACGGTCTAGGTCATTTTCGACCCTAGCTTCTCGACCCACTGGGAATTCAACAGTTGGCGGGTTACTTACTATAACAATGATCATTCCTGACTCAGTCCTGGAGACGCTGCTGAAGGCGCTTCCCCAGGTGCGACCTCAAATCTACTTCAAGTCTTCCCTCACTGCCTTGTCGCACGCGATGGAAGACCAGGTTTTAGCAGGCAATGATCATCCGCTTGTAATCGCGAGTTTTCAGCGGGAGC
This sequence comes from Cyanobacteria bacterium FACHB-DQ100, assembly GCA_014695195.1. NCBI lineage: Bacteria > Bacillati > Cyanobacteriota > Cyanobacteria bacterium FACHB-DQ100. The sequence goes on along the minus strand of JACJNW010000039.1, from coordinate 290,301 downwards.
GTTTTTATCGGCAAGAAGCCCATCGGTATCTGAGAATCTCTGATCGTACCGATCAAGTCTATGTGCTTGCGGCTCCAGAAACCGATTTTGCCAATCGCTCCGAGCATTACGAAACGATCGCCTTTGAGCCGGAAGATGCGCTGAGTCAGGAGTGGCATCTCATTGTTGTCAGCGAACAGTACGCCGCTTGTTTGATTTGCCGAGAGCGCGATCTCAGTGCAGAAAATCAGTCCATTGCGCCACTGCACGTCGATCAAGCCCGACGATTTGAAGGAATTTGGACATTCGATCGCGCTGTGGTTCACAAATCGGCTGAGATTCTGCTGAATCGAATTCTGCAATATCGCCCAGAGCTACAAAGCAAAATTGCTCCAGTGCTGGTGCGAATTGCCGCGAGTTCAACCTCCAATATTAACCAAGTTGATCCGGCTCCGTTTGCCGATCGCTTAGTCACCTACTTGCAAGCAGGACAGTATAAACTCGCAAAAGCTTACCGCTCGATTGCAGAAAAAGAGCGCAAAGAACGCTTGGTGAATTCAATTACGGCAGCAGTGCGACGATCGCTTGATCCGCATGAAATTCTCAATGTTGCAGCAGAAGAACTCGGAAAAGTGTTAGGTGCCGGACGCTGTTTAATTTATCGCTGCAAATCAACCGATGCTTCTGCGATTTTGCAGCACGAATATTTACTCGATTCGGTTCCTTCGCTTGCAGGTCGGACTTGGACACTGCATGGCAATCCGTTGTTTGAAGAAGTTGTGCAGCGCCAAGAAGCAGTCTTTATCGAAGACACTCAAACCGATGCAAGATTGGCGATGATCAAAGATGGCGATCGCACGCTGCAAGCCTTAACTCAGGAATGGGATGTTCGATCGTGGCTGATGGTTCCGGTGCTGCATCAGAATCAGCTTTTGGGCATGGTCGAACTGCACTATTGCGGCACGACTCCGCACGTTCTAGAGCGCGATGAAGTCGCCATGATCGAAGCGATCGCCACTCAAGTCGGAGTGGCTTTGATTCAAGCCGAATCGTTTGCCAATCTAGAAGATCTCAATCAGCAGCTAGAAGCGCTCGATCGCACCCGCAGCAATTTGATTGCCATTACCGGGCACGAACTTCGCACCCCGCTTTCGACCATTCAAGTGTGTCTCGAAAGCCTTGCCAGCGAACCCGATATGTCTCCCGACCTGCGGCAAGTGATGCTCAATTCCGCCCTAGCCGACGGAGAACGAATGCGGAAGCTGATTCAAGACTTTCTCACGTTGTCGCGGCTTGAAAGCGGACGAGTGGAGTGGAGAATGGAACCGTTGCCGCTTTGGGAATGTGTTGATCTCGCTCTCAGCAGTCTGCAAGCCCGCAGAATGGCAACTCCACTGCCGCAAATTGTTACCCAGATTTCCACCGAACTGCCGCTGGTTCAAGTCGATGGTGAATGGCTAGTCGAAGTTCTCACCAAACTACTCGATAATGCCTGCAAGTTTACGGATGCTGGGGGCAGAGTCACCATTCGAGCGAAGCGTAGCAGCGACACCATGCTTGAAGTGATGGTCGCAGATACTGGACGCGGCATCGAAGAAAATCGGCTAGAAACGGTGTTCGATCGCTTCTACCAAGAAGAAGGCGCACTGAGGCGTACCACAGGCGGAACCGGTCTCGGACTTGCCATCTGTCGCCAAATTATCGCCAACTGGGGCGGACGCATCTGGGCAGAATCGAGCGGCAAAGATCGCGGCAGTGAGTTTCACTTTACGATTCCGATCGTGCCCGTGGGAGAGTCTAAGCGATCCGCTCAGAGAAAAAGAACGCGATCGAGAGATTAAATGCCCGAAATGCAAAATGCCGCATGATAATTGGCACGGTTTTGCTGTGCCTCCTACCCAAAAGTTTAGAATTTTCTACGCTTAAACCTGGAAAAATTCGTACCTATTAACAACTGTTACGGAATCGTTAAAGCTGTAAACGTGCGGTGATACGATGCCTAAAACGTTTAGAGCGAGACCCTATGTCAGAAACTCTTACTGGACAAGCACCTTTGTTCGGTGGCAGTACAGGTGGACTGCTAACCAAAGCCCTAATAGAAGAGAAATACGCCATCACCTGGAGCAGTCCCAAAGAGCAAGTCTTTGAAATGCCCATGAGTGGTGCAGCAACGATGCGTCAAGGCGACAATCTACTGTATTTAGCCCGCAAGGAACACTGCCTAGCTTTGGGTGGACAACTTCGCACGAAGTTCAAGATCACCAACTACAAGGTCTATCGCATTTTCCCGAACGGCGAAATTCAGTACCTGCACCCGAATGATGGCGTTTTCCCTGAAAGGGTAAATCCTGGTCGTGTTGCAGTCAATAGCGTTCCGCGCAACATCGGAGCGAACTATGAGCCTGCCAAGTTGAAGTTTAGCGGTCGTAAACCCTACGATCCTTAAGCCTCGATCGTCTCGAATTGTGCTTTTAGGAGCCGAATTTTAGCCTTCTTGGTTAAAGTTTGGCTCCTCTTGTTTCGAGTAAGAAATTCAGTCTGTATAGTCATCAGTAAAAGAAAGCTTGTATCCTAACTGTACGATCGTTCTAAGTTGCTATGATTTCTCCCGATTTTTCTCAATTCAAGGAACTCGCACAGCAAGGTAATTTTGTCCCCGTTTATCAAGAATGGGTCGCTGATTTGGATACGCCCGTTTCTGCATGGTATCGCGTGTGCGATGGGCAGCCTTATAGCTTTTTGCTGGAGTCGGTCGAAGGCGGAGAAACGATCGGGCGCTACAGTTTCTTAGGGTGTGATCCGCTGTGGGTTTTGGAAGCGAGGGGTGATCGCACCACCCAAACTCACCGAGACGGAACTCAGAGAGTGTTTGAAGGCGATCCGTTTGCGACACTATCTGAATGTTTAGCGCCTTATCAGCCGGTAAAACTACCTGAATTGCCGTCAGGAATTGGCGGACTGTTCGGATTTTGGGGATATGAACTGATCAATTGGATTGAACCGCGTGTTCCAATCTATCAGGCAACCGAAGAGGATTTGCCCGATGGATTGTGGATGCAGATTGATCAGGTGTTGATTTTTGATCAGGTGAAGCGGAAGATTTGGGCGATCGCGTATGCAGATTTGCGCGATCCAAACACTGATTTAGAAGCAGCGTATCAGCAAGCCTGCGATCGCGTCACGCAATTAGTCAATAAGCTCAAATCGCCGCTTCCTGAGAAAACTCGATTGCTTTCCTGGAAGCCACCTGCAAATAATGATTCATCAATCACGTGGACAAGCAACACCACAAAAGAACAATTCTGCGCCAACGTCGAAACTGCCAAAGCGCACATCAAAGCGGGTGATATTTTTCAGGTTGTGATTTCACAACGGCTGAATTCGGAATTTGTCGGAGAGCCGTTTGCACTGTATCGATCGCTGCGATTAATCAATCCCTCGCCCTATATGGCGTATTTCCACTTCAACAATTGGCAGATTATTGGATCGAGTCCAGAAGTCTTGGTTAAAGCCGAGCGATCGAGCGATCCGACTCAGCCGAAAATTGCCACAGTGCGACCGATCGCGGGAACTCGTAAACGCGGCAAAACTCACGCAGAAGATCTCGCTCTAGAACAAGATTTACTGGCTGATCCCAAAGAAGTGGCAGAGCATGTGATGTTAGTCGATTTAGGACGCAATGATTTAGGGCGCGTCTGCATGAACGGAACGGTGAAAGTCGATGAATTGATGGTGATCGAGCGTTATTCTCATGTGATGCACATTGTCAGTAACGTCGTCGGAGAGTTATCACCCGATAAAACCGCGTGGGATTTGCTCAAAGCAGGATTTCCAGCCGGAACAGTGAGCGGTGCGCCGAAGATTCGAGCAATGGAGATTATTCACAATTTAGAACCTTGTCGGCGCGGGGTGTATTCGGGCGCGTATGGGTACTACGACTTTGAGGGGCAACTGAATAGCGCGATCGCTATTCGGACGATGGTGGTGCGCGATCGAGGTGATGGTAAACACACAGTTCAGGTACAAGCAGGAGCCGGACTGGTGGCGGATTCTGTACCCGAAAGTGAGTATCAAGAAACGCTAAATAAAGCGCGGGGGCTTTTAGAGGCAATTCGCTGCTTACAAGAGTGAGTCCCTTAGATGCAGTAAATGCAATTTATATTCTATGCTGAGGCGTTTCGGCGAAACGCCCTAATCGAGTCATGGAAAGGCACCATTTGCAACATTCATTGCTTGAGTTGCTATAACGAAGCAAAGAGTTGATGCCATTTCAGCCCTAGAGACGAGGATGAAGAAGATCCTACGTAAGGTTTATGCCACAGGTAGTACAACAGGGAGGAGGATTTACGACTATTTTTAAAGCACAATAAAATTGACTATCTCTATGTGGATTTGTAATTAAGCACCGCTCCAACACTGGTGCGGCGCATTGATGTATTTCTATGCAATTTTGATATTCTCTAAATACTGTGGGGTTTTTTCATATGAATGACATTCGGATTACGCTGATTGAGGATCATGACTTAACCAGGGTGGGAATGAAGACCGCGTTACAGCAACGCCCAGGGTTTGAAGTCGTGGGAGAAGCAGCGAATGGAACCGATGGATTGAAAATGCTGACGAATTTGAAGCCGGATGTTGCGATCGTAGATATTGGCTTGCCCGATATCGATGGCGTAGAACTGACGCGCCGTTTCCGTCAAGCGCAAGCTGAGATGGAAGATCACCCCAATACAAAAGTTCTTATTTTAACGCTACAAGATCACGAAGATACAGTTCTAGCAGCGTTTGCGGCGGGTGCAGACTCGTACTGCATGAAAGATGTCAGTTTAGATCAGTTGGTCGAGGCGTTGCGCGTCACCCAAGAAGGAAACTCCTGGATCGATCCGGCGATCGCTCGTGTGGTGCTGCGTCAAACTCAGTCAACCGCGCCTCAAACTGCGGCTCAATCTGAAGCTCAACAGGTCGCCATTACCGCAACCGAGCCAGAATATAACCAAATTATTGAGGCGTATCCATTAACAGAGCGGGAATTAGAAGTATTGCAGTTGATTGTGGATGGTTGTAGCAATGCTGCGATCGCTGAAAAGCTTTATATCACGGTGGGAACAGTGAAGACGCACGTTCGGAACATTCTGAATAAGCTGTGTGCGGATGATCGAACCCAGGCGGCGGTGAGGGCGTTGCGATCGGGATTAGTCGGCTAGACGATCGCGCAACTGCTGCACAAATGTTTGATGTTCTTGAGAATTCAATCCCTGCTGCAAAACTGCCATGACTTGCAGCATTTCACCGTTGAGCAGGGAGTTGATCGCCAGCCACAATCCCGGAAACGTTTGACTCCGAATGATTCCGGTTTCGTCTGGTAATAGCGGAACATATTCATCGTCTTGCAGCGCAAACCAATCGAGCTTGTTTTCAAACATTTGCCAGACGAGATATTCTCGGACTCCGTTGCGCCGATACGCCTTTTTCTTATCGCCTAAATCGTAAGCGGCACTACTGGCGGCGATTTCTGCGATCAGTTCGGGTGCGCCTTCGAGATAGTCATCGCTTGAAATTCGCACTTGTCCACCGAATTCAGGTTCGATAAATAAGGCGATATCAGGTTGCGGCTCATTGTCTAAATCGAGCCGGACAGTGGTGTTATCCGCCAAAGCAGTCCCGATCGTGGCAATCTGATAGTTGCCCAGCCAGACCATTAACCGGGCATGGGGTTGACCATGACTTCTAAAGCGGAGCGCGGCTGGCATATAGACAATTCCTTCGATCAGTTCGGCTTTTTTGATGTGGGGTGCAGCCGTATAACGCCGCTCAAATTCGGCGCGAGACAAACGATCGCCATTCTCCAAGGGCGGGACAGAGCGGTTTGATTTCGAGGATTGAATCACCATAGTTTGAGATTAATCGATCGCAGTTAAGGCGCGATCGCCGATCGGGAGAATCTTGCGCTTCATTCCGGTCAAGTTATCGAATCGAATCGCCAAAGTCGCTTTATTACCACTACCGAAGATATTAGTAATTTCTCCGATTCCGAATTGACTGTGCATGACGCGATCACCGACGCTCCAATCGGTTTCGGTACTCTGAATCACAGGGGCGGGTTTGGCGGCAGGCTTGGTGGTGTATTTGGCTGGGATCGCGGCTTTGGTGTTGCTATCCATCAATTCGCGAGGCATTTCTCCCAGGAATAGCGAGGGGCTGGCGGGTTCGCGATTTCCGTATAGCCGACGTTCGCGGGCGTGAGAAAGGAATAGGCGTTCTTGAGCGCGGGTGATGCCGACGTAACAGAGGCGGCGTTCTTCTTCGATCGCGGCGGGATCATCGAGTGATCGATAACTCGGAAATAAGCCTTGTTCTAAACCGACTAGAAAGACGATCGGAAATTCTAACCCTTTCGAGGAGTGCAGCGTCATCAAAGAAACTTTGGTTGTTTCTTCTTGTACGTCGTCTAAATCCGAAGCGAGAGACGCGCTGGCGAGGAAACCGATCAGGCTCTTATCGTCTTCGTTTTCTTCCTCAAATTGCAGCACAGCGTTATACAACTCTTGAACGTTCTGCAAGCGGTCTTCGGCTTCGTCTGTGCCTTGAGATTTTAGATCGGCGATGTACCCAGAGTCTTCGAGCACACCTTGTACCAGTTCTGAAGCGCTCACTGCGTCGAGCTGCGATCGCCATTTCTGAATGATCTGAGCAAACTGAATCACGCCTCTCGAAGACCGACCCGCTAGAGTTTTGATCGAGTTTTCATCGCTGAGAATTTCCCACAAAGGAACACCGAGTTCGATCGAAGCTTTTTGTAGAGATTCGATCGTGGTTTTTCCGACTCCGCGACGAGGTGTATTAATCACGCGCAAGAGGCTAACGGTATCAGAAGGATTGGCGATCGCTCTCAAATACGCAAGCACATCCTTGATTTCTTTCCGGTCATAGAATCGCAGACCACCCACGACCTTATAAGGTACACCCCAACGCACCAAAATTTCTTCAAACGCCCGTGATTGAGCATTGGTTCGATAGAGAATCGCAAATTTACCCCAATGCAAATCGGAGTTCATCGCTTCGAGTCGCCGCATTTGTTGAACGACAAATTCTGCTTCGTCGATTTCATCCTGAGCGCGGTAGCAGAAATTCGGTTCACCTTGTCCGCGAGTCGGTTTAAGGATTTTATCAATGCGTTCGGTGTTGTTTTCGATCAGTTCGTTCGCGAGTTGCAGGATATTTTCGGTCGATCGATAGTTCTCTTCGAGCTTCACCATTGTCCGGGTGTCATCATCGGGCAAGCTATCCCCAAAGTCTTGCTGAAAGCCCATCAGAATTGTGAAGTCTGCCATGCGGAACGAGTAGATCGACTGATCGGCATCGCCCACCACAAAGACCGATCGATGTTCCCACTCGTTAAATCGATTCGGGGGTTCTCCATTCGTCACTAATAACTGAATCAGATCGTACTGAGTGCGATTGGTATCTTGATATTCATCTACCAAGATATGTCTGAAGCGTTTATGCCAGTATGCGCGGATCTGTTCATTCTGACGAAAGAGTTGTACTGGAATCCAGATTAAATCATCGAAATCAACAGCATTGTTTTCAGCGAGTTTATCCTGATAAACGCTATAGACGTTTGCAATCACTTTGCTTTTGAAGTTCGATTGCTCTTTTTCATAATCTCGCGGCGATAAACCTTTATTTTTGGCGTTGCTGATTGCATATCGAACCGATCGCGGATCGAATTTCTTTTCATCAATATTCAATTGATTAATGATGATATCTTTCACCAAGCTTTGAGCATCGGACTCATCAAAAATCGAAAACGATCGCGTCCACTTCCGTCCTTTTTCATCCTGGAACTTTTCGATATCAAAGCGAAGAATTCGACAGCAAAGCGCGTGAAATGTGCCAATCCAGAGATCTTTGGTGATGGTTTTGTAGACGTGCGATCGCAATTTCGTCTGAACATGACCGGGCAGCGATTCGAGCGGCTTGCCATGTTCGCTTAATGCCTCCTGCTCGGCAAACAACCGTTCGATCCGGTCTTTCATTTCCCGCGCCGCTTTATTCGTAAATGTCACCGCCAGAATATTTTCTGGATCGACGCGATGTTTCAGCACCAGATTGGCGATGCGATACGTCAATGCTCTTGTCTTGCCTGAACCCGCGCCAGCAATCACCAGCAAAGGGCCACAAAAATGCTGAACGGCTTGCCTTTGGGACGGATTAAGATGGCTGAGAAAATCAACAGTCATAGGTTAGACGATCGCACAAATCTACTCCATAGATAGGGTATCGTATCTCAGCTTGGAACGTGGCAAAAGAAATAGTACGTATCACCGCCCAAGTCCGAATTGTGTATCCATCATAGAAAAAATTGGACAACGCACTGCACACACTGTAGTAGTGAAGATGTAAGTAGTGCTCAAGATGTAATGATGGAGAAGTAAAGTTTCTGGCTATTGCCAAGACTGTGAACGACAGTTTGCGGAACAGCCATTTCAATCACTGCCTCGATCGGGAAGTCGATCGCTGCCGCATAAGCACGTAGCCCTAACTGGACTTTTCTGGCAAAGTGTTCAAGATAATTTCTGTCGCTTCCGGTGTTAGATGTTCTACTTGCATTGGCTTCTAAACAGGGTTTCTAATGCGATCGCTTGAGCCGCTTGCATTTGCCCGTAGCTGAATACATAAGGGACATCCGGCGGCAAACTGGGAAGAAAGCGATCGAGAACATAAGGACTGCCGTAAACTGCGATCGCACAAAGTTGATTTGTATTTAATAGAAACGTAAACCAATCTTCTGCCGCTTGAGTTAATCCAGCGATTCCACGAAAGGGATTACCCCGGATAAATAATTGCAATACAGTTGGAACTTGAGCGCGATTATTTGGAGCAATGTAAGGGGTATGCCGATCGATAATCTGAGTCTCTGTCAATCCAAATTGAGCGGGAAATGCGATCGCAGGAGCGGTTCGACCCAGGAAATCACAATCCAGAATGCTATCGACAATGACTAGATTGCGACCCCCACCGGAAAGCGAATCTAAGCGAGAAGAATTTGGATGATGCGATGCCTTTGGCACAGGCGAACGTGACCGCATCGAGTGACGCAGCAATTCAGCATTGATTGAAAGTGCATCTGGCTGAGCAATTTTCGAGGTTAATTCAATTGTTTCTAAAATGGGTTCGGGCGGATTTTCCCAAGCGTGACCTTCTTCAGATGGAATTGTGACTGCACAAGCTTTTTGTTTAGCTCTCCAGAGTCTTTCAACCGAAGATTGGATGCGATCGTGACTAATCCGCCCGCTTTCTACGGCTTCACAAACGGCTGTAATTGCCTTTTCTGGCTCTAATGGCATCAATAAAATATCTGCGCCTGCTTCGACTGCCAGAACACAAGCTTCCTCGGTTCCATATCGATTGGCGATCGCGCCCATCACTAAAGCATCCGTGACAATCAAGCCTTCAAATTCAAGATTCCGTCTCAACTCATTTGTAAGAACCTTTGGAGAAAGCGTTGCAGGATAGTTCGAATCAAGCGCGGGAATTTGAAGGTGAGCGCTCATTACAACATCGACACCTGCTGAGATTGCGGCTCTAAAAGGCGGAAGTTCAATTTGTTCTAGGCGATCGCGATTATGCGGAATTACAGGTAATTCGAGGTGAGAATCGGTCTCCGTATCACCATGCCCCGGAAAATGTTTTGCAGTGGTTAAAATCGGGTGCTGGTGTGCGCCTCGGATAAAAGCTTTTGCCAGTTCGCCAACAATCTCTGGAGTTTCGCCAAAAGCCCGGACATTGATCACAGGATTGTCAGGATTGTTGTTGACATCCACCGTGGGAGAAAGCAGCCAATTCAAGCCGATCGCTAAACTTTCTGCTGCCGTAATTCGCCCCATTTGCTCAGCATAGTGACACGCAAGAGTGAGATCCCGTTTGGCAATTTCTGCGATCGCCATTGGCGGTGGAAACCAAGTTGCCCCCGAAAACCGCTGCCCAACTCCTTCCTCAACATCCGCACAAATCAAGAGCGGAATCGATGCCCAAGCTTGCAACTGCTGCGTTCTGAGCGCAATTTCTCCCGCACTCGCACCCAGGAGAATCACACCCCCCACGCCCCACTCCCTAATCCAACCCTCTAACGTCGCCGCAGGTGGCTCCCAGACGGGATACTGAATCTCATGGTCAAACAGAAAGCCCGAAGCCCTCACGACCACCATTTGAGCCACTTGCTGACGCAGCGTTAACTCATCAAGATTCGGGAGAAACGTCTTCATCGGGGAACTCTTTGCGCTCTTGGCTGAGGCGATTGATTAACCCTAGAACTTTATCACCCCGCTCTAGCGATCGATCCTCAATAAAGATAACTTCAGGCGTTCTCCGTAAGCGGATTCGCTGTCCTAATTCGCTGCGAACATAGCCTGTCGCGGACTTTAAGCCTGCCATCGTTTCGGCTTTGGCTTCTTCGTCACCGTAGATGCTGACAAAGATTTTGGCGTGCTGCAAATCCCCGGATACATCCACATCGGTGACGCTCACCATTCCGGTTCCTACGCGATCGTCTTTGATGCCATTCAACAGCATTTGACTCACTTCGCGCCGGATAGATTCTGCGACACGAGCCATTCTTCGATCTGTCGCCATACAATTCCTTCCTACCTACAAAATTCCATTCTATTAAAGCGGATCTAAACCGAGCATTGCTTTGAGGGTGAAAGAAACAAAGGCAAGTCCACCGACAAGAACACCAACCAGCGCGATCGCGGTTACAGGGCGTTTGAACAGCGGCACGAGCGGCGCAGCAGCATTCAGGAATATGCCAAGAATGACACCGATTACAAACTTGGGGTATTTAGAAACGGTGTTCCAAAGGTCTTGAATCATAAGGGTTATTTTCTAAACTCCATTCCATCATATCGAGATCAGAGATCAATTACGAAACCTGATCAGAGTGTCATTTTTATAATACGAATACTGATCAGATCAAATGTATTTTAGGTGTTAAATAAAAACATGATTACTCAAGTACAGTCCCCAGGGTTACCACGCCCATTTATTAAGTGGGCAGGCGGAAAAAACCAGCTAATTTCGCAGTACGTTTCCTATTTCCCGAAACGTTACCAGAATTACTATGAGCCGTTTGTCGGAGGTGGAGCAATTTTCTTTCATCTCCAGCCCGCAACATCATTATTGATTGATATTAATCTTGAGCTAGTCAATGTCTATCGGTGTGTGCGCGATCAGGTGGAAGAGTTGATCGATCGCTTAGAGCAACATCATCAGCAACATTGCCCAGAGCATTACTACCAAGTCCGCGCTCAAATCACCGCCTCAGACGATTGGTTTTATGCCGGTAATAATGTCGATCGCGCTGCAAGACTGATTTATCTGAATAAAACTTGCTTTAACGGACTGTACCGTGAGAACTCCAAAGGGCATTTTAATGTGCCGATCGGCAGTTACAAAAAGCCTGGGATTTATGATCCAGAGGTGCTTCGAGCGGACTCGATCGCGCTATCGAACGCGCAAATTGAACCTGGATCATTTGATCAAGTGCTGCAATATGCTTGTAGTTCAGAAGACTTTGTTTACTTTGATCCACCTTACTATCCGATTAGCCCAACCAGTAACTTCACTGCTTACAATCGCTATTCGTTCAGCGAAGATCAGCAGGTGCAATTGCGCGATGTGATGACAGAGTTAAGCGATCGAGGCGTAAAGGTGATGCTCTCAAACTCCGATTGTCCGTTTATTCGTGAGGTGTACAAAGAATTCAACATTCACACCATTTATGCAACCCGCAATATTAACTGCAATGCAGAAAAACGCGGCAAGATCACAGAAGTCTTGGTGACAAATTACTGATCTCCCATTGGAAAGACGGAATTCGATCGCAATCTCTCTAGCATTCACGTAGTTGATCGCACCAGAGAACCGCTATGCGAATTCATCATCTAAACTGTGGCTGTATGTGTCCGGTGGGTGGAGCCTTGTTCGATGGCTTCAGTCGAGGCTTGACTTCCCATCTTGTCTGTCACTGTTTGCTGATTGAAACAAATCAAGGACTTGTTCTAATCGATACGGGCTTTGGGTTGCGCGATATTCAAGCTCCCTCACATCGGCTGAGTCCGTTTTTTATTGCATTTAATAACATTCAATTCGATCGTAAATACAGTGCGATCGACCAAATCGAAAAGCTGGGATTCTCGCCTCAAGATGTCCGTCATATTGTTCTGACTCATCTCGACTTTGATCATGCAGGAGGTCTAGAAGACTTTCCTAACGCAACAGTTCATGTCATGCAGAGTGAGATTGAGGCGGTACGGAATCGGGAAGGCTTTATTGCGCGTCGCCGCTATCGTCCGGAACAATGGGATGAGGTTAAGTCCTGGAAATTCTACACAGCAAATGGTGAACCTTGGTTCGGATTTGAAGCCGTGCGAGAGCTAGAGGGATTACCGCCGGAAATTTTGTTTATTCCGCTCGTTGGACATACACCTGGTCACGCAGGGGTCGCGATCGAAACCTCCGACGGTTGGCTCCTACATGCGGGAGATGCTTACTTCTATCGCGACGAGATGAAACCGAATCCGAAATGCACACCGGGATTAAAAGCATATCAATGGATGATGGAAGTCGATCGCAATGCCAGATTGCTCAATCAAGATCGTCTCCGCAAACTATCCCTGAATCATGGCGACGAGGTTCGCCTATTTTGCAGCCATGATGCGATCGAGTACAAGACCTTTGCAGAACAACGATCGCTAAACCTGAGTGCAAGTTAAGCCCAAGTGAACAAAGCAATGCTACTGCGATTCCTCGCTTGCAAAATTTATTTGCCTTAGATACTGCGATCGACAAGGAGATCCCCAGCAAACGGATTGAGTCGGCATCGACTTCAGCACGGTACTCCGCGCTCCGATCACTGCGTTTGAACCAATCTGCACCCCAGGCGCGATAAAGCAATCTGTCGCAATCCAAACCCCGTGACCGATCTCGATCGGACGGGTCTCTAACTTAAACGCTGAATCGCTGACATTATGACTTCCTGTACATAGATAGCTTTTTTGGGAAATAACACAGTGATTTCCAATTGAGATACGATCGAGACTGTAAAGTACAACATCATCACCAATCCAACTGTAATCGCCGATTTCGACTTTCCAGGGATAAGTGAATCGCGCAGTTGGGCGAATTAAAACGCCTTGACCGATCTTGGCTCCAAACCATCGCAGCACCAAACATCGAAGCGAATTGAGCGGATGGGGAGTTATGGGAAAGACGATCGCTTGCACCAGCCACCAGAACAAAACATACCAACCTGGACGACCTCGATCAAACCAGGACTGATCATAATCGCGTAGATCAACCAGTGAGGGAGCGTGAATGTCGATCGGAGACTCTCGAATCGGCATCATGATTCTGGCTGTACGATCGAAGGTTTAACTGGCTGTGGGGTGTTCAGCGTCCCGCCAAACTGCTGCAACTCAAACAACTTCACGCCAATTTGAAACTCATACTGGCTGAGTAACCGTGCATAGATATACCCCGCTTTTCCATCTAGAAATCCCAGCCGAAACACATAAGCCAACAAAAACCGCAATGTCGGCTTAAACGGTAATCTCACCCAAATTCGCTTCAAAAAGCGCTTGCGCTGCACCGAATCTCCAAGCAAATTTGCCCCGATCGTGCCATCTTCCCCCTGACCTGTGAGCAAGTTGAGATACACTTTCGCTTCCCAGTTCGAGTAGCGATTATGCCGTTCTAGCCAGTGATACAGATCTTTGAAGTCGATGTGCAGCATATCGTTTTTCAGATACCCGACTTTGCCGGATAGCACAACGTGTTCATGAACTTCGTTATCTCCGGTGTTCCGAATGGCTTCGGTACTGAGATTTTCATAACGTCCTTTTTTATGTTGAAACAATCTCAGGTTCCAGTCTGGATACTTGCCACCATGCCGAATCCATTGCCCCAAAAAGAACACTTTGCGATTGAGATAATATCCCTCAAACTCCGGGTTCTGAATTGCTGCTGCGATCTCATCCCACAATTCCGGCGTAATTCGCTCATCACAATCAACAATTAACACCCATTCGTTGCGAAACGGTAAGTTGTCCAGTGACCAATTCTTCTTCTTGGGCCAGCGTCCATTAAAGTGAAACTGAACAACTGTTGCCCCATAGCTTTCTGCAATTGCAACGGAGCGATCGCTACTTTGTGAATCAACAACGAAGACTTCATCTGCTCTGGCGACACTTTCGAGACAAGCAGGCAAATTTGCTTCTTCATTACGAGCAGGAATCAGAACTGAAACGGGAAGTTTTGAAAGGGTCATAATCGGCATCTAGGGAAGAAATGCTATAGCTACAATTTGCTATGACTGCTTCAGTATTCCCATTCTGTTGAAGACCATACCGAAGGATTTAGCTTCTAGTAGACGATCGCACCGATCAAACAACACAAAAGATCGGAGTCAGCTAAACCCCGATCTTTCATCAAAAAATAGATAGAGTGAGATAAAACTCTAGCTGCTCGACTTATCCACACTCAAACGGTAATCAGTCTTGGGGAAGGGCAACTTCACAACCTGCTCAAACAAAGCTTCATACTGAGTTAAAGCTTGCTCGAATGAATAGCGCTCGATCGCGTGCTGTCGCCCTTGTCTTCCCAGCCGCGCCGCAAGCTCCGGATCGTGATACAGCGCTAAAATTTGCTCTGCTAAAGCTTCTGGATTTTCTGGCTCTACAACAACTCCACCGCGGCTTTTCTCGATTGCGCTTGCCGCACTCCCTGTACTGGGAACTGCAGCAACGATCGCCCGTCCACTGGCAAGAAGTACCTGAGTTTTCGAGGGCATATTAAACGAAACTACATTGCGCTTCTGCACAATCAACCCCACATCTGCAGCTGCCAGCATTTCAGGCAGTTTCTCTCGCGGTTGAAACGGCAAGAGCTTCACATTATCGACACCCTGTAGCTCACAATGCTGCTTGAGTTGTTCGATCGCTTTTGGCTCTCCCACAATTGCAAAAGCAATGTCTGAAACATGGCGCAATTGGGCAGCGGCATCAATCACAGTCTCTAAACCCTGTGTCAATGCAATATTTCCGGCATACAAAACTACAAACTTTCCATCCAGTCCATGTTCGCTCCGAAAGGCATTATTGCTCTTAGGCAGGGGACGAATAAAGCTAGTATCAACCCAATTTGGAATGCAGGTAAGCTTACTGGATGGGACTCCTTTGTTTTCTAGATTTTCAACAAATCCATCCGCAATCACACTGATGGTGTGGGCGGTGCGATAAGCAAACTTCTCTAAAGCTTCAAATACCCGAATCATCGTTTTATTTTTCAACAGCCCGACCTGTACCGCCGCTTCTGGCAGAATATCCTGCACATTGAGAACGATCGGGCAGTTGTGAAGCCAGCTCAAAAGCGCTGCCGGAACACAGACCGGAAGTGGCGGAACCGTGAGAAGAATCACATCCGGTCGCCAGCCTCGCAGCGCTTGCAGGAAGCTAGTCAAGACAAAGCTACTATCAAGCAGCAGTCGATCGAGCAGGTTTGGCTTGGGTTTAACCCACATATAGCTGCGCTGAATGACCACTCCGTTGCATTCTTCTGTCATGTAGAGCTTGCCTCGATAGCCCTCATAAATCTGGCGTTGCGGATAGTTCGGCATCCCAGTGATCACTCGGACTTGATGCCCCCGTCTGACCAATCCCTCAGCCAGTTCGGTCATCAGAGGTGCAATTCCAATCGGTTCAGGATGATAGTTATAGGAATAGATCAAAACACGCATAGCTTAGTGAACCCAAACGGCAATGGTCGCGATGAAGAACTCAGCCGTCAAGCGTTCAGAAGCCACAGATGACTTGAACCTGTTCGATATTTAGAATGTGCTAGGGGTCACATGCAGAAAATCCTGCGATCGAGGTCAGGAAACGGAGTCCTGTGAGTTCTGGGCTGAACGTTTGTAGCAAATCAGGGACGCTAGGTCTAGGTTGCCCAGAAAACACTCGTCTTTACATTGCTTTGCTGGAAAATGCTAAATTTCGTTTTTCTGCTCGATGTGATTGAAATAACAAGCTTTTATCCCAGATCTTCCACAGACTGATCATTCTGGGGCTCTGGTGGACAAACAATCGAAAATAAAGCAGCATAATCGAGATCAGATAAATTTTGAGCGATCGCACTTTGCAAAATCTCTCGAACTCCCTCAACAGAAGCAACATTCAGGTTCGCCGATTGTGCCGCTTCAACAAACAGATTGATGTCTTTTTGCAAATGCTTTGTCGGGAAATTGGGGTTTTCAAAGTCTCGATCGAGCATTCGTTGTAATTTCTTATCAAAAGTCGGCGCGTACAAAGCACTCTGCCGCAGAATTTGCATAAACGCTTCGACCTCGACATTCTGCCGCAAGACTAAACCTAAACTCACGGCAAAAGCACTGGTTAATGATCCAATGAGTTGATTTAAGGCAAGCTTCACCGTCGAAGCCGAACCCACTGTCCCTAGTAAAACCGGATTTTCACCAAGCGTTTGCAGCAGCGATCGCCATTGTTCAAACTGCTCGACTTCCGCACCCACCATCACGATCAATTTGCCGGATCGCGCCTCTGGAATACTTCCAAGCACCGGCGCCTCTAGGTAACTTCCACCCGCAACGACAACTCGATCGCGAATGGATTGACTCTCATCGGGCGCGATCGTACTCATTTGAATCACGGTGCGCCCTTGCAGAACCGCTTGATCCGATAGCAAGGTTTGTTCGATCGCTTCAGCATTCGTGAGCATCAAAATTACACAGTCAGAAGCCGCGATTGCCTGCGAGCTAGAAGTGGCGATCGTCGCTCCCACCAAGGATTCTAACTTTGCAGCAGTGCGATTGTAGGCAGTGACAGAATGACCGGCGGTTATTAGCCGCTGTGCCATCGGTAAACCCATTAACCCTGTGCCAATAAATCCGATCTTCGCCATTGCTCCGCTCCAGACAATTCTTTTCACAGTCTAGAGGGAAACGATCTATTGGATTGTTTTCATGATGAACTCAGCGATTTCAAGCAGTTCTGCTTTGTTGAACGACTCTACTAACGATCGGGCAGCGGCTCTCGGCTCTAATGAAATTGTGATTTGGGGCTTTGCCGCGGGCGTAACCGACGCGGGAGGCTTTGCAGGTTGAGTAGGCGGACTGACTAAATTCTTCAGGTTCGGACTGATTGCAATGCGGTTAGCGCCGCCTGTGAGCAGAAAATCACTCGCTTGCTTTAGATCCTTAATCACCACTGGGGCAAGCGTGGCATAGCTATTTTTGGAATTTGCGATCGCCCGTTGCGCCGTCTGCAACAACAGTACCCAGGCTGGAGTCGTGCTGCTCACTTGGATTAGGCGATTGCATAAAGCGATCAACTGCTGCCGACTCTTCTGAGAATCGCCCTGCTTAAACAGTTGCAGCATCGCCTTAAGGACTGCGGTAATCTGGGCTGCAACGCCTTGCGGTAAAGTTGAGGCTTTCGGCGCAGCGCTTCTCCCGGCAATTAGAGTGCTGAGATAGGCTTGGAGTTCTCGAAACGTGGGTTCTGCGGCGGAAACGGCTTGCTGTGCCTCTTCTTCTCGCAGTCCAAACGGGCTTTGAAGCGCTTCGATCAGTTCTTTGAGCGTGTCAAATCCTTTGAGAAACAAATCTTCAAGGCGCTGATCGATTCTAACGGGATGCTCTTTGAGAATTTTGAAGCAATCCTCGAAATGGTGAGCGGTTCTCTGGATACCATCAAAGCCCAGCATTGCAGCCCCGCCTTTCACCGAGTGAGCTGCCCGAAATAGCTCATTCACTCGCTCTGAATCTGCCATCGTTGCAGCAAGATCGACCAAGCCCTGTTCGATCGTGTCTAAATGTTCTTTTGCTTCTTCAATGAAATAGCCAAGAATCTGCTGTTGCTTAACCGTTTGCACCGCCCTGCTCCTGAAGTGACAAATTCACAAGACCGGGAAAGTTTGCCCTGTGTTCTGAGTGTTCCCAAAAGCGGTAAGAATTCACGGCAAAAATAGGCTAAATTGCTTTTAACGCAAATCTTTGCTGCAATTTCGTCAAAAGCTGTTTTAATATCAACTTTCCGCTTGCAGTATTGAAATGTTTTAACCGACGTGACTTTAATCCGGCACAACGCTGAGAATAACCTGAGAGTTGAGGGGACAGTTAGACAAAACTGAGTTTTCGACGGTAAAGTAAAGCAACTTCAGCGGTCTAGAATTGAGAGTCAAGCAAGTGTTTCTATGCAACAGCCGAATCTATTAGAACTCGCAAAGCAAGGTGAACCGGCTGCGATCGCAGCGTTGATGAATGCGGTATTGTCCCCAAAAGGCATCACAGCGCAGGCGGGTTTGGATGAGGACTGTTTGTGGGTGTGTTTGGAGTCGCAGAAGCCACTCAATCAAGAAACACTCGTCACCTTTATTCAAAAGGGGCTATTAGAGTTAGGGAATGATTCAATCCGATCGGTACGGGCACAAGCGAAAAAGATCGGAGAAGATCACTTCGCTTGGACACGGGAGTTTTCGCTGCGATCGCCTGAATTATCTGCTCCGGTCGTAACGGCTCCGGTTGCAATCTCAACTCTGCCGGATGCTGAACTAGAGGCTTCTGTTGCGACGCTGGATGCTCCAACTGAATCGCAACCTCTAGTTGAAGAAGCAACTCCTGAAGTCGAATCTCCGGTTGCAGCGGCGATCGCTGAAGTCCAACCTCCGGTTGTAGAGGCTACCCCTGAAGCTCAACCGATAATTGCAGAAGCGATCGGAGAAGAGGAAGAACTCGAAGAGCCGCTCTCGTTGCGGGGCTGGCTAAAA
This sequence comes from Cyanobacteria bacterium FACHB-DQ100, assembly GCA_014695195.1. Lineage (NCBI taxonomy): Bacteria > Bacillati > Cyanobacteriota > Cyanobacteria bacterium FACHB-DQ100. The sequence goes on along the minus strand of JACJNW010000039.1, from coordinate 271,479 downwards.
ACGCGGTGGCGAGTGTACGCGATTCCGGTTGCGCTCGTCGTGGTTGCGGGATTTGTCGCAGGCGGGACGACAGCATTTTGGTCAACCGCAAAAAGTCAGTCTCAAGGATCACAGGGAACCGCCAGCAAGCCGCCTAACGATGCTGCGCTGGAGCGGCAAAAGGAAGCGGAAAGCTATCTCAAAGCGATGATCGCTGCACAGGAGAAATTTTATCAGCGGAATAACCGATTCGCTCGCAGCTTAGAGGAGCTAGAGCGATCGGCAAATGTGATTTCTCAGAGCTACAGCTACGCGTATCGCCTGCGCGTCGGCACTGATTCTGTGATTACGGCTGTACCCCGTGAGGCTGGTTTACATAGCTATATTGGAGTTGTCAGGGTAGCTGCATCGGGAGCTGAGAGTTTAATCTGTCAATCACTCAAGCCGTCGGTGCAAGCTCCTGAAAAGCCAGCCGCGACCAAAGGCAAAAAAACCGCCTGTGCTGCACGATCGCAGAAACTCTAATTCATCAGCGCTTGGGCTTGCGGAAACGTGGTGAAAATAAACACTGCAACGGTTAATACTGCCAAAACGCCTTGAGCTAAGTTACCCACCACAGAACCTACGACAATGCCGAGTCCCGCTTTGATTGCGATCATGGCATCTTTGCAGTAGAGAAATTCACCGACGATCGCCCCGACAAGCGGGCCAAAAAACAGACCCACAATTAATCCCGGAAGTCCACCGATCGGCAAAGCGGGCAGAAATCCAAGAATTCCGAGAATAAATCCGACGACTGAGCCGATTTGCCCCCAGTTGCTAGCTCCCGCTTTCTTGGCTCCCCAGTACGTCGCCAGAAAATCAATTCCAAAGCTCAGTAAAAAGACGACACTCCCAATAATGAGAGCGACTGTCACATCTGAAAATCCTCGAACTGCGCCCCAAATCACGATCGCGACGAGAATTAAGCTGGTTCCCGGAATACCCGGCACGACTGCGCCAACGATTCCAACCAGCATGGCGATCACCAAGACACAATACAGAGCAAACATGTACAGAGCAGGCATTCCAGCGTCCTTTAAGTTAAGTGAAGGGTTGTCATTAACGTAGCGTATCGTGAGGGCTGAATTATCGCCAATAGGGTTTTCCTTTCCAAAATAGACCGATGATCATCCCCATTGCCGAATTAAAGTTCACACCAGGCGTAAGCAGTTGCGGGAAAACCGCATCGGGTAACAACGATCGCAGCCACAACCCGAACAGCAAACAAGGAACCAATGCCCACAAAATCGCATTGGTAATCACAATTCGGCGGAACCACCGTTCTGTAATCGCGACTGCCAGCGCTCCGACTCCCACAGCCGCCCCTAAAAAGACGATCACGGCAAACGGGGACTCTAGCAGTTGAACAATCATTGAGCGCAGCGCTGGAATTGCAGCCACTTGGAACAATAACCAATCCAATAGAATCGTAAAGCCGATCGTAATCAGCGCCACTTGCATCAATTCAGTCCAGGGTAAGTATTTCAGGGGACGCAAAGGATTGAACATCGGGGTTTAATTTAGAGAGTTAAACTACAACAGCCAGTAGGCACTTTTGACTCAAGTTAGCGTCATTCGATTAGAGTTGCTCGAACCCACTATGCCATATCCCTTTGTGATTCCAAACTCGGTTCTATCTGTGATAAGTCATGTCGTTCGGGCAAGCGTTATTGTCGGGGTGATTACTCAGAGCGCCTTGGCAAAACCAGAGCTTGCACCTTCGACGACTCCGTTTAAGCCAGAAATGATTCAACAGGGAATGTGTACCCCAGAGATCGCGGGCATCACCGATACAACGATTCAACAGTCTGGTTTGACCAAGCCAAGTTTGTGGTGGATTCGCGATCAGATTGCGGCACAGAATAAGTACGGGCGGCGATTGATTGATAGTTGGTTGGCGTGTGAGGGAACGGGTGAAACCAATCGAGTCGATGTGATGGTGAATGCTCAGATTTGGAGTTTGTTAGATTTGCTTGATCGCTATGAGTTCATCAAACGGTTTGGCACCGCATCGAGTGACTACGGCTACAATTTGCGAGTGTTTGATCCGCAAGGGGAGATCTTAGGTGCTTATACGTGTAACTTTAATTCAGAGGTCGCAGCCCAAATAAAGCAGAACTCGACCGTGGATGAAGCGATCGAGTGTTCGACGTTTGATAGGTTAGCGCGAACGAATTTCTGGTCGCCGTCTAGACAGCCCTTCGGACTTTAGCCCAAAGGGTGCGATATTGCTCGATCGTGGCATCGCTAAGGGGTGCGAGGAATTCGCTGCGATCGAGCGATTCCGGGGGTGGCACTAACAGGGAGTTTTGCCGTAGTGCTGCGGGAAACTCAGCAGGATTTAAGGTCGATAAGATCGGAGATGCGGCTTGACTCAGAAGGGAGAGTTGCGGCGCGATCGTCGGTTGCCAACAAAAGCTAATCCACTGCGCGAGTAAAGATTGCACAGCTTTATCTGAGTTGGGAACGGTCGCCGGACGCACCCAAAGATCGCTAAAGAGTGCAGTACCCGAACTGGGGAAAACAGCGGCGATCGTCGGATTACGTTTCATCGCTTGCAAGATATCAGTAGACCAAGCAACCGCCATCCAGACATCATCGATTAACAGCGATTGCAGCACGGAATCAGAGCTATAGAACCGAGTTTGGCGATTGAGCGCCGCGAGTTCTGCTTCGAGCGTTGGGACTTTGGTGAGGTCGGGTGTGTTGTAGGATTGACCGAGCTTTTTCAACGTAAGACCGATCGTTTCACGGGATTGATCCAGTAGCGCAATGCGTCCGCGTAAGTCTTCACGCCAAAGATCTGCCCAGTCTTGCGGCGGTTTGAGATTGCGATCGCGAAAGATATCGGTGCGATAGACGATCGCGGTTGCACCCCAGCGATAGGGTGCGCCCCAGACTTGAGCCGAATTGCGCGTTAGATTGCCTTGATTGTCGCGCGTGACAATTTGCTTGAAGCGATCGGGGAGTTGCTGCCAAAGTTGCCAGGTGTTCGGGTCGAGCGGTTGGATTAGTTGTTGGCGAATGGCAGCAGAAAGCCAATAATCGCCTATTGTGATCAGATCCGGAATTGCGTCTTGCTTCGGCAGAAACGGCAGACCGAGAGAGCGCTCCGGTGCTTTACCCGTTTGTTGTTTCCAGGCTTGCAGAGCGGTAAATAGCGTTTGTAGCTGATTTTCCGGTTTGAAATCGGTCGGCGTATCTTTGAACTCGGTTAGCTGTCTACGAAATTGGCTCGGCAGTTGAACCGGGATCGAGTTTTTTAGCAAGCGAATTCGGAACGCTGCCTGATTGGGACTACTACATCCGCTAAGCGTTGTGCTGAGTGCTGCGATTCCGAGTAAGAAACTGCGTCGATCCATGTTGATATCCTGTTACCTCTTTCGTTCTACCCCAAAACGGATCAAAGTGGTGACGATCGAGACAAGAGCATCTCAGCGAAACGCCTTTACATTATGCGCGCAATGGCTGATGTTTTCTGAGATTCAAAATTTAGGATGAAACTAACTAGATCCCAAAGCGATCGTGCCATTCCAAAGTGAATGAATCTTCTAGTTTTGTTGCAAAAAAATTGACGCATTTCTGCTTTAGATTCGAGTTGATCTTTTTCCTTATTTTAGATTTTGTTTACCTTTCGAGACTTAAATTGAGCTAATGCTCATTCGTTTATTTCAGAAAATTTTGATTCACCATAGAACGTTAAATGATTCAGGAATAAGCCACGAAATACACTTTCGTGAACTACCATAAGACCTTAGAAAAGTAGGGGTAAAGGTTAACTAATGGATACCATCCAGACCCAGATCAACGCTCTCAACAGCAAGGTAGATTCGCTGCACCAGACCATTGAACATTTAGGAGCAAATCTGGTGCAAGCCTTGACCGAAATTCAGACTGGCTCTCAGTCTGGAATTAGTCGATCGACCTTCGGAACTACGAACGGACGCTATGCCTATTCGCGATCGTTCGATACTTCGATGGAACACAAAGACGTTTTATCGGATAGCCATACAGTTGATTCGTCTGCTCACAGTGGCGAAAAAACGCTGTCTCCAGAAATCCAAATTCAACGCCTCACCGCCCAATTGACGGCTGCTTACAATCGAATTGCAGCGCTAGAAGAACAACTTTTGGCGCAGCGCGTTCACTAATTAAATAAATCGGGATGAGCGATCAAGTAACTGTTCGATCGCGCCTAATAATTCAATCTGCCCCCAGTTCTGAAAGACCGAAGCCGCGATCGCGCATCCTCCCGCTCCTACGCCTTCTTTGACGAATCCTTGTTCATAGGCTCGAAGCTGATTCCAGCGCGAGTCAGCAAAGCTCAATCGAGTTGCCATTAGGGTTGCATCACTCAACATTGTCGCAAGTCCAACTGTGTCTCCGGTCGAATCTTCTGCCACCCAGCGCGTTGTACCAATGATGATTTGATCAGAGTTCCAGACCAAAGTTTGCACACGCGCAATCGCTCGAATCAGTGCGTATACCGCCAGCATTTGTGTTCCACCTGCCAGTAAAACGCCGCTTGAGCGACTTGCCGCGATCGCCATTCCCGCTACGGTAATTTGCATCGGATCGCCAACAGCAGCAACGATCGAGAACGGATCTTCAGGATGATTGGCTAATCCTTGCTGCACAAGCTCCCATTTCTGAGCGTGATTGCAGATTGCATGGCTACTATTCACTTTTCCAGCAGCATCGATTCCAAGCCCAGTCAGAACCGAGAGCGCGGTTGTTGTTCCGCCAACCACACATTCTCCCAAAATCAGATAATCTGCGTCTTGAGCGAGCTTTTCACCCCATTTCAAGCCTTGATTAAACAGGTGATGCACGATCGCCCAATCTAACGCTGCGCCTGTACTCACACATCGAGCCGGACTGCCGTGTAAATCAATTGCGCTAATTGCAGGCGATCGAGGTAATCCCGCATTAAAAACTGTTACCGGAATTTGCAGCGCTTCAGTCACGGCGCGAGAAATGTAAACCGGAGACGCACCGACATGAAGTGGCGGTAGCGGAAATCTTGGATTGGGTTGAACCCCGTTGACGAGAAATTCTGCATCGGCGATCGCGGTAAATTGTCGATCGTTGGGTGTGGCTCCTGCCGCAGAAATTTCTGGAATTAATCCGGTTTCTGTAAATCCTAAAACACAAGCAAAATGAGGCTTTTTTCCTCGGTATTGATCGAGCCAGAGACGCGCTTGTTTTTCCCTGGTGTAGATGGCGATCGCGCTACTCATTGTCAAAGATTACTTGCACCCATTGCGGCGGACGGGGAATCGGATTGTTTAAGCGATCGAACAGAAACCAAGCCACTAAATGCACCACAAACAGATACATTGTATTTGCCGCAATAATAGATAAAAATATAAACAATTGCACCAATGCAAGCGAGGGCTGAATTAATAATCCTAACAGCGAGAAAATCCAATCCAGAAAGTTTGTCACCTGAACGGTGCCATACTGCCACAAATCATCACCGAGTAAGAGCGAAACTAACCACACTCGGAAGAACGCCCCCAACACACCAAGGAGCGTACCGATCGGAATGGAGACAAACCATTTCACGCGTCGATACCACAATGCTCCTAGCAATACGCCCATCAACCCGTAAGGAATGACATATTGAATGCTACGAACTGGAGCCATCAACACCGAAAGCAGCAATCCCGCGATCGCACATCCCATCCACGCCGCTCGACTTCCCCAACGCAGATAAATTAATGCGATCGGAATCGGAAAAAAGATTTGCAGAAACGGTCCCATTGGGAAATAAGTATTCACCAGCCAAACTAAGCTGGCAGCACTCGCTAAAAATGCCGTTTCCACCATGACGATCGGGCTATCTGGATCAACGCGACGACGAACGGGCGGCTGATCCGCAAAATTCGGCTCCGGATCGACATCGGGAATCCACTCTTCGTCGAGGTCGATCGAATTTGCAGATTGATTGGAGCGATCGTCATTCGGCAATTCAGTCATTGAAGTTGGTTCTGATTAGCACATCTACTCTAGTGCAAATTCTCCTCAAACGTTGCACCAAAAAGCTGTACGAGTGCGCGTAACAGTCCTCTGATTTGTTCTGGTCGGAAAAATGCAACTAGGTTTGTCGCTAAACACAAACTGCCCAAACCCAGCAAAATAAAAGTCGGCGGCATCACAACCCCGATCAAAAACCAGGTGAGCACGTGCAGTACCATGATGCCGGAAAACAGCGATGCCACTCCTGCTGCGACAAAAACTTGAGCGCGCGATCGTCCTAACCCTGTCAGAGCTAAGGTCAGAGAAGTCGTCAGCAGATTCGTAGGAACAAGAAACGCGCAAATTCCCACACAATTTGTTCGCGAAAATTCAAACAGTGAATCCAGCATTGTTAACGCTCACCACGATCGACAGCTTCCTCATATGGTCGCACTGTGTTTTTGATCGGGCTGCAATTGTCAATCAAACTTCACGAAGCTCTGTAATCAGAAGCTCTGTAATCAAAGGTAATCTTGCAGAAAATTTAGGTCGAGGTCTTCTTCCCAGGGTGGCTCTGGGTGCAGGAGCGACAATTGATGATTAATTTCCTGCTCGATTTCAAGCATATCTAGACGATCGAACCATCGCGCCATACTCTCTAGATCACGATGGCGGAGCGGGGACAGGGGTGCTGCGTGATCAAACGGCTCAGCGAGATCGAGGCGACGGACAATCTTGAGATGTCGCCACGGATTAATGAGCGGTGGATCTAGGGTGAGACGATCGAGAGATCGGACTTTTGGCATTTCTTCAGGAGTCGGATTGCTAGGAGAATCATGCAGCATACGATCATCCAGCGGCGAATAAGCGATCCTTGAGGCACACTCTAGAATCAATTTCAGTTTCCCCACACCATGAATAAAAATCGGGTGACTCATATCAGAATCACCCGAATCAAGCTCTTAAGTCCAGTACAACACCTTACCCTGCGGGAACCGCTGCGCTAGCTCCCGCTCAAAGAAGCAGCGCAACTCGCGCATCGTCTTGGCATCGTACACATACTTCATGCCCCCAAACTTATTGCGCTTGACGACCCGCGCAGACTCCTCCATGTCTAGCTTGGTATTCGGATACCAATTTAGCAAGACCTGCTTCGAGCCAGGAGTAAAGCGGTGTGAAATCAACTCAAAAGTCAAGTCACAATCAAAGTCGATCAACTCAGACATCCGATCGAGCAACTGCGTGTAATGCTCCTGCCAATTGTCGATCGGCATAATCGGTGCAATCACAATGCCCAACGGATAGCCGCCCTCTAAACCGAGTCGGCGCAATGCCTGAAGCCGCTCCTCGACCGAGGAAGTACCGCCCTCTAAACGCTGACTCACTGGAGCCGCATTCACGCTAACGCGACAGCGAGTATGTCCATTGTGCGGCAAATCTAACAAGCCCTCGACATTGCTAAACTTCGACACCCAGCGTAGATAACCATCCTCGCGTGTGCCAAAGTAGCGAATACACTCGGCAAGGCTACCTGTGAGATGCTCGATGCCAAGCGGATCAGTGTAACAACTCACCTCGTAACTGGTCTCGCTGCCGGGACGCTCATATCGCCCTAAGTTATCCAAGATCTGCGGCAGATTAGCGTAAACGCGAATCACAGGCGGCCCCGATAAGCTGCCTGCAAGATAACAATACTGACAGTGACCCGGACAGCCCTCTGCAATGTGAAACTGCCAATCCGCAGACGGGGGAATCGGGCTGAGCTTAAACTGACTCTGAGGAGCAGTGACGATCGCTAAAGTCCGCTTTGCAATGCTGTATGTCTCGCGCTCATCCTCGCCTCGTAACCCACTGAGGCGATTGCGCGGTAATTCTTCGACGGGTAAGCCTAACTGCTGAACCCGCTCGACGATCTGCTGTCCCCAAGGCTCATCTAATGCAGCGGGAGTGACAATCACACGATCGGGCATCCATAACTTCGAGCCACGAGCTTCACGAACTGGTGCAGTAACTACCATGCGCCTCAATCATTGCCTTACTTCTCCATTATGGCAACGATCGAGGCGGCGCAATCAGTCTAGAGGAGCGGGTTTCACGCCATTTTGATGAGGCGATTCCACACTTGTTTGAGGGCACGATTGACGGCAATTTTTTCAGCGATCGAGGTGTCTTTCTTGTCGAATAGGGGTGCAATTTCTTTGGCTTCTGTTAGCTCAACACCAAAACAGATTAATTGCTGTGTATAAGATTGTTCCTGAAGTGGATTGCGTCCTTGCGCTAACAATTCAAGATATTCGATATCGGACATTTCTAAATCCACGACGATCGACTGAGAATTCCGCACAGTGCTGTTTCTCCTAAGGTTTCAGGACAGCATAACAGGTTGGAAAATAATTGAGCGAAAAAATCATCCTCCTTACGGAAGATTTACCAGTTCTTGAGTAGCGTTTGCACTTCTGCGAGATCGAGATAGTCGTGAGTAAACGCTTTTTCGAGCAGTTCGATCGGAATGTAAGGGTCGTATTTATTGAAGATTAATGTTTCATCCGGCTTGATCAGATCCGTTACGCTAGTTGCTCGATCGCTTAAGGACTGAATCTCTGTATATAAATTCTCAAGCTGGCATTTTCCCAGCCGCACGATTAGGAAATACGGCGATCGGGCTTTGATGCTTTTCAATCCCAAGGCATCTTTGGCATAAAAGCGCAGAAATCGTTCTAGCGTGCGAAACGCGATCGTTCCCATCCACGGAAAAATACAGCAAACTTCCTCATCGATTAACTGAATTGGCTTGTGTAAGAGTCCGGTTGATTTTGCCAATTCTCGCGCATCTTGTAGGCGTTGTTTTGCTCCGGGTTGCAAATAAGAATAAAGCGTTGTTTCTTGCAATACCTGTTTCATTCGCTGTAGCACTTTGGAATGAATCTCACCCGTATTACCGCGCCATGAACTTGATGTGACTGATTTTTTGCTTGGCTCAACAGCGATCGTTTTTTTCTTTGCATTCACTTCGATCACTTCCCAAGTTTTTCCAGCGAGCGAAAAACGATCGCCTTCCATGGGTGGAACGATAATACTGCCGATCGCTTTCCCGGCGTATTTGACTAAATATTCCTCAGTGTCCGGGAAGATTGCGTAAAACTTGAAATTGTTGATTAACTTTTCTGCGGCAATTCCCACAATCAAACCGCCTTCTGGAGTGCGCTCCAAGTGATCAATGTCTAACAAGTGCCGGAGAAACAATCGGAAGTCATCTTGAGAAATCGATCGAAACGGCGGTAACTTCAGAACATTTTGAGCGATCTCACTCGGTGACAATTCTCCCAGCGATGCTAGTGTACTCATCGTTTGGTGATACAGCAAACTAAAGGGATAGCGCAGGATTCGAGCAGGTTCGATCCATTGTTCTTCTAAATAGAGTTGAATAATGGCGATCGATTGCAACAACTGCCACGGAATTTGTTCAGGTAGGATCTCTTCGCCTGTTGGCTTATCTTCCGCACAGATGAACCGCATTTCTGCAGTATCCCCTCTGCGTCCCGATCGTCCCAACCGTTGCAGAAAACTCGCGACCGATGCAGGCGCTTCTAATTGCAACACCCGATCGAGATGTCCCAAATCAATCCCCATTTCAAATGTCACAGTCGCCGCCGTCACCGCCATTTTTTCGGGATCGCGCATGGCTTCTTCTGCGGTTTCTCGCAGCGCTGCCGAAATGCTACCGTGATGGACGTGATAAATATCCGGTGCGCCTTTTGCTTGGGCAATCTCTCGCAGTGCCGCGATCGCTTCTTCGGTTGCCGTTCGCCCGTTGGCAAAAATCAGACTCTTGCGCCCTTCAGTTTGCCGAAACAAATATAGATGATAAGGATTAAAAACCTTGTCGCGGGTGTCTCCTTTAGCGCGAACCACCAAGCCCGGATCATAGAAATGCTCGATCGACAGTTGGAGTTTTCTTGCGGCTCCAGAAATTTTAGGGGTAATGACAGTTTGAGAAGTGTCCGCCTGTAGCCAAGATTCTGCTAGAGAATAATCCCCTAGCGTTGCAGACAGTCCAATCCTCCGAGGTTGGTTGCTAGTAAGCTTTGCAAGCCGCGAGAGCTGACACAAAATCTGACAACCCCGATCGCTGCCAATAAAGGCATGAACTTCATCGATAATCACAAAGCGCAAGTCGCCAAAGATACGATCAATTTCTGCGCTTTTGTTAATAAGTAAACTTTCCAGAGATTCCGGTGTAATTTGCAGAATGCCGCGTGGATGAGTGAGCAACTTTTTCTTGCGACTTTGCGCCACATCCCCATGCCACGCCCAAACGGGAAGATCCGCATACTGTAACAGTTCTGTTAATCGATCGAATTGATCATTAATCAACGCTTTAATCGGGCTGATATAAATTGCGCCAACGCTACGGGAAGGCTTTTCATGCAATAACGTCAACACAGGGAGAAACGCCGCCTCAGTTTTCCCAGATGCCGTACCTGCGGCGATTAGCAAATGATTATCCGTCTCAAATACAATGCGACAAGCTTCGGCTTGAATTGGACGTAAACTCGCCCAGCCCTGTTGGTAAATATACTCCTGAATAAAAGGCGCTAATCGGTGATACGCACTCTGCATTCTTTTCCCTCAGCCCTCGATCGAATCCCTTGCATCGCCTTACTTTAAAGCAAAGCGGATTTTTGCTGTTTAAACGCTAATTTTTCCAGTAATCTACTCTGACTTGTGCCACTTAATAATCTGTCTCTTGCTTAGTTGAGCCGAGCGCGATCGCTTCGGTACGGTTTGGCTGTCGAGCGCTGACCTATTACTTTCCAAATACACAGACGTTCGACAAATGATCACGGTGCGTTCTCAACGTGCGAAACCCATTGACCTTTAGCAAATTTGGAGATGAACGTGAGCAAACTGAAACAGATTGCCGCTATTGGCGTAGCCGCAGTGCTTGCAGGATACACCGTTCCTACGATCGCTCAGTCGGACAAAAAGCCTGTGAAAACCGCGCCGACTGAACCCACGATGAGTACCCCCGCAACTCCGGGACTTTCTCCGATCTCCAAACCCGAAACCACTCCTCTGAGTTATCCAACCAATTCAACCCCTAGCGCTCCAGAAGCCAGTCCATCCGGTTTAACTCAAACGCCTTCGCTTGCCCCGGCTTCGAGTCCAACCACTCCTGATAGTTCGACGACTTCTGATTCGGCAAAACCCACCCCAACAGACTCCACTCCACCCGGAACGGCTCCGATCGCGCCTTCATCCGATTCACCCACACAGGCGGCTCCGGACACGATCACTCCAAACCCTGGCCTCAGTCCCGCCGCTCCTTTGAACACCACTCCGGGAACGCCGACGGCTCCGCCTGATGCAACCACTCCCTCAAACCCGACTCCGGCAGCGCCGAGCGACGCAACCACACCGACAACGCCGTCGGCTCCCACAACTGCACCAGCTCCAACCAATCCGGCTGAACAGTCTTCTGCCCCCAATACTCAGGTGACTGCAAAAACGATGGTGCTTGAAGGTGAATCCATCACAGGAATCAAGGAAACAAGCTTGCCCTCGATCGGGAATGCTCCTGCCAGATTCACGCTACCCATTCAAGTGACGGTGGCGCAAGAGGCATCCGTGACCAGCGATACGCCGATCACCGATAAGCTGTCGAAAGATTTAACAGCTTGGGGTGCAGCAGTAGGTGCTTGTTTGCAAGATAAACCCGCGTTTGTGCGCGTGGTTGAAGACCAGAAAGTTCCATTTATGATCAACGGAACAGAAGGTAAAATCCGCCTGAATGCTACTGGTAAGCCTGTCTGTGCAGGATAAATTAGCTGTTTGAATCGTCTTAAAGAATCGTCTTAAAGATGTTGTGGGTCAGGAGTTTTCCTGACCTATATTTTTATTAGGGTTGCGCGATCGTCGATCGTGAAGGCTCTGCCCCTTGAGATTCAGGGGCTGGACTCGGTGATGCGGTTGGACTTGGCGGCGCGATATTCAATTGATTGAAGTATTGGTACGTCAGCTTTGACATCTGCCGAATCAAATCACCCGCTCGATCGTCATTGTGCGGACGCTTAACCAGGGCTGCCATAAAGTAGCGCTTGCCATTCGGTAAATCGATCATGCCGACATCCCCCAACACGGTGCCGATGTCTCCAGTTTTATGGGCGATCATTGCATCTTGTCCCAAGCCTTGCGGAATTAAGGAATTATTTCTCACTTTCCGCATAATGTTGAGCATTCGATCTTGCGATCGAGGCGATACCATTTTCCCGCGATGCAGGGCATCCAGCAGCGCCACCATATCATGCGGCGTAGTCAGGTTGGTTCCCTGCAAATCAGGGAGCAGATTTTGAATTTTGGTATGGGTCAGACCCCATGTTTGAAAGCGCTGATTCACTGCATCCTTACCGCCTAAACGATCGAGGATCATATTGGTGGCGGTATTGTCGCTGATCTCGATCATTTTGGCGGCAACTTCGATCGCGGGGATCTGAGAGCCAGCGGGTAAATCTTGCAGATCCCCGGATTCTGTGGCGACCAGTTCTTTTCGCATCGTCAGCGGTTCATCAAGCCGGACTTTACCTTCGTCTACCGCTTGGAAAAACGCAACGAGAAGCGGGAATTTGATCGTACTCGCGGCCGCGATCGGCGTAGAGCCGTTAATGTCAATTTGAGCGCGGGTATCCGCATCAACCAGCATGATCCCTGGAGTGAGTTGAGTTTGGGGTGCGATCGCGCTTTGAAGTTGGGGTTTGAGCGCGGTGATTTCCTGACCGAGTTCGAGTTGAACCACAGGCGGAGGAGGCGAGGGTGCAACTTGTTCGGGTTTTTCAGGTTGAGATGAGGCGCTGAATCGGTTGGCTGGGTCAAGGATGGATAAACTTGTGCCTACAATCACGCCGATTCCTATACCCAGAATTAACAGTCGAGCGCCATAAAGAACGGCTAATGCCGATCGGCTTTTGGGAACTTGGACGATCGGTTTTCGGAGCGGCTGTGGGCGACGCGGTTCTGGAGGTGGCACTACTTCCAGCCGACGGCGCTCGGCTCTAGCGGGTGGGCGTTCTGGGGGGGTGCGAAACGATCGCACCGTTGTTGAAAATTCGCGGGATTGAGCAATCGGGCGTTCTGGGGCGGTTTTACGCAGCGGCTTCGTTTCCTGTCGGGTTCGCTCCCGACGACGATCGCCACTCCGACGCGAGGACAGCGAAGTCGGAGGTTGCGGAGGGCGTAATGCCTCTGGGGGGCGGCGACGTGAACGAGAGGCTGATCGTTCGCTGCGGTTAGGATTTGATGCGGCTGGCTCGTCAGTTTCATCCCACATTTACGCTTTTCTCCGTTGGTCAAACAAGGTTAGATTTCAGCGACATTTTACCGAGATTCGGGCAAACGATCGGTTTGAAGTTGAGGACGCTTGATTTACTCTATGTTTTAGGGATTTTACATTGACTTCGGAAAAGTGATCCGTCCGGATCGATCAATCTTTAGCCTTCTGATCGCGGCTTGCCCATTCGACCTGTCGCAGAACGCCCCGCAGCAGAGCAAGCTCAGCGTCTGATAAATTGGCGCGATCGAACACATAGCGAAATTTTTCCATCCGACTGGCTGCTGTGTGCGGTTGCAGATATCCAATCTCAAGCAGCACGGATTCGAGATGTTGATAAGCGCGATCGAGCGCGTCGAGCGAGCAGGGAATCGTTTGGGGTTGGGGGGGTAGCGGTACTTGGAACAGTTCGTAACAGCAGATTGCGACGGCTTGAGCGAGATTGAGCGATCGGTACTGATCGCTCGTCGGGATATAAACAAATCGCTGCGCGTATTTCAATTCATCGTTACTCAGTCCCCGATCTTCTGAGCCAAATAACAAAGCCGTATTCAGCCCAGGTTCTAATAACCAAGGTAGTGCCTCGCGGGGATGCTCTAGCGGTGCATTAATGCGCGATCGAACGGCGGTGGCGATCGCGCGATGACAGCCGACTAAGGCTGCTGGAATCGAATCCACAATCTGTGCCGCTTCTAAAACGTCGATCGCCCGCATTGCCATTTTTCGCGCATCATCGGATTGCAGATCGCACTGGGGATTCACCAGCACTAACTGACTCAACCCCATATTTTTCATCACCCGAGCGATCGACCCGACATTCAGCGCTCCCGCAGGCTCGACGAGAACAATTCGGACTTGAGCAGGCATCTCTGACATAGACTTCTAAAATAAACTATCTTACGTCTCGAATCTGTTATGCCGCGCCATCGTGCCAAATCTGATTTACCGACCAAAGTGTGTCCTGTTTGTGGCTTACCGTTCACCTGGCGCAAGAAATGGGCGGACTGCTGGGACGATGTGAAATATTGCTCCGATCGCTGCCGCAAGCGCAAGTCGCAAACTAAACCTGAATCCCTGTGATTGCGATGTGATTGAGACATGATAAGCTTTTGTGCTATCTGTCTTGTGCGAGGTCTCTTTCATGTCTGTTGATCGCGTTCAGCCCAAACTGATCATTCACGGGGGAGCCGGGAGTTCGCTCAAGGGAAAAGGCGGCGCAGAAGCGGTTCGGCGATCGCTCTACAAGGTTGTGGAAGAAGTCTACGCACTCCTCCTGGCAGGGGCAACGGCAACCGAAGCGGTTGTCACCGGATGCCAACTGCTCGAAGACGATCCGCGATTTAATGCAGGAACCGGATCAGTGCTGCAATCCGATGGACAAATCCGTATGAGCGCGGCGTTGATGGATGGAGCGCGGCAGCGATTCAGCGGCGTGATTAATACGTCGCGAGTCAAAAACCCGATCGAGCTTGCCTTATTTCTACAAACTTCAGACGATCGCGTGCTGTCTGATATTGGCTCTGCGGAACTCTTGCGAGAACTGCAACTGCCGCTTTACGATCCGATGACCGAGCTGCGCTTACAGGAATGGATTCAAGAGCGCGAGGGCAACTTTAATCGAGCAATGGCAGGCGTGGTCGCGGAAAAAGAACTGATTTCCGAATCAGCGGGACGAGGCACGATCGGGGTTGTCGCGCTGGATCATCAAGGGCGGATTGCCGTTGGGACATCAACCGGAGGTAAAGGCTTTGAGCGGATCGGACGGGTGAGTGATTCTGCGATGCCTGCGGGAAATTACGCAAACGCAGATGCCGCGATTAGCTGTACTGGGATCGGAGAAGACATTATCGATGAATGTTTAGCCGCTCGGATTGTGATTCGGGTTACAGATGGGCAGTCGCTGGCAAATTCGCTAGAGAAGTCCTTTGGTGAAGCCTATCGAAATCGCCGCGACTTAGGCGCGATCGGTCTTTCCGCAGAGGGTTCGATCGGTTGGGGAAAAACTAGCGAAGTGCTGTTAGCGGCGTATCATACCGGCGATCGTATCGGTGACACTTTAGATCTACCGACTAATCTGCAAACCGGAACGGTGTAATTTCGCTGAACACTGAGTCAAAAATCACTAAACTTGTGCAGATCTACGGATGCGTTGAGGAAAATGCGTAAGTATGCTCTTACGTAGTTTGGCAGTCTACCCAGTAGGGTCGCTTTTTTGGTCTTGCAGTTCCCCCTAGAGGCAAGACAGACACATCACAGTTGCAAGCTCTCAAGCCCCTGAGAGTCTTGCTCAGACTTTTCAAAATCTATTGAACGAATTGCAGCAAAAATTAATGCACGATCGCGCCCATTGATCGGTAGCATCAAGATTGCTCTAAATTTTACGGTTTGTGATGAATCCTGCGCTGAGTCAACTTGGAACCGAAATGTCTCGCCTGTCTGGTGTACGGGCGATTATGAAAGACATTATTGAGACGCTTCGCGCAGGAGCCGGACAGAGCTTTATCAATCTCAGTGCAGGAAATCCGGTGATTTTGCCGGAAGTTGAGCAGCTTTGGCGCGACTGTACCGCAGAATTACTGGCTAGTCCTGAATATGGCGAGGTCGTCTGCCGCTATGGAGCAAGCCAGGGATATCAGCCTTTAATCGATGCGATCGTTCAAGACTTTAATCAGCGCTACGGGTTGAACTTGAGCGATCGTAACGTCCTGATTACGCCCGGAAGTCAAAGCCTCTATTTCTACGCAGCGAATGCGTTCGGCGGATATACCGCAAGCGGAGAACTCCGAAAAATCGTACTGCCGTTGAGTCCTGATTACACCGGATATGGCGGCGTTACGCTCACTCCAGAAGCGCTAATCGCGTATAAACCGGAATTAGAAATTGATCAGGAAAATCATCGATTTAAGTATCGCCCGAACTTCAATCAGCTACAAATTGATGAACAGACTGGATGTGTAATCTTCTCACGCCCCTGCAATCCAACTGGAAACGTTTTAAGCAACGACGAAGTGAATAAGATCACTTCACTTGCAGCAATTCATGATGTCCCAGTTCTGATTGATTCTGCCTACGCACCACCCTTTCCGGCGCTGAACTTTACAGAAATGGCACCCTTGTTCGGCGGCAATGTGGTTCACTGCATGAGCTTATCGAAAGCAGGACTTCCCGGAGAGCGCATTGGCATCGCGATCGGAGAACCCGCCATAATTCAAGCGCTCGAATGTTTCCAAACCAACCTCTGCATTCACTCGCCGCGATATGGACAAGCAATCGCAGCCCGCGCCATTCAATCCGGTCAACTCGCAGACATTGCCGTGAATGTGATTCGTCCGTTTTATCAACGCAAAATTGCCATCGTCGAAGCAACGCTCGATCGCACCCTGCCGCGATCGCTGCCGTGGTTTCTGCATCGAGGTGAGGGAGCAATCTTTGCATGGCTTTGGCTGGATGAATTGCCCATAAGCGATTGGGAATTTTACCAAGAACTCAAAAAAGTCGGCGTGATCGTCGTTCCCGGCAGTACGTTCTTCCCAGGTTTACGAGAAGAGTGGCAGCACAAGCAGCAATGTCTCAGAATTAGCCTTACCGGAACAGATGCCGAATTACAAACGGCAATGGAGCGACTTGCACAAGTCGCACAGCAAGTTTATGGATCATAGAACGCATGGGTTACTTAGAAATCGGTAAAATTGTCGCGGCTCAAGGACTCAAAGGTGAATTGCGCGTTTATCCCAATACGGACTTTCCGGAGCGCTTCGAGGAACCCGGACAGCGCTGGCTTTTGCGCCCTAACCAGACCGAACCCGAACCGATCGAACTTGTCTCTGGGCGTTACCTGGATGGCAAAGGACTCTACGTGATTCAACTGAAAGGAATTCACGATCGCAACGCGGCTGAAGCGCTGCGAGATTGCAAACTGCTCGTTCCAGACACCGATCGACTCGAACTCGAAGAGGGTGAATTTCACGTTGCGGATCTGATCGGCTTATCCGTTTATGAGCAAGCGACTCAAGAATTGATTGGAACAGTGAGCGATGTAATTCCAGCAGGACATGACTTACTGCAAGTCACTAAGACAATAGAAGACGGAAAAAATCGGCAAATTTTGATTCCCTTTGTCGAAGCGATCGTCCCGATTGTTGACCTCGATCGACATCGCATCGAAATCACACCTCCGCCCGGATTACTTGATTTATAAGCAGTCTCTAAAACCACAGAGCAGGCGAACTCCTACGATCGGTGGACTAAAACCCCTAACCGCCTACCGTATGATGGATATAATCTCGCCTTTGCCTGACATTTATTTATTCCGGCTCTTCATGACTTCGCAACCTTTTCGATCCCTCAGCGAACACCAGCGACTACCGCAACCCAAAACGGACACCCAATACTATAAGCAGTATTTAGAAACGGTCTGTAATAATGCAACTCTGGCGCTGTTTGTCATGGATGAGCGTCAACAGTGTGTTTATATGAATCCGGCGGCTGAGAAGTTAACGGGGTATGCGCTCTCAGAACTTCAAGGACGGGCGCTACACGATGTGATTCACCACACCCGCCCAGATGGTCGTCCTTATCCGCTCTGCGAATGCCCGATCGATCAAGTGTTTCCCCAAAACAATCAAGAGCAAGGCGAAGAAGTGTTCGTGCATCGAGACGGACACTTTTATCCGGTCGCCTACACCGCTAGCCCAATTCGAGAAGCAGGGCAAACGATCGGCACAGTGATCGAAGTACGCGATATCACTCAGGAAAAACTCAGCGAAAAAGCTCAGCAAGAAGCCAACGAGCGGGAACGGCTTTTACGCCAAGAAGCCGAAGCCGCAAAAGCGCAAACCGAAGCGGTTTTACGAAGTATTACCGATGCGTTTGCCGTTTTCGCTCATGATTGGCGCTATACCTATGTCAATTCAGCAGCAACCGAGTTGTTGCAGCGATCCGAAGCGCAACTCATCGGGAATCGGCTTTGGGACGTGTTCCCGGATTTGCTTGGAAGCTCGATCGAGATTGAGTATCACCGAGCCATCCAAGAACAGCGCACGATCGAGTTTGAATTTTTTTATCCATCCCGAAATCGCTGGTATCTGAATCGGGTTTATCCCTCCGCCACGGGAGCTTCGATCTTTGTCACCGATATCACCGATCGCAAGCAAACCGAACAAGCTCTCCGTGACAGTGAGACGCGATTCCGCAGCATCTTTGAGTGCAATATGATTCCGATCGCGATTTGGGAAGAAGAGCGCCTCAGCGATGCGAATGATGCCTTCCTCAATCTAGTGGGATATACGCGCTCAGAACTGGAATCCGGGCAACTCAGTTGGAGAAACTTAACGCCTCCAGAGTGGGCAGAGCAGGACAGTCGCGCCTTTACAGAAAGCGTCACTCAAGGATATTGCACCCCTTTCGAGAAGGAATATCTTCACAAAGACGGGCGGCGCATCCCAATTTTGCTCGGTGGCGGCGCGTTTAGTATTGGCTTACCTAGTGGGATTTGCTTTGCGATCGATCTGAGCCAACTCAAACAAACCGAAGCCAATCTAAGAGAAGCTGACGTGCTTTTGTCTTCCGCGTTAGCGGCGGGATCGATTTACACGTGGCGCTGGCGAATTCAAGAAGATCTCACTTTCACAAATGCAGCACTTGCCAATTTATTTGGAGTTGACCCGGAAGCCGCTGCGCGAGGACTGCCGATCAAGTTTTTCCTGGATGGAATGCACCCGGACGATCGTGAACCCGTAAGCGCAGCGATTCAAACCGCGATCGCAACGGGTGAGGATTATCTTGCAGAATACCGAGTGCGATCGGCAAGCGGAGAGGAACGCTGGGTCGCAGCGCGGGGACGAGTGGAATACGATGCAGACGGCACTCCCATCTCTTTTCTAGGCGCACTCTCCGATATTACCGAGCGCAAACAGACCGAAGCGGCACTGCGAGAAGCCGAAGAACGCTTACGACTGGCGATCGAATGTGCAAATTTGGGCACTTGGGATTTTAATCTTGTCACCCAACAACTCACTTGGGATAACGGCTGTAAGGCAACGTTTGGATTGCCGAACGACGCAGAAGTCAGCTATGGACGCTTTGAAACTTTGCTGCATCCCGACGATCGCGATCGGAGTAATCAAGCAGTCGAGGCCGCAATCGCACCGCACAGCGCCGGAGATCTCAAGCTTGAATATCGCGTCATTCGATTCTCAGATGGCATTCAGCGCTGGATTTCAGCGATTGGAAAAGCACTCTTTGATCCGTCTGGACGTGCGATTCGATTGATCGGGACAGTCATTGATATTACGGAAGCGAAACAGCGTGAAGCGGAACGGCAGAAGTTACTCGATCGCGAGAAACTTCTACGCGAACAAGCCGAACAAGCCAATCGCATCAAGGATGAATTCCTCGCGGTGCTGTCGCATGAGTTGAGAACGCCGCTGAATCCAATTTTAGGCTGGGTGAGGATGCTAAAAGCAGGAAAATGCCCACCTGCAAAAGTGCCGCAGGCCTTAGACACGATCGAGCGCAATGCCCATCTGCAAACTCAACTGATCGAGGATCTCCTGGATGTCTCTCGCGTTCTCCAGGGCAAAATTATGTCAAATAATGACTGGGTCAATCTTGCAGAGACGATCGCAGCGGCATCAGAAACCGTTCAGCTAGCGGCAGAATCAAAAGCGATCGACCTCGTCTTCAATCTTGGTGCAACGGTTGGCAGGGTACGAGGCGACGCAAATCGATTGCAGCAGGTGATTTGGAACTTACTCTCGAATGCAGTGAAATTCACACCGAGCGGGGGGCGAATTGAGGTAATACTCTCCCAGATTGGCAGCGAGGCGGAAATTCAAGTGCGCGACACTGGAAAAGGAATTCAAGCGGAGGTCTTGCCGCACATTTTCGAGCGATTTTGGCAGGCGGATTCTTCCACGACGCGGCAGTTTGGCGGATTAGGATTAGGACTCGCGATCGCTCGTCACTTGGTTGAGCTACACGGGGGAACCATCTCTGCTGAGAGCTTAGGCGAAGATCAAGGCGCGATCTTTACCGTGAGGTTGCCGATCGCCCACACTTTAGAGCAACCTAGCTCAGCCTTAGAGCCGGTAGAATCACAGGGAGATCTGGCTGGACTCAAAATTCTTGCCGTAGACGACGAAGCGGATAACCTTGATTTTCTGGTGTTCTTATTGGAAACAGCAGGCGCGATCGTTCGGGGAGTTCAATCTGCGTCATCAGCCCTTGAAATCCTGTCTGAATTTGCCCCGGATATCTTGGTCAGCGATATCGCAATGCCCGACCTCGATGGCTATGAACTGATACAGCAGGTTCGACAAAAGAGCGAAATTCCTGCGATCGCACTCACGGCTTATGCCGGAGAAACGAATCAGCGGCAAATTCTGAAAGCGGGATTTCAGCGGCACTTGGCCAAGCCTGTGGATGTGGATGAGTTAGTGAACGCGATCGTCTCGCTGCTGAAGCGGTAATTGGGGGCGCGATCGCCCCGATCCACTCTATTCCCGCTCCACTCTATTTCAGTGCGGTATTCGCAAATCCGAGCGTGAGCAAGAAGCCGAGAATATGCCCAAAGCTCATGCAAGCTAAGAATCCGCCAACGCTGATGCTGTTGAACAGAGATTTAGAAAAAGGTAGCGGCATTCTTGCGCCTGTGTGTGGATATTTAATGGTGCGCGATCCGATGAGTAACACTAACAGGCAAGCTCCAACAATAAAGGGGGTTCCTTGCCAGTTCCAGAGGTTGCCAGAGGGCGGTTGTTGAAAGGCAGCAGCAACGAGATTCAACATAAAGCGTAACTCCATAATGGTACTGGGACTATCATTTGACGATCGCTGCACTCTTCGCGTCTTTCTCAGTGGGGGATTTCGGCTCTACCCAAAGATAGGGGTGCAGTGATAGGGGTGTAGTTTTTGATGCGATGATTCAAGAAGCAGAATCTTTAATTCGCCATGCAAGCTTGGGAACTATCGCGCACGACGTTGAGTTGGGGACAGAAAACCTACATTATGGGTGTTTTGAATGTGACACCCGATAGCTTTAGCGACGGCGGACAGTTTAATTCGCTCCAGAGCGCGATCGCTCAAGCTGAGCAAATGGTCAAAGACGGTGCAGACATTCTCGATATTGGTGGACAATCTACTCGTCCAAACGCTGACGAAGTTTCATTGCAAGAAGAACTTGATCGCGTACTGCCCATTATCGAGGCAATTCGTCAGCGATTTGAGATTCCAATTTCAGTCGATACCACGCGATCACAGGTGGCAAAAGCCGCGATCGCAGTGGGAGCAGATATGATCAACGATATTTCCGGTGCAGTCTTCGATGCAGAAATGCTTACAACCGTTGGCAAATTAGGAGTTCCAATCATTTTGATGCACATGCGAGGAACACCGAAAACCATGCAGTCGTTAACCGAGTATGACAATCTCGTTCAAGAGATTTGTGATTTCTTACAGGAACGCATCCAAAGCGCGATCGCACAGGGAATTACCCAGATCATGATTGATCCAGGAATTGGATTTGCGAAAAAATATGATCAAAATTTGGAAATTCTGCGGCGATTACAAGACTTTAAATCTTTGAATTGTCCGATTTTAGTCGGAGCCTCGCGCAAAAGCTTTATCGGACAGATTCTCGATCAGCCTGATCCGAAACAGCGAGCTTGGGGAACGGCTGCCGCCTGTGTCAGCGCGATCGCCAATGGAGCCGATGTTGTTCGCGTTCACGATGTTGCAGAAATGCGCGATGCTTGTCGCGTTGCTGATGCGATTTGGCGAAATTCCTAAGCCTCACCGTCGAGATTGCCACGATTGCGAGGTTCTTCAACTTGTCCCATTAGCTCGGTCACCGCTTCACTCAATGCGCGTGGATCCATAAACACAATTTTAGAGTTATCGCTCTTACCGATTTCCATACTTGCTGAGACATAATCCTTTGCTACCAGATAGCGGAGTACATCTTCTGCATTCATTTGTCCCTGGAGCGCCTGAGCGAGCTGCTGAATCGATTCGACCGTTCCTTGAGTACGAGTCAGTTCGGCTGCCTTTTCTGCCTTTGCTGCCCGCTCTTTCTCTAACGACTCCCGCAGTGCTTGCGAAATCTGAAACTCTTGCACCTCAACGCGAATTACCTTCACGCCCCAGTTTGCAGTGGACTGATCTAACTCGCGCAATAGTGCTTTATTAATCGCGGCTGAAGAAGAAAAGAGTTGTTCTAGTGTCAGCAGCCCAATCTCGTTCCGCAAAGTTGAGATCACAATCTGCTTCAGCGACTCTTGCAGATCTTCGACCGCATAATAAGCCTTCTGCAAATCGAGAATCTGCCACGATACGATCGCGTCGACTTCGATCGGCACATTGTCTTTGGTAAATGCCCGCTGGGGATCGATGTCTAAAAGTTGCTCCCGCACCGTTTCCACTAATACCGTATCTAGAAACGGAATGACCACATTCGGCCCTGGATTGAGGGTACGTTCATATCTTCCAAGTCGCTGCACGATCGCTTGATCACCTTGCTCAATGACGCGGATTGAGCCAATCACACCGCCTAACAGAATCAGACAGAATGCACCAATAATTTCAAGCATAGATCGCGCTCCCGCCAAACCAGAGTTTTAATGATTTCAAAAATAGAGATTGCAAATTTAGTCTAATCGCTCTCCTTGAAAATGTTGCAGATTCAAGCGCGAAATTCAAGATCGATCAACGTTTCTCCTGATATTGTTTTGCCGTTCTTGGCGAGTTCGTGCTATCCGCGAACTGATTTTCCAATTCCTTTGAGAATTCCCCGTCCAATCAGTCCGATCCCCCGTCCGATCACTTCAGTCAACAGATAGACAATTCCACTGCCAAGAAATGCGATCGTACTTCTTAATCGTGGAGAAATTGCATCGCGAGTTTCTAGCGCCAGCGTGACTGCTAATTGTACTCCGGAAAGCGTTTCGAGTTCTTCAGTTCTGGGGGAATAGATGGTAATGCGATCGATGCCATATTCACTCAAGACAAAGAGGCGATAACGGCTTTCAAACATCGCTTTTGGCTCATTAAAAAATCGCTCGACCCGAAATCGCCAGGATAAATCATTGCGGAATCGCTCAATTTCGCGCGTTGATAATCGACGACGATCGTAGAAGTTTTGCTTGATTGATTCTAGGTTAGAAAATTGATTCAGCAGGGGTTGAATTACGGCATTTGCAAGCTGAATCATTAGGTTTTCCAGCAAATCGATCGAGCGATCGCGGGCTTCAAGGGTGCCCACTTCGTAGAGCGTTTGATCAACAATCAGCGGTGATTCAAACAGCAAATGTTCAAAAATTGCCTGTGTCAGTGGGATTTGATCTAGAATCTGCGATCGCACCATGTCTCTTTGGGCAAGCAGCACGGTTACGATTTCAAGATCGCGCCTTTTCACCCGCACCATCGAATAGCGTCCGAAAAATTGGATGACGATCGCTTGCCATAAATCACATAAAACCTCAGATTGCTTCGCTGCAAGTTGATCTGATTGAATCTGAGAAAATCTTAATTCATCCAGTAACTCTTCTAACTGTCGCAGAATCGTAAAGAACAATTCCCGTTTTTTTTCTAATCTCAAGATGTCAATTTCTAAAGGAATATTCGTTAGATTATCGAGATTAGATTGAAGTTTTACAGCGATGCGATCGAGCAGCTCTCCTTGCCATGCTTTCGGTTGCGGCACTTCTGGAATAATTTCTGAGATTTGAGGATCTGGAGTCACAGCTTCAAGAGGAACGATCGCGCCTCTTTTGGGTTGGATCTGTTCAGGCGGTAAGGCTTTTTGCACCAACCATCGCGCTGCTCTCAGTTCTCGTCGTCGTCCGGTCAGAAAAATCCGATCCAGGGTTGAAAGAGTCACCGATCGTAGTTGTGCGTCAATGTCATTCAATGCCGCCTCGATTTGAGCGAGTCCCGACGAGCGCCAATTTTGCCGAATCACCCTAGCAACACTAATTGATTGCGATCGCGTCCCCTGGAGCGTCAACTGCTGCAACACCTCCGAGCGCCAATAGTTCTGCCGCGCTGTAATCTGCCGAATTGCCGTGACAAACTCAGCGATCGAACTCCCTTTAGGACAGTAGCCTTCGATCCCCGCCTGAAATGCCACGGCTAATTCTGGCTCAGACAGGGGCTCGATCAGCAAAATTGGCACGGTTGGATACTGCGCTTTTATCTGCTGGGCAAATTCGCTGTCAATTCCGAGCAAAATGCCATCTAAGCGATCGCGCCCCAATTCCGCCAAATTGCGAGTCGCGATCGCGATCGATTCTGCTTCCGCAACGACGCGAAACTCTGGAAACCGGCTCAAACAATTGAGCAAGCCCGATCGAAACACCGGATCTCGCTCCACAATCATCAATCGCGCCACCCCAGCTAAACTATTCATTCATTCGTTAGCAAGTTTGTTTTGATTAAACAGTTTAGCGACCCGTTGCACAAGCTACGGAGATTGCTTAGGGCGTTGGCTCCGGAGAAGCAGGCGGCGTTGGCTCTGACTCGGTAGAATCCGGAGCAGGAGACGGCTCAACCGGAGCGCTATAACTCGGAGCCATATCTCGCTGCCGCCATATCTCTGCCCGCTCTGCTGCCCATTGCCCGATCGCACTCCTTGCTTCCCCATATAAAGGTCGTCCGGGCGTAATTCCCGATGCCGCATCGATCGCCCGCGTCAGGTAGCCCTGATTTGCCAAACTCGTTGCCTGAGCCAGCAGCGATCGATCTTCCGCAAGCTGAATCTGATATACCCACTCTCCGATCAAGCCTTGCGCCTCGTTGTATAGCGCTCGTCCCGGTCGAATACCTCCTGCCACCGTGATTGCCTGTCCGAGTTGTCCAGTTTGTGCGATCGCTTTGGCGTTGTTAATAATCGGACGATCTTCGATAATTTCGATCTGATTTGTCCAATCCGCGATATAGGTTTGCGCCTCGATTCGCAGCGAACGCTTAGGTTTGACCAGCGTGGCCATGGCGACCGCCGATCGCAAATTGCCAATCTTGCCCGATTTCGCGACCTGTTGAGCGCGAGCGAGTACGGGTCGGTCTTGCATCGACTGTAGCTCTTTCCGCCACTGTGCGATCAAGGTTTGCGCGTGCAGTCGTCCCGGACGCTTTGCCTGGATTGATGCCGCTTGAGCGATCGCGGCTTCTAACAGTGGGATCTGCTGAAGATTCGCGATCGTGCTTGCTACATTCAACTGCATCAAATCCTGGGTCTGCTGCTCCAAGCGCGGGATCAACACTTTTGCTCGTGAAGCAAATGGACTTTGGGGATCAATTTGCTTCACGAGATGAGTCGCCATCATCAGGGGGGCGATCCGCTCTAGCCCAGGAGTGTTGTATTGATTGCTCGTCTCAATTTCTCGCGCCCGCACTAACCGCACCAAATCCTGGTTGGCGCTCGTTAGCTTGATGCTTTCGGGAATCGAGTTAATCAACCGACTCGCTTCAGGAATGTTCTGCTGATCGAATTGCGCGATCGCCAGTTGAAAGATCGTATTACGCCAGCGCACGACCTCTTGATTTGCCTGCAACGTCCAGACAAAAGTTTTACGATCGATCGGATTTGTCAGCGCGATCGCTTGTCCTAGCTGACTCGGGGAATTCGATTTAGCAAAATTCCGCGCATCAGTAAGCGCTTTCCAGGCTTTACGCTCATTGTTTGACTGTTCGCGAATCTCCCCTAAACGGTCTTGCCAACCGGGATCGTTCACTAGCGCCAGTTGCGCCATTTCTTCTGAGGCTTTGTTCCAATCTTGCTTCTTCAGCGCATCGACGATCTTGACGTAGATCGCTTCTCCGCGCCGATATTCCTCTGTCCAGCGCTCGATCGCCGCCTGAGCCTCTTTGTAAATCGGACTCGTCTTCGGAATTTGATTGGCTAAGGACACTGCCCCCTTAATATCTCGCTGTCCAACTCGATCCCGCGCCAGAATCAGCAGTGCATTCGACCAGTCTTGCAGCAGCGATCGCGATTGGGCATACAGGGGATGCTCGGTTGTCCAATCCTTGACCAGATTAATCGATGCCAGAATTTGCTCGGCTTTACCGGATTGCGCTGCTTGCTGAGCGCAAGACAATTGCTCTGACTCAAGCGATTGTGCCGTCACTTGCTTACAGTCCACCGCAGGGGGAACCTTCGACAGCCACCAGAACGCGATCGCTCCAGTCCCCCCAAAAACACCTAAAATTCCCAGCCAAATCAACTGCCATTTCCAAGCACTCGCGATCGCTGCCGTTCGCCGCGCGATCGCCCGTGTGGCTGAAGACGCAGTTCTCGTCGCCCGCTGACCAATCTTGGCGACCTTACGCTGATTGGGGGGCGATTTGCGGCGTTTTGGCTGCGTGGGCGGATGGCTCTCAAGGAGGGCGGTAGAATTCTCAGGCGGACGATCGGTCGAAGTAGGCGGATGCGATTTTGTAGACTTCGGCTTCTGGAATGCTTGAAGCCCTTGAAGCCATTGAGGAGTGGTTTTTCTAGCCATTGTCGCTGCGAACCTTTATCAGGCGGCGGGTCAGAGTCTCGGATATTCTACAGGCGATTTTGCCAATGGAACCCTTGATGCGGATTGCTTTTACAAGTTCCGCACGAAAAACTAGCGTTTCCGGGAGTTACGACAAAAACGCCACTTACAATTCTTTACAATTTGCAAGCAGCGTAATGGCTAAATTGACAAAATGAAATTCACAGACTCGCTAATGAATTTCTGGCTTTCAGTTCTAAAGAAAGGACGATCGCTGTAAAAAATAACTCTAACTCGTTGATTTCTACTGCGCTCGATAGCCATAAAAATCAATGTGATATTCTGTGATCCGCACACCCGTCTTTGCTTCTACCTGTCGAATGATTTCTTCAGGAAGCTCGATGTGAACATCCAAAATCTGCTGCGTGTCCAGACAATTCACATGGCTATGAGCATCGCTAACATTGCCATACAGTCGCCCATCCGATCGCTCAATACACTCGATGATCCCCTGCTCGGACAGCGCTTCTAGATTCTGATAGACCGAGGTATGCCCAATCTCTTTGCCCTGGCGATTCAGGCGATCGTAGATCTCTCGCGCCGATAAATGTTCCTGATCTTGCCAAAGCAATTCGAGAATAAATCGACGCTGGCGGCTGAGACGCATCCCAAGGCGTTGACAGCGTTCGATCGCATCGTCGAGGCAGCGAATCGGTTTAAGGTCTGATGTCAGTTCGGTGTTCATCGTTAAGTGGCAATGCTAAGGAATTTGTTGTTAACGAACCATCTCGATCGTGAAACTGTTAGAAAGTACAACTGTAAATGAAAGTTTTATTCGTTTTCTGAAGGCTTCGATACCCTATCAAATGATAGAGGTTAGCTCATCTGATCTATCTCTAGTTCTATCACAAGCTAAAGTAAACTCGCTACAACTTTGCTTTGGAGAGTTCGAGTTGTTAAACTAAATGTTCTAATTTTGTTCGAGGACACCGTGACGCATTCTTCCGCAAAGCCATCGAAAAAATCAGCAGGCATTCCCTCGGCAAGCTGGGAGATCGACCTACTTCCGGGTCTTGCTGCCGATGATGCAACTCGACTGAACGATCGTCACATTCACACAACGCTAGACTTGTTTAGACTGGGTAAAACGCAAGATCAGAGAAACCTTTTAGCAACTGAACTGCAAGTGCCAATTCGCCAACTGAATAAATGGGTTGCCCTTGCCGACCTCGCCCGTATCCCTAGTGTGGGCTGTGAGTACGCTGGACTGCTCCTTCACGCAGGCATTGCCTCGCCCCCACAACTGGCGCAAACTTCGATCGGTCAACTCCACCGCCAACTGCTGCGGCTTTACGTTTCCACGATGCAACGGCGCGATCTCTGTCCTACGACAGATTACATCGGCTTGTGGATTCATCAAGCGCGAAGCCTACGGTAATTCAAGAATTTCATCTACGCGATCGTATCCCTGCTTCACAGTCTGGGGAACTCTGAAAATGCAGATGCCCGGATTGCACTTTAATCCGGGTACCAAAACATTCCTTTGATTCCCTCTGGATCTTGCATGAATCCCAAATTTCGATAGAAATTGACCACATGCGGATCAGCGAACAAAGTGATATTACTGATATCCTCGCTCCGAAGCTTCTTAATCATGAACTTCATCAACGCTTTCCCTAGCCCCTTGCCCTGGAAATCCGGATGCACTACGACATCCCAGATCGTTGCGTTAAACGCATGGTCAGAAGTCGCCCGCGCGAATCCGACCAGTCGCCGCGACGCACCCCGCTGCTCCCACATTGTTGCCACTAGAAAGCTATGCTGAATCGCTTTCTTCACCTTTCTCAAGGGGCGACGCGACCAGCCCACCGCATCGCACAGCTCCTCTAGCTCGTAAAGATCAATCTCTCGCTCTGTTGAGAAAAAGACCCGCGAGTTGGCGCGATCGCCTGTCGTTGTTCCTTCTGTTGATCCGGGGACAACATAACTCTCCGTCGAGGCTGGTTTCTCGATCGAAGCATCCGTGCTACTAAATAAGCTTTTCCAAAAACCCATGCCAAGGTCATCACAGTGAAGCAGTAATAGCTAGTATATCTCTCGGATTTGAGTTGCATTCTCCTGATTTTGGGGAAATGTTAGCAATTGTCAGTCTCCATATCGATATTTTTTAGTTTCGACTTATTTATCTGCGTGTCGTTGAGCAGCGGTCTCCTCCACTATGGCTTTGGGTCTAAAATCCTCTACGTTAGAACTGTTAAAGCGCTTTAATCGGGCGTTCCCGCAGTTTTATGAGCAGTTCGTCAGCAGCGAAATTCAACTGCAAAATCTCCGATTGGCTTATCAACTGTATAAGTCAAAGCAAGCCGTGATCGAGCTAAAAACCGAGGGAACAAAAAGTGCGCTGCATTTTGCCTACCGCAACCAGTCCTTTTTGCTCAGCGATATTTTCGGGGTTTTGGCAGCTTATGGCTTGACAATTCATAGTCTCAGCCTGTATGGGCAAATCTACCCACCAATGCTGGTGTTTATTAAGCTGATTGTGTCGCGCAGCGGCAAAGCCCTGACAGACAAGACGGCTGAAAATGTCTGTCGGGCGATTCGAGAAGCCTTGGCGGGACGGTTTGAAGTCGAAGAAATGCTGGCTGTTGAGTTTAACCTGGATGCAGGACTAGAACAGGTTGAGACTGAGTTCTATGTCGATCCAGTCTTCCACCTGCCCGCGCTGCTAATTGAAGCAGATAATCAGCCTGGATTGTTCTACAAAGTGATGTACGCAATCTGGCAGGAAGATTTGCTGGTCGTGAATGCGAATTTGCTCGTTTGGCGTGGACGAACGCGGCTAATTTTGTACTTATTAGGCCCGAATGAAAGTTTAATTCCTGAGTATCTCGGTCAAAAGATTGCTGAAGGTGTGAAGCAGCGATTACTGGGGCGGCGGTTTTAGTTTGATTCTCCAAGATTCGCGATCGCTCACGCAACGATCGACCCGCAGCCTTTGGGAACTTTTCTTGGAGGCATTCGTCTACTCGCTACTCCAGCTTGGATATTTTTAGTCTGCGGTCTAAAAATAATCCTCCTAATCGCTTCGCCCCCTAAGATTAATGAGAATTCTAGCGATTTCTCTAAAAAACTTCTGCCAATTTAAACCCGACAAGCTAAAATTTTGGGTTTTGACGGTCACAAGTGGACTAAAATTTTTCGTTGAAATTCAGCAAGTTTGTAGATTGGCAAAAGTTGATCGAACTGATAAGAGGTCAAACTAAGCAGAGATTAGATTGCGTTATCAATTTGGGCGACTGTCGATCGTAAATCTGCCAAGATTGCGAATAATCTAAATATTTCTTCAAATATCGCCAAATTCTTGAATTCCGTATGATACAGCGATTGTAAATTTACTTCCTAACCCACAAATTAGAATTTCAAGTTTAGAATCGAGAGGTACAATTTGCAGAAGCTAAGCAACTTAATGAAATGGCTGTTTTAAGAAAAGCGCATAGGCTGCTGGGTGCTATTTACACAGTGCAGTCAAGATGAAGACTGAATATTGCCCTATGTTCTTAAGCACCGATTTCTTAAAATTGTTTAACTCAAAGCGATGCCGATTCGCTCAGTCTGCGATCGAATTGTGAAGCTCATTCAGGCTGACAGCTTAAATATCAATTCAAATGTTAGTTGTCATTTGAGTTGTGGAGTTGTTCAGTGTGCTTGTGCCAAGTTGCAATTCGAGCCAGTTTAATATTTCACGCTGAAGGATTAACCCTTTAGAGGGACGGCAACCTCCGATATGTGATTGTTAATCTAGGAAGCAAAGCTGAGTTTTCGATCTTCGTGTCGCTTTCTCAAGCAAGTGATTTGTCGCATACCTGGAATCAGACAGATGAAATTTGAGGATATTTACCAATTTTTCAAAGATCCGCCACCTTTCTATCTCAATAAAGAACTGGCGGTCTGTTACGTTCTCGCCGTCCTCTTACGGGGAGATTCTTACGGAACTGAATTAATTCAACTGCTTGAAACAGAATATCCGCTGTATCGACTATCGGACACAGTTCTCTACAGTGCCTTAAAGTTTCTTGAAGATGAAGAAATGGTCACAGGCTACTGGAAAAAAGTCGAAGGTCGGGGTCGTCCCCGCCGTATGTATCAGATTAAATCTGAAGCCATGCCGCAGGCACAGGATCTTGCTCGACTCTGGCGCGAATATGCCGTTAAACGCGAAACCGCGCACGAGAATTCAGGAATTCCCCAGGTTAGTGGGGCTGAGAAATAAGCAGCGGAGTTCTATCGATGTCCCGTTGTTGTCTAAACTGATGGTGTAATTGGGATTGCTCTTTAGTTGCGCCATGACTCAGCCTGTAATTGCCTCAACGCTTCTTCTCACCGTTCTATTAATGATTGGGCTGTTTTTCTTCATTCGCGCCTCAGTCAAAGATCGAACTCAGGAGGTGCGCTTGCTGTCTGACCAATCCGAAGATTCTCTGCTGTCTCAGTTGCGCTCCTACTTCGGGCAGCGCTCTTATCGAGTGGCGGCGATCGACGCAGCGAATAATCAGGTTACATTTGAAGGCGTAGTTCGCCCTAGCGTGTTCCTAGCAGTCTTTCTGTCCTTGCTTGCCTCGATCGGTGTACTGTGCTTTGTGCTCATCCTCTCGATGGTGCTGCCCGACTGGTCAAATTTTTGGTTTGGATTATTGCTCCTGTCGCCCTTGGCAGGAGTCTTTTACTGGAAAGGGGCAGGGCGAGTTGAGCAGGTATCGCTTAGAGTAGAGCCGAGTCTAGATGCCGCATCGCAGAGCGTGATTACTGTAAAGGCACACCGGGATGAGTTAGCGGAGTTGCAGCGATTTTTAGAACTGAAATCAGAATAGCTCTGCTTCGGATCTAGCACCGTCAGACCGATCAAATGTAAAAGCTCCCTTCGTTGCGTTGAAGGGAGCTTTTGTCAGATGAATGCTTTATATTAACTTGCTCAACTGAACCTGTAACAAAATTTAGCTACAGTTGCACTTCGCATTCAGAGCAAGCAAAGACCGATAAGCCGAGCCATTTAAAGGTTCTGCCAATGGCAAAAACGTCTATCGGCTCCGGGACGGAACAACGACAGCATCCACTTCATCTTCAGAGGTTCGCAAGCTGGGGAATAAGAAATGATTTTCTTCCACATATTGTGCGCCAAATAATCCCTTCTCTGCCCAGAAGTATCGATCTGTGGTATGCTCGTTTCTCTTGACCAGCAACAGCGCGGGCGGCACGATGCCTTCAGAGTGAATGAATTTGCGAGCAGCAGTAACGGGTTTATCTTCGCCACACTCAATGCTAAATTGAGGAACGCTTTCTAAAATCCGTCTTCCTTCCTGCCGCCGCCGACTCTTGCGTTTACGTCTCCTTGCCAAACCCTTTACCTCCTTAGGTTCCAAACTGCCGAAACTTGTAATGATCGTTACAAAACCCGTCGCAACTATATCAGCTCCTGCCCTAGACTTCAACTTCTCTTAACGCATCTATACAAAGTCTTAATTTTCTTTTTCCGAATTCCTGCTAGGTCATCAAAAGGAGTGGAGTTACACTCACAAAAGTTAAGACAAACGGATGCAAAAGGTTGGGGATCGGAGCTATCTACTAAATTAATAAGAAAAATTACTTATCGTCAATCCTTATTTTTCCAAAATCTGCCGAAGAAGAGATGCTAATGCCCACAAGTAGCGAATTCATTGAGTTGTGTCGATCGCAAATTGCGTTATTGACTCAGGCACTGGGGGCATCGCTCAGCGTAATCTATCTGACGGAAGAATTAGTTGAGAGTTCTCAAGCGCGTTTGATGCCGATTGCAGCTTACCCAGAAGCGGCTGGGACGCTGGAGCGATCAAATCGGCTGGCGCTTCCGGCAGCCGTTGAGTCGTATCCAGAGGTGACGACATCGAGCGGACTAACTCAGCCAAAGCAATTAGTTTTGCCGCTGATTCATGAAGAATTAGTGTTCGGGTTGCTCGTGACCGAGCGTGAGGATCGTCCTTGGACAACCTGGGAGCGATCGCAGGTAGAGCGCATTGCTAATACATTATCGCTGGCTTGTGTAATGGATCAGCGGGCGCAGTGGCTCGATCAGGCTCAGCGCCAACATCGATCAAGGCAATCTCAGCAGCATGATGTGTTGGATAATTTGCTGCACCAGTTAAAGAGTCCACTGACGGCACTCCGCACGTTTGGAAAGCTGTTGGTCAAGCGGATGCAGGCGACCGATGCAAATCGTGAGATTGCAGGCAGTATTCTGCGGGAAAGCGATCGTTTACAGGAGCTTTTACAGCAGTTTGACGAGGCGATCGACCTCGATTCCGTGGATGTGTTGGCGGAGGATGCCTCGCTGGTGAGTCGTCCGATTCCTTTGCTGCCCGCAGGGGTGCTGACCACTTCTAGTCTGGAGTTGATGCCCTGCTTGGTGAATGAGATTTTGCTGCAACTGCTTGAAACGGCAGGCGCGATCGCGCAAGAAAAAGGGCTGGCACTTAGAACCGAAGTTCCAAACCCCCTCCCCCTTGTTTCTGCCAATCCTGGGGCGCTGCGTGAGGTATTAAGTAATCTAATCGATAACGCTTTGAAATATACACCGTTAGGCGGAGAGGTGCATATCCGGGCAAATCATAGGGACGATTATGTGAATGTTTGGGTCAGCGATACGGGATATGGAATTCCACCGCAAGATTTAGAGCGGTTATTTGAGCGGCATTATCGGGGAGTGCAGGCGGATGGTGATATTCCAGGGACAGGATTGGGGCTAGCGATCGCTCGCCGACTGATTGAACAAATGCACGGGTCGATTCAGGTGTTTAGCCCATTAAAAAGCGAGGGCTGGATCGCTCAAGACGACCACCCCCCGCAGCGAGGAACAAGTTTTGTTGTGAAGTTGCTGAAGAACGAAGTTGAGGAAACCCTCACAGGTAAGGGTTAGGAGCGCGGTAAGGTCAAGGCGCTGGTGAGGCGGAGATTTAGATCCGAGTTAGGACGGATGGAAATTAAATCAACGCGATCGCCCCCAAAGATCAGCCCTGCCAAAGCACCGACTCCAGTTCCAATCAAGACTTCTTCGGCGCGAATATTACGATCGCCAGTGACGGCAGAAATTCCCGCAGCAGCAGCGCTACCCAGCACCGCATCCTTAAGAATTGTGCCTGTACTTGCACCACGACGCACCGTTTCTGTCGTTGTAATCGGATCAGAAGTTGCCGCGATCGCGACTCGCTGACCATTCGCCAGAATGAGTTCCGAGGCGGTGAACTGGGCTGCACCTTGAGAAACCGTGAGCTGACCAGCAATTTGGCTACCCGATGGAATCAAAACTGTTCCGTCAGAGGTCACAATGTTTTGAGCCACGGTGAGCGTAACCGGGGTGGGTTGCGGTTCGTTTTTCGCAAGCAGGATCTTGTCGGCGCGATCGTAGCGAACCGGGATTGCAGTTCCAGCAGGAATATTGATCGCTTGAGGCTGCGTTGGCGCTTGACCGACAATGTAAGGCGATTGAATTGCGGCGACCTGTCCAGAACTGACTAATGCCTGATAAACGAAGGCAGCAACATCCGCACGGGTTGCGACTTGGTTCGGGTTGAGGAAGCGGACATCCGGGTAGTTGACGACAATGCGGCGTTCGGTGGCGGCGGCGATGCTGTTGCGAGCATAGCCAGGAATGTTGGACGCATCGGTGTAAACCTGAAGCACAGAGTCAGCAGGTTGAGTGCTGGCGTATCTCAGACCGTTTGACAGAGACACCAAAGCTTGAGCACGAGGGATATTGTCATTCGGTCGAAATGTTCCGCCTGGAAATCCTGCAAGAAATCCTGTTGCATAGGCGTTCCGAATCGCTTGAAGTCCCCAATAATTGCTGGGAACATCAGAGAAATTGATCGGTGTATTTACTCGTGGCGCATTCGGAAATGCTTTGAGCAAAATTGCAGCGAATTGAGCGCGAGTCACTGGATCATTCGGGCGAAATGTGCCATCAGGAAATCCAGCAATAATGTTACGAGAAGCCAATTCTTGAATAAATGGAGAAGCCCAGTTATCCGAAGCAACATCAGAGAAGGCTGCTTGAGCCGAAGCAGGTGCTACCATAATCATTGGAGCTGCTGCACCTGCGATCGTACCGAGTGCCAAAGTCAAAGCTAAGCCAGATTTTACAGTGCTATACATAGGTAGCCGTTCCCAAGCGTGAGAGAGTTTTTTCTTGTTAGTTACGTAGATGTTTGAATGAGCTAAAAAGTTCCTGCATCCGGCTAAAGAACTATCTTTAACTTTGTTTGAAGTGCAGCATTTTCGCTCAATTCTCTACGCTTTATATTCAACAATGACCGTTAGGTTTCCGCAGAAGTTTCTGAACTTAGGACAGTTTTCAAAGTGGTTGAAGAAGCTAGAAATTTGAGGGATTCAACGCCTGATTTTTTAGGTACGATCGAGAGCAATTTTTGAGGAATCAATGGTGTCTGAACTGCCGCGCTATGCGTCCAAATCTGTCCGAGAAGCGGGCAAACAGTTTTATGTCGATGCGAATGGCGATCGTATTCCCAGTGTGACCACGATTCTGAATGCGACAAAGCCGCGTGAAGACCGAGAGCGCTTATTTAACTGGCAGCAGCGCGTTGGAGTTGAGCAGGCAGCAGAAATTACCAAAACCGCGAGTCGGCGCGGCACCGGAACGCATCGCTACATTCAGAAATTCCTGCAAGGGCAGGAAGTCGATTGTCCAGAGACGATTCGCCCGTATTGGGAGAGTGTTGAACCTGTGTTAAGAGCGATCGAGCAAGTGCGATTGATTGAAGGGGTGGTGATTCACGATCAATTGGGATATGCCGGAGTGGTCGATTGCGTTGCCAGTTATGAAGGCGTGCCCTGCATTTGTGAATGGAAAACAAGCGATCGACCCAAGAAAACGGTCGATCGCTTGTATGATTATCCACTTCAGTTAGTAGCGTATTGTGGAGCCGTGAACCAGCTATATCGCGAGTATAACCTCAACCTCTGTCATGCCTTGCTGGTCGTTGCGATTCCGGAAACGCCTGCGGAGATCTTTTGGTTTGAGCCAAGTGCGATCGATGAGTATTGGCAGCAATGGGAATCACGAGTGCAACAATACTGGCGACGACTAGGATATTTTCGGTATTAGATTTGATTACACAAGTGCGTCCTAAGTGGGATATCTCCGCAGCCTAAATGCGCTGCAATGCTTAAACGAAGTGACCGATCAGGCTCAGGGATTGCGATCGCTGAGTCGGACGAACTCGCTGAAAAATACCAGGCATTAGAAGTCAACCCAGCGGAGCATTAATTCATGTACAAAGCAAAAGCTTACTCGGCTGCGAGTGCAACCTCACCGCTCACAGCCGATACGATCGAGCGGCGCGATCTGACCGAAAATGATGTCCAAATCGAAATCCTCTTTTGCGGCATCTGCCATTCTGACCTACATACAGTCCGGGATGAGTGGAGTAGCTTCATGTCTACGGTTTATCCAGTCGTTCCCGGACATGAAATCGTTGGGCGAGTGACTGAAGTCGGCTCAGCAGTGACCAAATTTAAGCCCGATGACATTGTGGGAGTGGGCTGCATGGTTGACTCAGATGGAACCTGCCCCCAGTGCAAAGCAGGATTCGAGCAGTTCTGTCCCAATGTCACGCTCACCTATAACTCTCCAGACAAGCATCTTGGCAGGGTCACTTATGGCGGCTATTCCGAAAGTGTTGTGGTCGATCAGCGCTTTGTGCTGCGCGTTCCCCCAAATCTCGATCTTGCAGGAGTCGCGCCACTCCTCTGTGCAGGTATCACGACTTACTCGCCCCTGCGCTACCACGGCGTGACCAAAGGTAAGAAGGTTGGTGTGGTCGGTCTTGGCGGATTGGGACACATGGGCGTGAAATTTGCTCATGCGCTCGGTGCTCACGTGGTGGTGTTCACGACTTCACCGGACAAGAAGGAAGATGCACTTCGTCTGGGTGCAGATGAAGTGGTCGTTTCTCGCAATGCCGACGAGATGCAGAAACACGCGGGTAGCTTTGACTTCATTCTCGATACGGTCGCTGCCGTTCACGATATTAACGCCTATCTTAATTTGCTCAGTCGCGATGGCAATATTACCTTGGTTGGCGCACCGCCGAAGCCGCTAGAGGTTGCGGCATTCAGTCTGATTATGGGACGGCGCAATCTCTCTGGCTCGAATATCGGTGGGATTGCCGAAACTCAGGAAATGCTCGATTTCTGCGGGGAACACAATATTACCGCCGATGTGGAAGTGATTCCGATTCAGAAGGTGAATGAAGCTTACGATCGACTCCTCAAGTCCGATGTGAAGTACCGCTTCTCGATCGATATGTCATCGATGAAATCTGAATCACCCAGATAGAGGCTCGAATCAGTCCCAATGACAACCGCATCGAATTCTCGTTTCAGGCGATGCGGTTGTCATTGGCTCTTGGTAGTGCTGTTCTAGCTCAACATTTCCGACAGATAATCGGCGGTGGCTTCGACGAGCGCGATCGTATCTTCGTATAGCATCCGAGTCGGACCTAAAACGCCAATACTTCCGACGGGAACCGTTCCGCGATTGTAGGTCGATGAGATTAATGAGCAAGCCCGAATCGGCTCTAGTGGATTTTCTGAACCAATCCGAATCGAAACGCGCCGACCGTCTGAATCGGGCTGATCAAAAATGAGCGGCACAAGCTGATCTTGTTCTTCTTCAAGGAGTTGCAGAATCATTTGCACTTGATTCAGTTCGGAAAATTCTGGCTGTCTTAGCACTTCCGAAACGCCGCTAATCATCAACTGCGACGGTAAAGCCGATTGCGCTAGGCGGTGTAATAGATCCGAAAGCACAGAAGTCAAGAGCGAACTATAGCGATCGAACTCCCGCCCCAGTTCGCCCCAGTCTAACCGCTGGATTTCTGAGAGCGATCGACCGCGCAACTGTTCGGATAAGAAGTTTGAAAGAATTTTCAACTCTCGATCGACGCTTTCGGCATCAAGATCCGAGGGCGGTATCTCCATTAAGACCGATTGGGTTTCGTAAGTATCCGTTACCAGAATCAGCATGACATGAGCCGAATCAACCTGGATTAGTTGAAGATGCCGGATTTGCGTTGTGTTCGTCATTGGCAGGGTGACGATCGCAATATAGCCGCTTAGAGTTGAAAGAATTTGTGCGGCTCCTTTGAGGACGGCTTCAAAGCTCCATTTGTCCCAGTTGAGGCGATCGCTCAGGATTTGCTCTAGTTGAACAGCGATTCCTGGCGAGGGTTGAATCAACTGATCGACATAGATCCGATAGCCCGAATCTGAGGGCACTCGACCTGCTGAAGTGTGCGGCTGAAACAGAAGTCCGACTTTTTCCAGGTGTCCCATTGCATTGCGAATCGTGGCAGAACTGACGCTGAGATTGTACTCTCTGACCAATGCGCCTGATCCCACAGGTTCTGCCGTGGCAATGTAATGCCTCACGGTTGCCCAGAGAACTCGTTGTTGACGGTTATTAAGCGGAGGATTTAAGGACATTTTCAAGAACGATCGCGTTTTATCGGATTGAGACTAAGATAGCATTTCCCTTATTTTTACTTTAGATTTGGGTCACGCATCGTAGCAAAACCAACGGAATCGTCCTAATACCGGGGAATGGAGCGATCGACCGCCGCGGAATAGGCATCGATTCCACCGGAAATGTTTTTTACATTAGTAAATCCTTGCTGAGTTAGCCAGTGGCACATCTGCGCCGATCGTACTCCGTGATGACAAAGCACTAAGGTTTCCGTTTCTGGATCGAGCTTGCTGTGAATTTGCTCTGACCATTCGGAGAATTGGCTGAGCGGCAGGTTTTGAAACGGCTGGAGCGAGGCGGTTTCTACTTCCCAGGGTTCGCGCACATCGACGAATTGAATGTTGGGATTGTCGAGGCATTGGGCGAGGTCTTGAACAGTGATTTGAGAAAAGGGCATAGGACGGAAATTGGCTTGGGTATATGTCCCGTATTTTCTCAAAAGATGCAGGGAAAAGGTGAGTAGAACTATGGATGTCGCAAGTTGGGCGATCGACAAAATAGTTTTATTCCCCTAGCTAGGTGTTAAACGATGAATTCTATTGTGAGGAGTACGATCGTCGCTCAAATCGGAGCGACGATCGCGATCGCAGCCTCGAGTGTTGATGTTGCCCCGGCTCATGCGTTAGCGATTAATGGAGCGTCATCTGGAATTTCAAATCCGGCTCAAACGATCGATTTCAACGATCTGACTGTTGCTAATGGGACTGCAATTACTAATCAATATTCCAGTTCAGGTGTCACGTTTTCCAACCTTTTCGCCTTCGGTGGCGGATTTCCTAATATCAGCGGCAGAAGTTTAGCAAATTTTAGTAGTGGCAGTCCCTTAAATCCCTTTTCTATCCGATTCAGCACCCCTCAAACTGGTGCATCTTTCGCGATGGTGACGAACTCAGGAACCTCAACCATCACTGCTCTGCTAAACGGGCAGCTGGTAGAAACGTTTACTGCTAATACGAATACCACTTCAAGCAACAACTTCTATGGCTTTACAGCTAGTGGATTCGATGAAATCCAGATCGTTGCTAGTAATGTGAACGGTGCAGCAGCCATTGACAATCTCCAGTTTGACATTGCAACGCCCGTGCCCTTCGGCTTCACGCCGCTTCCGGGGTTAGCGGTTTCTGCTCTGCTATGTGGGGTCAATCGTCTGCGGAAGCGATTCGCGAAGGAGCAGATTGAAGGCTAGAAGCAATGGAGCGCGATCGTGCTAAGAAAGCGAGTTGAAAGCTCAGTATTTTTAGCGCGATCGTTCTCAAGAAAAGCGCAACGTTGAGCGGTAAACACGGGTTTGATGAGCAAAAATAGCTCAACGATGTACTAAAACAGTTCATCGGATCACTGAAACAGTGCTCGCGATCGCTATTTCAGTTCACGCGATCGCTAAAATAGCTCAACGATGCACTAAAACAGCGCTCCGGATCACTAAAACAGTTCACGCGATCGCTAAAATAGCTCAACGATGCATTAAAACAGTGCTCGCGATCGCTGAAACAGTGCAACGATGGGCAAAAATTGCTCAACGGAGAGCGGTCGCAACTCAGACGATCTCGCTCGGAGCGAGTAAAACTATACTGACTACCTTCTGAACACTAAAAAACAGCAAGGTAAAATCGAAAGAGCTAACTTTTGTTGAGCAAGCAGATATGAGATTTAACGTAACGCTCGATCGAGACGAAGATGGAGTTTGGGTCGTTGAGTGCCCCAGTATTCCAGGATGTGTGAGTCAAGGTCAGACGAAACAAGAAGCCCTTGAAAATATTAAAGATGCAATTGCAGCTTGTTTACAAGTTCGGGCAGAGCGTGGAATGCCGCTGACGATAGAAACTCATCAGGTTGAGGTTGTCGCCTAATGGGTTCTGCTTTACCTGTGATGAGTGGGCGCGAAGTGGTGCGCGTCTTTGAGTCGTTAGGTTGGGAGGCTGTGCGTCAGACGGGAAGCCACATCATCATGACA
Source organism: Cyanobacteria bacterium FACHB-DQ100 (assembly GCA_014695195.1). NCBI lineage: Bacteria > Bacillati > Cyanobacteriota > Cyanobacteria bacterium FACHB-DQ100. The sequence goes on along the minus strand of JACJNW010000039.1, from coordinate 231,169 downwards.
AAGGACGAAGAGCTTGTCACGCTTTCGATTCCTGATCACCGCGAAGTGGCGAAAGGAACCTTGCGAAGTTTGATTCGCAATGCTGGATTAACCGTAGAGGAATTTGTTGCTGCTAAATAGTCTGTAGAGAGCCGATTAGCAACACAGTGGAGCGGACGGGATAAGGCTCGTGCCGTTTCAGGGTTATTTACCGCCGCCCACTTTAGCTCGATCGCTTGTTAGACCATCTGATTCAGCACAATAACGATCACTAATCCCCGCCGCCATCTCCGGTTGCTGCCTTCTGCGCGGCAAATCGCTCCTTGAATTCGCGCTGTTGAACGTTGTGATCAATGATCGGTCTGGGATATCCGGCTCGATCGCGCCTCAAGTCGTAGGAAACCTTGATAGGGTTAAGTTCAGCTTGATCTAGAATCGAGGTCTACCAGTCGTCTGAAATCTACAGATTGAGAGCATTGGAAACAGGAGGACGTATCGCAATGACGATCGCTGCCAAACAAGAGCTTTCCTTTGATCAGTTTCTTGAGCAATATCCCGAAGATGGGCGCTATGAACTCGTTGATGGGGAAATCGTGAGAATTTTAGCCACAAGACAACACGAGGACATCGCCGATTTTATTGCTGATGCAATGAAAGATGAAGTAAAACTCCGTCAGTTAAACTACAAAGTTTCAGATCGGATTGTTTTAGCCACACAAACGCAAGCAGGCAAAGAGCATGGGCGCAATCCAGATGTAAGCGTTGTTGATTTAGCGTTGTGGCGATCGAATCGGCTTGCCTATGCCGCTTTACAAGAACCGATTCAATTAGCCGTAGAAGTGGTTTCAACCAATTGGGAAGACGATTACATCGATAAACTCGATGAATATCAACGAATGGGAATTTCTGAGTATTGGATCGTTGATTATCTAGCGATCGGCAGCAGAACTTACTTAGGCAACCCCAAAACGCCGACGGTTTTTGTTTATTTATTAGATGAGTCAGGCGTTTACCAATCCACGGCGTTTAAAGAGGACGATCGTATTCTCTCTCGTACCTTTCCCGAATTAACCTTGACTCTCAATCAAATTCTGAATGCTTGATTCTGCTGAACACTCGCAAGATCTCTTGCATGAATCCAGACAGCCCTCATCCCCAACCCTTCTCCCTGGGGGAGAAGGGAGCTAGAATTCTTGTTCCCTCTCCCTGGGGAGAGGGTTAGGGTGAGGGCATCGACAATTCATGTAAGAGGTCTACTAATCCCCGCCGCCATCTCCGGTCGCTGCCTTCTGCGCGGCAAACCGCTCCTTAAATTTGCGCTGTTGAACATTGTGGTCAATGATCGGTCTGGGATATCCGGCTCGATCGCGCTCCTCCGGCGAAATCTTGCCCGAAAGCAAATTCTCAGTGTCAACGCTCCGCAACTCTGGCAACCATTCGCGAATATACTCCGCCTCCGCATCAAACTTTTTCGCTTGACTCGCCGGATTAAAGATTCTCAACGGTTTTGGATCCATGCCGCTCGATGTACTCCACTGCCACCCGCCGTTATTCGACGACAAATCGCCATCATACAACCGCTGCATAAAATACTTCTCACCCAAGCGATAGTCCACGAACAAATCTTTTGTGAGAAAGCTTGCCGTAATCATTCGACAGCGATTGTGCATCCAAGCGGTTTCATTCATCTGCCGTATCGCCGCATCGATAATCGGATATCCCGTCCGCCCTTCGCACCAAGCCTGAAAATACTTTTCGTTATTGTCCCAGGGAAACGTCTTCAGCACCGGACGATAAGCACCCTCGGCTAATTCAGGGAAATGATACATTGCGTGTTGATAAAACTCGCGCCAAGCAATCTCCTGCCGCCAAACTCGAATATCATCGGTTTCGCCCTTGTGATCTGCCGCTTCCACGGTCGCCGCCCAAACCGTCCGGACTCCAATCACTCCAAACTTGAGCGCCGCACTTAAAAGCGAAGTCCCAGGCTGAGCCGGAAAATTTCGCTGTTCCTGATATTGATAGATCGCCGAAGCACAGAACTCTTCTAATCGCTCCTTTGCCGCCTTCTCGCCGGGATCAAGCATCAAGGGATTGTCCCAGACATAGCCCAGTTCTTTTACTGTTGGAAGCGGAATGATCCCTGCTGCTTGTTCCCGCTCGGCATCGGTCAATCCTTCTGCCCCTGCCAAATCTGCAACGGGAGACGCTTTCGATCGACTACTCCAATTCTTCCAAAACGGGGAATAAACCGTATAAGGCGAACCTGTTCCTGATTTGATGTCTTCCGGTGAATGGAGCAGTTGATCCCAAAATCGCTGCACTTCGATTCCACTTTCATTCAGCGCAGTGACCACTGCCTGATCGCGATCGCGTCCATACGGCTCGACATCCTGATTCAAAAACACCGCTTTAGCATTCAGCGATCGTGCCAGTTTCGGAATCCCTTCCTTCGGATCAGCCTGGATAATCAGTAATTCACTCCCTGCCGCCGCATACCGCTCCTGCAAAGATTCCAGACTGCCGATCAGATACTTCACCCGGGCAGGCGCAACATCATCGCGATCGAGAATCAACGGATCAAGGCAAAACACGCCCACGACTTTTGGCGATCGTTCTCTTGCCTTGGACAGCCCCAAATTATCTGAAGCCCGAAGATCCCGACGATGCCAAAACAAAATCAAATCAGACATAACCTACGAACCGAGTAACAACGATCGCGCTAATAAGAAGCTAGAAATCGACTTAGAATCCGCGATATCTCCAGCGTAGATCGCACTCTCGACTTCCTGCGGTGTCATTAACACTGTTTCCATGTCTTCATCCTCATCTTGAGCAGGCGGATTCTCGACCACAGTGGCTTCTGTCGCCAAAAACGCATAGATAATCTCATCCGAATAGCCCGGAGCTAAAAAGAATTGTCCAAGCTTCTTCCAATTTTCCGAGGTGTAGCCTGTTTCTTCCTGAACCTCGCGCTGCACCGTTTCGAGCGGATCTTCTCCCGGTTCAACAGTGCCTGCCGGAAACTCATACAATCGTCCCTTTGCCGCAAATCGATACTGCCGCACCAGCACAAGCTTGCCGTCAGTCGTCACTGGGATTACCAATGCACCGCCCGGATGACGAATACATTCCCAATCGCCCTCTGATTTATTCGGCAATCGTAAACTGTTGACTTCAAAGTTAAACTTGCGTCCTTTGTACAAAAGGCGCTGCTTTAGGAGTTGAGGAGGTTCTGATCCGAAGGACATAAACTTAACGAGGTGAAGGATTTAGAGCTTTCGCACATCAGACGCATCAATCGATCGCGCTAGTTCCAAGATCGATCGATTCAACACTGGATGCTGCCAATCCGGAGCAATTTCAGCCAAAGGCACCAGCACAAAGGCCCGATCGCTCATACGCGGATGCGGAATATTTAGCATTTGCGTTTGAAAGATTCCATCTTCAAATAGAAGGATATCTAAGTCAAGGGTACGAGCATCCCATTTCTGCTGCCGAATCCGCCCAAATTCGCTTTCAATGTGCTGAAGCTTTGCGAGCAGTTCTAGGGGTTCTAAGTCAGTTTCAAGAATCGCACAGCCATTGAGATAATCGGGCTGGGACGGACTGTTGGGAAGCGTCACTGCTTTGGTTTGATACCAAGACGATCGCGCAATCACACCCTCTAATCGACTTAATGCAGATTCTAGAATCGAGCGTGAATCTCCCAAATTGCTACCGAGCGCGATCGCATATTTCATCAGACGATAATCCAAAACTTCCCTGTTATAGTCAAGAGTATCGCTGCATTCTGGACAAGCTAATGGTACATCCTGCCTTTACTGAGATTACCGATGAAGAACTAATGCAAATGAGTTCCAAAAATCCTGAACTGCGATTTGAACGTAACGCAGATGGGAGTTTAGTCACGATGCCACCGGTTGGGGGAATTTCAGGAGATCGAGAAGCGTCTGCGATTAGCTTTCTCTACGTTCACGTTCATGGACAAGAATTAGGAAACGTTTTCAGTTCTAGCACTGGATTTCGATTGGCAAATACAGCAATCCGCTCTCCAGGTGCGGCATTTGTCGCGAAGGGTCGATTACCTCAAAATTGGAAACAGCAAGAAGACAAATTTATCGCGATCGCACCTGATTTTGTGATTGAAATTCGATCGAAATCCGACTCCCTCGAAGCGTTAAAAGCCAAAATGCAGGAGTACATCGAGAATGGGGTGCGCTTAGGATGGCTAATTGATTGTAAAAACAAAACCCCTTTTGTCTATCGCGCCGATGGTTCAATCACGCAATATCCTGAATCTGCAACTTTAAGCGGTGAAGATGTCGTTCCAGGACTTTCTTTAGCGCTGAAAATTCTGTTGTAGCTGCGTCAATAAATCGAGGGCACAAAGAATTGTTCATTGATCGGGGGACGAACATAATCATCGGGAGCAGCCTGACGCGGCGTTAGCTCGATCGGTTCAGGAGTCATATCGGTATACGGAACTTTGCTCAAAATATGACTGATACAGTTGAGACGAGCACGTTTTTTATCATCCGCTTCGACCGTGAACCAGGGCGCTTCAGGAATATTTGTGTGAGCAAGCATTGTATCTTTTGCTTTGGAAAATTCCACCCAGCGATCGCGAGACTCCAAATCCATCGGACTCAATTTCCATCGCCGCATCGGATCAATTGCCCGCGATTGAAATCGCCGCTCTTGCTCCTCATCGCTCACCGAAAACCAGTATTTCAGCAGCATAATCCCCGATCGCACCAGCATTCGCTCAAACTCTGGGCAGGAGTGCATAAACTCTTGATACTGCACTTCGGTACAAAAACCCATGATGTGCTCGACCCCAGCGCGGTTGTACCAACTGCGATCAAATAGCACAATCTCACCTGCTGACGGTAAATGCTCTACATAGCGCTGGAAATACCATTGGGTTTTTTCGCGATCGGACGGCGTTCCTAACGCCACCACTCGACACCCACGCGGATTCATCGGATCGGAAATGCGTTTGATCGTGCCCCCTTTACCCGCCGCATCGCGCCCTTCAAAGATAATCACCAGCCGATATCCGGTGTGCTTGATCCAATACTGCATCTTCACCAGTTCGGCTTGTAACTTGCTAAGTTCGGTTTCATAAACTTTTGAACTGAGCTTTTTTGCTTTATGAGCCTCAGTTGTGTGTTGTTTTTTATTCGATCGATCCATTAGCACACCGAGAACAAACACTTAAACTCAACTTACAACACCGCATCCTGAGCAATACTGAAAAGAATCTGCATGTTTAAACCGATGCTTCAGTCTCTATTGTTTTTCGTCTTAGCTGGATTGTGTGAAATCGGGGGCGGCTATCTATTTTGGCTCTGGGTGCGTGAAGGAAAAAGCGTTTGGTTTGCAGCGGTTGGAATGCTTATCTTAGCGATCTACGGAGTTGTACCAACCTTGCAGCCCGTCAATTTTGGCAGAGCTTATGCAGCTTATGGGGGCGTGTTTATTGTGTTGTCGATCGCTTGGGGCTGGATCGTCGATCGCGTTCGTCCCGATTATTACGATTGGCTCGGAGGCGCTATCGCGCTCATGGGTGTGTTGGTGATGATGTACGCACCCCGACACTAGAAGCGCGATCGCGCCTTGGAACTATCGCTGCAAACTCCGGGGATCGAGCGCGTCGCGCAATCCATCTCCAAGCAGGTTAAACGCCAGCACCGTCAAGACAATCAAAACAGCAGGTGGCCACACCAACCAGGGTTGCAGCACTAAAATTGAGGCGTTGCTTGCCAACGACAACATATTTCCCCAGGACGGATCAGGCTGCTGAATTCCAAGACCAATCAGACTCAGAACCGATTCCGCAATGATAAAACTCGGAATTTGCAGCGTTGCCGAAATGATCACATAGGTTGCGGTTTGCGGTAGGACATGCCGAACAATAATGTAGAGCGATTTTCCACCCATTGCCCGCGATGCCTGCACAAACTCACGCTCTTTAATCGAAAGCACTTGCCCCCGAATCACCCGCGCCAATCCTGCCCAGCTAATAAACGACGTAATGAAGATAATCAGCAAAAACCGTTGAGCGCTCGATAATCCCGGTGGCAACACCGCAGCCAGTGCCACCAAAAGATAAATGCTCGGAATCGTCATCAACACTTCGACAATTCGCATCAACACCCCATCAATCCAGCCGCCAAAGTAGCCAGAAATTCCGCCGATTAACATTCCGATCGGAAACGACAGCGCAATCCCCACCAATCCGATACTGAGACTAATTCGACCGCCATACACCAAGCGGCTAAACAAATCCCGCGCCTGCTCATCTGTCCCTAATAAATTAAATTTCCCTTCGCCAGTCGTGCCGAACAAATGCAGATTGCCAGGAATCCCTGGAAACAGTTCAATTTCTTCAAACTTCGGATCGCTGAGTGAAACCTGGGTCGGTAACGGTAATCGAATTTGAAAAAAGCGGTAAGGCTCACCTTGCACAAAAAATCTCAGCGGTGAAGGCTTCGACCGATCGACCCGCAATTCGCGATCGCCCGTATTCACATCTACCGGGCCTTGCGTGGTTGGATAGACGTGCGGGCCAATGAAGCGATTATTTTGATCCGTCCAATAAATCTGCGTCGGGGGTAACAATGCACCATCCGTTTGAGGCTTACAAGCCCCGCTGGTAATCGACACCGTATCACACGGGCTATAGGGCGCAACAAACTCGGCAGCGATCGCCGAGAAATAGAACAGCAGCAGCAGCAGCGCTCCAAGCTTGGCTAACGGATTTCTTTTGAGTTTCAGCCACCAGTCCATAGGTCAGAGAAGATAGGGGTTAACGCGAATCGTTGACGATGATTGTGACTTTCGGTTCGTCGTCAGGCTCAACCGAGAGCATGGGCTCCAGAATGCTATTTTCCACCGTTTCCGAGAAGATCGAGCCCCGCTGCGGCGGCAAGTCAGGATTGAGGAGAATTTCGACGGTCGTTTTAACGACGCTGGTTAAAGGAATCGCCAAAATCACACCCAATAATCCCGCTACTCTAGCACCTACCAGCAGCGACATGAGGATGATGACGGGACTGAACCCCGTTAACTCTCCTAAAATCCGAGGCGCGATCGCATTATCTTTTACCTGCTGAATTCCAATTGCAACCCCGACCACTTCGATCGCTAACCACCAATCAATAAACGCCACCAAAATCCCAACGATCGCAATTCCCAAACTCGCCCCAATAAACGGAATCACTTCCATCGCCCCGATAAACACGGCAAACACTAGGAAGAACGGCACTCGCAGCCACCAAAACGCGATCGACAGCATCACTGCCATAAACAGCCCTAACAGCAATTGACCGGATGCAAATCGCTGTAAACTATCGCGCATGGAGTTCGTTAGACTTTCCCGAATCGGCTGCGAAAAAATGCCCGTGATCCCGTTCCAAAGCTTCTTCCCATCTAGCACCAAGTAAAACGAGATCACCAAGATCAAAATAAAATCCAGCACCCAGTTAAACGTGCCCAGCACCAAGCCAATTCCGGTTGAAGCGAGCGATCGCGCCTGTCCTTGCAGTTGAGCGGAGAACTGCTGCTCAAGAAACGACAAATCAAAGCCTAAATGCCGCGCTTGGCTCCACGCTTGAAATTCCGAAATTTGATCTTGTCCTGATGCAATCAGATTTGGCAAATTTGCTGCGAGTTGTTGCGCTTGCTGAAGAATTGGCGGCGCGATCGTCACCGCCACCACCCCAAAAATTACGCCAGCGAATAGGTAAACGATCGCAGCCGAAATCGTTCTCGGTAGCACTTGGCTCAGCCGCGAAACCGGATAGTTCAGCATAAAAGCAATCAAGCTCGCTGTGACTAGAACGCTAATCAGTTCACCAAAATAAGTGAGGGCGTTGAGCGTCAGCCATCCAGAGACTAGAATCAGCAACCAAGTAATGAGAAATTGCTGAATAGGGGAGAAAAAACGATCCATGAGCAGCCGCGATCGAGTACCTTTTAATTCTGCCGCCTGATTTGGCGAATGGGTGGGATGCGATCGCGGCTTTCTACCTGAAGTTACATCCAATAATCATCCGCAGGTTCGTGTTCAACCACAAACACATTCGAGTAGAGATTCGCAATGATTTGCTTTCCTTGTTGCGTCAGCGACAGATAGTACAGCGCGTGTTTGATGTAAGGATAAACGCCTTGCCAGTAGAATTTAGGGTAATTCTTGCGTAAATCTCCAGGATGACGGTATCCCAAGGCTTTGTTGACCCCTGTTTCCTCGAATTCGTAGTAGAGGGCGCTAATTTTCTTCAGATAGCGGGGATCGCTTAATTGCCCGATCAAGTCTGAGGCGCGAATCAAGCCGGGATAGTTCATCGTGTCCTGGTGATCTTCGGCAGCGGGAACCGGAAAGCGCGTTAACTCGATATTCTGCTTAACGATTTCGGCGTTGATCAGTTTGTGTCCACCGAATCGCTCATCAATGAAGAGTTTGGCGCGATCGACATGATAGGGAGTCATCGCCGCATCCGACGATCCGGGCTGCACTGCCACCATTGCACCATCGCGTCCAGTTGCATACAGATTGTGTCTATCCTGCCGACAAACTCCCCGAACGTAGCCAATATCGTGGCAAACTAGCGAAATAATGAAGTGGAGCCAGTCCTCACACGACACGCCACCATCGCGAATATGCCGACCTCGCAAAATCTCTTGACCCACCAGAGTCACCAAGATCGAGTGTTCAACATTGTGATAAAGCGCATCGCTATTTGCGATATTTTCCATTGCCATCGACCCAACCCAGCCGATGATATCTTCATAATCAGACTTCCAGCCGCCATACGTGCGATGGTAGCCTTCCTTCAGCTTCTGAACAAAATCATCAATTAAGAGTTCTGTAGCGTTAAACATTTGGGGCGGTATGGCTAATTAACGCTTTTAGTTTTCCCGCCCCGCTTCACAAATTAAATATCGTGCTGAATCTCGTTTTTACTTTTTCATTACCTCAGCGACGCAGGCTTGAACGATCGAGTTTAATTCTTCTGGTGCAGCCTTGCCTTGTCCAATGCTGTTGCCGATTTGGGTGAATTGCTCAAACGAATAGGTTTTCTGAAGTTCTTCGATGCTACAGGTACAAATCTGACGCATCGCCTCGGAAGAAATGGTTTTGCTGTCCCCTTGCTCAACGCAAGTTTTCGTAAACACTTCAACTGCTTCTGCTGGATAGGGTGTCGTGTTTTGGGCGATCGCCTTTTGGGGCAGCACGGTTAGACTGCTGGCCGCAACCAAACCCAGCAAAGTCGAGAGCAGGTTGGATGAAAGGTTCATAAATACTGAATCTCAATGAATGGCTGATCGATATTATGGTTTTGCTCCGTTGAGGATCTATCTGCTCGGACAAAACTTTCAATAAACTTTAAGATTAATCGTTGGGGTAGAAGAATCTCTATTGAAATCAATCGGGCACTGGACAGTCTGCTCGCTTCGGATGTGACAAGATGGGGATGGTGTTTACCAGATGTTGCCGGATGTCTTTGACTGAGTTTGATTCAACGCTGCAACGATTGGGACAGGTGCGGTTTGCCCTGTTGCGTCTGCATAAAGCGCTGCTCGATGGAGAGCGGGTAAGGTATGAGCAGGAGTATGGACGGATTCGATCGAATACGGAGTTTTTTCAGTTGGTGCTGGAAAGTGAATGGTTTGCCTGGTTGCGACCAATTTCGCAGTTTATTGTGCAGATTGATGAAGCTTTGAGCGCGAAGGAGCCGATTACACTGGCTCAAGCGGATGAGCTACTCGTTCAAACTCGTCAACTGATGCAACCGTCGCAAACCGGATCGACGTTAGAGCAGAATTATTATCACGCAATTCAGCGCGATCCAGATATTGCGTTTATTCATGCAGAGTTAGCGAATATGTTGACGGTGAAATAGTTCGACGGTGCGATTTCTTGCGTGGGTCTGTCTACGTTAAGTGGGTACGATCGCGAGAATTTACCAAATGAAGAAATTGAATGATCCACGGGTGCAGGGGTTGTATTTTGGTCTGAGCTTCGTGGATCATTGGTTTTTTGGCGGTGTGTAGGATGATGCCACTCTTACATGATCGCCTAAAGCAAATTTGGGGCTATTCAGAGTTTCGGTTTCCTCAATTTGAGATCGTTCAAGCGATTTTAGCTCGGCAGGATGCGTTGATTGTTTTACCCACAGGTGGCGGTAAATCATTGTGCTTTCAGCTTCCTGCCATTATGCAGCAAGGATTAACGATCGTTGTTTCTCCCTTGGTTGCACTGATGGAAAACCAAGTCCAAGAGCTACAGCAAAAACGCATTCCAGCAGCACTGCTCCACAGTGAACTTTCAAGCTGGCAACGCAAACAAGTTCTAAATGCTATTGCAACTCATCGCTTACTGTATCTTTCCCCCGAAACACTGCTAAGTCCACCCGTTTGGCAGCGCTTGATCAATCCCGAACTTAAGATTAATTCACTAATCATTGATGAGGCGCATTGTTTAGCTCAGTGGGGTGAGACATTTCGACCTGTTTACTATCGATTGGGGGCTGCTCGATCGACCTTATCGAACCATCGAAACCGCATTACGATCGCGGCTTTTACGGCAACTGCAAACCCAGCAACTCAAGCAACCATCCAACGCCTTTTACAACTTGAAGCACCGCAATGTTTTCGAGTGAGTCCGTATCGAGCGAATCTAACCTTGAAGGTTCAACCTGTTTCAACGCCGAGACAGCGCAGACAAAAGTTATTAGAGGTGATTCGCGCTCAAACTGGCTCAGGCTTAGTGTATGTACGATCGCGTCGAGATGCTGAAGAACTCGTAGAATGGTTAACTCAACAAGGACATCGAACTGCAGCTTATCATGCAGGCTTAAAATCAACCGATCGACGACAGATTGAACAGGCTTGGCTGAACGATCAGTTACGGTTTGTGGTTGCAACTTGCGCTTTTGGTCTAGGAGTTAACAAAGCTGCAACTCGATGGGTTGTACATTATCATGCTCCGTTGCTGATGAGTGAGTATGTCCAAGAAATTGGGCGAGCAGGACGAGATGGAAAAGCTGCGATCGCGGTTCTACTCAAAAGCAGTTGGCTTGATTTAGAAGATCGTCAGCGCTGGCAGTTCTTTGAGACTCAGGAACGCAATCAAGCTATCAAAGCACAGCAATTAATTCCGAAGCTACCGCAGCAAGGCAATATTGATGTGGTAGCGCGAGAGTTTAAGGGAGCAGCGATCGCGCTTTCTCTTCTGCACAATGCAAATCAACTGACTTGGACTGATCCTTTTCACTATGAAATTCAGTCTAAACAAAAGCGATTGAAGACTTCGCACAATTCGACCCAATCCATGAAAGACTATCTCAGCACTAAAGGCTGTCGGTGGAGGTTTGTGTTGCGATCGTTTGGCTTTGAGCAGGATGCTGAGAACTTTGCTTGTGGTCACTGTGATCACTGTCGTTAACACCAGAAGCTCAACAAGCCAGTAATTATGACTGTCGTGGAGACCCAACTTCTACAAGTTACACATTGCTCTGATGAAACCTTTTAGAGATCATCAATCTCCACAAGCATTCTATCAACCGTATCCTTCAAACTAGGTAAGTTGTTCTGCACGATCACCCAAACTAAGTTCAGCGACACCCGGAAATACTCATGCACCACAATGTTCCTGAACGCAATAATTTGCACCCACGGCACTTCGGAGTATTGATTCATCAATTCGACTGATAATGAATTTGTTGCCTCTCCAATAACCTGAAGATGATGAACAATCCAAACTTGAATCAGTTCTTGTGCATCAAACGCCTGCTTTCCTTGATTCGCGTACCGTTCAATCGCTGCGATCGCACCAAAATATCCCGCAACCGTTCATCATCTCGCCTCATAACCGCACTGCCTCTGAAAGAACAGACTCTCGAATCCGTTCTTTCAACATATCCACCGTTGCAACATCAACCTTGCGCTGCAAAAGCCTTTCTAAATCAAGCTTTAGCCCTCCAGGAAACCAAGGCGAAATCCTTTCCAAATCGTAGTTAACCAGAAAATCGATGTCGCTGGTTGCTGTCGCTTCTCCCCGCGCAACTGAACCAAATACTCGGATGTCGAATGCTCCATGCCGTGCCGCGACTTCTAGGATCTGCGATCGTTTCTCCGATAAAAGCTCCGCAATTCCTAATCCCGTTTGCATTGTTTATACTTCAGCAATCAAGATTTTCAGATAGTTACTTCTAGTTTAAGATCTTCCTTTCAAAATCCTAAAGCCATCGGTAAATTCTGCAAACTTTATGACGATCGCAGTTGTGCCTGAATAAACTGATATCCGTGATCAAATCGGGAAAGCATTCGGCAATTCAATTGATTGAGTTCACCAATAATATTGGGATCATCAAAGTCTCTTGCATTGCGATTGAGAAAGCACGATCGCTGGGGTTGATTCTGCTGCAAATGATCCACCACAGAAGCATAGACGATCGCATCTTGAGGTCTTAGCTGATAAGTTAGCTCACAGGATGCGGCTTCAAGCAAGATGTCGGAAGTCAGTGGAATAATTTCAGCAAGGCTGATTAAGCGCGATCGAATTTGATTGAATCGTTGTCGCTCTTCTTGATTGCTTAGAGTAATGAGATCAGAGACATCTTGAATATTCCTAATCCGATCGCCATAAGAGACTGTCCGTGAAAGTTGAGCTAATTCAGCATTCAGTTGTTGCTGCAAATTCGTGCGACGAATGGCTTGACGGCTCAACTTTTCATGGGGTTCAGCCAAACTATAAGCCGGAATGATTAGCCCTGCCTGACCAGTTTGGCACAGACTTAAAACTGATTCACAACTTGTACACTGTTCCTGCTCAAAAGCCAATTCCAGAATAAAGTTCGTTTCGACGTAAATATTCACGCCAATTCCTCATACTGAAGTTGTCCTCCAGAGATGGCTGAATAGAGACCAGAATCAATCAGCCAGGATTGTGATTGATAGGATGTTTCAGCAAGATTTTTTGAAAGCGTCAGTTCGCTTAACCACGCACCAACCATCAGCGTAAAACTGTCGCCATAGATTTGCTCAGGCTGGATTCCTGTTCGTTCAAAATAAGGTTGAAAAATTGGAACAGCATCAATGATGTAGTCTGGTTCTCGATCTAATTGACCATCAGATTCAATCCACAGGAAGAGACGATCGGGAAAAGCCATCAGGAAATATGGAGCCTTTGGAGCTTCTTCATGAGCGAGAAGATTACTTCTAAATTTCGCAGCCCAATCTGGTGCAGCATTCAGTTTGGTTTTCACTTCAACCGCTACGACAAGTTGACCAGAGCGATTTCTAACTTCTATATCCCATTGAAAACCTAGATAAATCGACATCATTCGCCCTCTTCAAAGACGATTTACTCTATCATTCTGTCGCAAAACTTGAATCACCCACGATCGCCCGTCAAAATCAGTCAAAATCCTAAAGCCTTCTGCATCTGCTCTAAATCCATCTGATAATAAACAACCGAGAATTTTCCGAGGGTTGCCTTATGAGCTATCGCATGAATCGCCGCGCCTATGCCGAAACTTTTGGCCCGACTGTCGGCGATCGCGTCCGGCTTGCGGATACTGAACTGATCATCGAAGTCGAACAAGACCTGACCACTTACGGGGATGAAGTGAAATTCGGCGGCGGGAAAGTGATTCGCGATGGCATGGGACAATCGCCGATTACCAATGAAGAGGGTGCGGTTGATGCAGTGATTACCAATGCGCTGATCCTTGACTGGTGGGGCATTGTGAAAGCAGATGTGGGAATTAAGGATGGGAAGATTCATGCGATCGGTAAAGCTGGAAATCCCTATATTCAAGACGATGTCACGATCATTATTGGCCCTGGCACTGAAGCGATCGCCGGAGAAGGCCTGATCCTCACCGCAGGCGGAATTGATACTCACATTCACTTTATCTGTCCGCAACAGATCGAAGTTGCGATCGCATCGGGTGTTACAACGATGATTGGTGGCGGAACAGGACCTGCTGCGGGAACGAATGCCACGACTTGCACTCCCGGACCTTGGTACATTCATCGAATGCTGCAAGCGGCAGAAGCCTTCCCGATGAACTTAGGATTCTTAGGCAAGGGAAATTCGAGCCAACCGGATGCACTCGAAGAACAGATCAAAGCGGGCGCAATGGGACTGAAGCTGCACGAAGACTGGGGAACCACACCTGCGGCGATCGATACCTGTTTAAGCGTGGCTGATGACTATGATGTGCAAGTTGCCATTCACACCGATACCCTAAACGAAGCAGGCTTTGTTGAAGATACGATCGCAGCCTTCAAAAATCGCGTCATTCACACTTATCACACCGAAGGTGCAGGCGGCGGACACGCTCCAGACATCATTAAAGTTTGTGGTGAGGCGAATGTATTGCCCTCCTCGACCAATCCGACTCGACCTTACACACAAAACACGCTAGATGAACACTTAGATATGTTGATGGTTTGTCACCATCTTGATCCGAGCATTCCTGAAGATGTTGCCTTTGCAGAATCGCGGATTCGCCGAGAAACGATCGCAGCCGAAGACATTCTGCATGATATTGGTGCGTTTAGTATGCTGTCTTCTGACTCGCAAGCAATGGGGCGCATCGGAGAAGTGATCATTCGCACTTGGCAAACCGGACACAAGATGAAAGTACAACGGGGAGCATTATCAGAGGATAGCGATCGGAATGATAATTTCCGAGCCAAACGCTATGTTGCCAAGTACACGATCAATCCTGCAATCACACATGGCATTGCGGATCACGTTGGATCGGTTGAAGTTGGTAAGTTAGCCGATTTGTGTCTGTGGCGACCTGCAATGTTTGGAGTCAAGCCAGAAATGGTAATCAAAGGAGGAATGATCGCTTGGTCACAGATGGGCGATGCAAATGCGAGTATTCCGACTCCGCAACCTGTACATATGCGTCCGATGTTTGGCAGTTTTGGTCAAGCGATCGCGCCCATCTCCCTTACGTTTGTTTCTCAGGCTTCGTTGAAGAAAGGTAGTTTAGATTCGCTGCATTTGAAACGTCGATTAGTTCCCGTTTCTGGAATTCGCAGTCTGACCAAACGCGATATGAAACTGAATGATGCACTCCCTCACATGGAAGTAGATGCAGAGACGTATCAAGTTCGGGCAGATGGCGAACTATTAACTTGCGAACCTGCAACGGTTTTACCCATGGCGCAACGTTATTTTTTGTTCTGAGTCATTGTTAAGATCAAGATATTGCAACCAGTGAGGTAGAGCATGAATCAACCCATTACTGATCGGATGCGGTGGACGATCGCAGATCTAGAGCTACCTCCGGAGGATGACCGACGATATGAAATTATTGATCGCGAACTCAAACTCCGCCTTTATTCAGCGCGAGGAGTGCGAGAGTATTGGATCATTGATTGGCAAGCTCAACAGATGGAGGTTTACCGCCGAGAATCCGCTACCCTCGCGCTAGTCGCAACATTGTTTCCGGGTGATGAGATCACAAGTGCCGTGTTGCCTGGGTTTAGAATGCCGATCATAGTTCTATTTACCTAGACTGATCCTGAATGCAAGTTTCTATCTTGTCGATTGGTTTAATTGCCATCAATACAGGTTCTTCCGCGCCCAGAACAATGGTTTCGCCCTGATGCTCGATCGTTAATTTCGTTCCTTCTCGCAGCAAGTAAGTTGCTTTGTCGTGCGTAATCTCAACTTCTAACCGCTGCCCTTGTAGAATCAGCGCAAACTTCATCCGCTTTAAGGTCTTTGGTAGCCGAGGATGGAACGAAAATCCTCCATCAGAATCGCGTAAGCCTGCAAATCCATACACTAACACCATCCAAGTCCCGCCCATTGAGGCAATGTGGCATCCATTTTCTACATTGCCTGCCACATCGCCTAAATCCATCAAGGTGGCATAGCGGGCATAGTCGATCGCTTGATCCATTTTGCCGATTTCTGCTGCAACAATGCTTTGAATACACACAGATAGCGAAGAATCACCTGTCGTTAGCGGATCATAATACTCAAAGTTCTGGCGCTTTTGCTCTCGCGAAAACTCATGCCCCAGTAAAAACATTGCTAACACAATGTCAGCTTGCTTGATCACTTGATGTCGATAGATTACCAAAGGATGGAAGTGAAGCAGCAGAGGATACTTCTCAGCAGGTGTGTTCTCAAAGTCCCAAACTTCTTGTTCTAAAAATCCATCGTGCTGTAAGTGAATGCCTAGCTTCTCGTCAAAAGCGAGATACATTGAGTCGGCTGCTCTTTGCCAGTCATCCGCTTCTGAAAGTTCAACTTGAATTTTTGCAGCTAGCGCAGCAAAGCGATTGGGATACTCATTGTGCAGTTGTCGCACCACTTTGGCAGCATACCAAAGGTTCTCTCTTGCCATCAAATTGGTGTAAGTGTTGTTATCAACCACAGTGTTGTATTCATCCGGCCCTGTCACTGCATGAATGCAGAATTGGTTGTTCGATCGCGGTGAGAAAAATCCTAAGCTAAACCACATTCGCGCTGTTTCCACGAGCATCTCTGCTCCAACCTGACAAAGAAACTCATCGTCCTGCGTGACTTTTACATACTTTTTTAGGGCATACATAATGTCAGCATCAATGTGATACTGAGCCGTTCCTGCTGCATAATAAGCCGAAGCTTCTTCCCCGTTGATGGTTCTCCAGGGGAACAATGCCCCTGCTTGACTTACTTCCTTTGCCCGCTGTCTTGCTTGATCCAACATTTGATAGCGGAACATTAATAGATTCTTTGCGATCGAGGGTGCCGTATAAGTTAGAAATGGCATCACATAGATTTCTGCATCCCAGAAGTAATGTCCATCATAGGCTTGGCTGGTCAATCCTTTTGATGGAATTCCCGCTCCCTCTGATCGCGCCGAAGCTTGCAAAATGTGGAACAGATTAAATCTCAGAACTTGCTGTAGCCGCTCTGGTGTTTCATCGGGGTGATCGGGTGCGCCATCAATCTCAATATCACTGCGATACCAAAAATCATCGAGATAGTCACATTGGCTTTTCAGGAGTGCATTAAAGCCTTGTTTCATCGTTCGATCGAGCGTCCGTTCTGCGCGATCGTGCAATTCCTGACTCGAACAGCGCCCCGAATGATGGTAAGTAATAAACTTGATCAATCGAATCGTTGCATTGGGCTTTCCATCAATGCTAAAGACCACTTTGCCATCATCTTCAGAACAATCGCTGGTGTACTCATAAGCACAGTCTGTCTCAAACTGATGATCGACACCACAGGCAACTGTCATGTGACTATTTCGAGTTTGGTGACTGAGAATCAATCGGCGATCGCGCTTGGACTGTTGTTGCGGAAGGAGAACCCGCTCTTTAAACTTCTTCGCCAATCTTGGATCGTTGCTGGTGCTACCGCCTTCTGGCTCGTAGCGGACTTCCGAAGAAATGACGATCGGCGCTTCTGCATTGAGCAAAGTGACTTCATAGGAAATCGCCGCCACATGACGCTGCACAAGCGATATCAATCGCTGCGATCGGATCAAAACCTGCTTTCCCGACGGCGTTTCCCAGAGAATTTCTCGATCGAGCGTCCCCGTCTGCATATTCAGAGCGCGTTCAAACTGCAACAAAGTTGCAGTCGGCAAATAAAATAGTTCATCATCAACATAAAGCTTAATCGGCTTACTGTCAGTCACGCTGACGATCGTCTGTCCGGTTTTCGCATAGCCATATGCCGCTTCCGCATACTCAATCTCATACGACTCATAGAAGCCATTAATGAATGTCCCGTTTTGCGCCACCGGATTGCCTTCCTCACACCCCCCACGCATTCCGACATAGCCATTAGCAGTAGAAAATAAAGTTTCCATCTGGGCAAGGCGTTGCGGGTAGAACTCAGTTTCAACCCACCGCCAAGGATCATGTGGATAAATGTGCTTTGGCGGATGGATCAGTTTACGATGTAGCATTGGGTCTAAGCGTATGAGAACAATGAACGCGAGTAATCGAATTTGCTCTCATCCTGTAATTTCGGGGGAATCGCTGCATCTGACTTTCTACATAATTTTGGCGATCGTGCTGATTTGCGTATTTCTTGTTTGAATAGGTATCTATGACTGCATCTGACTCGTTTTCAACTTGTATTCAAACCTTGGGACTCGATCGCATCGATCGGCATATCTTCATTTGCGCTGATCAAACAAAGCCCTTATGTTGCAGCAAAGAAGCGGGGATCGAAGCTTGGAACTATTTGAAAAAACGCTTACGAGAACTAGAGTTAGACAAGCCCACTGCTGAGCGTCCAAGCTGTGTGTTTCGCACCAAAGCAAACTGCTTAAGGGTTTGCGATCACGGCTCGATTCTAGTCGTCTATCCCGATGGCGTTTGGTACCACTCCGTTACGCCAGAAGTGATTGAACGGATTATCCAAGAACACCTGATTGGCAATCGGATTGTTGAAGAGTTTGTTCTTTTGAGACATCCGCTTCCGCAACCAGAAAACCCTTCTAAAAAGAACGAAGATCCGGTAGCTTCTGACTAAGAAAAACTAAACCTTTAAGAGAGTGAAAATTAATAAATGTTGAGAGAGTTCGTGCTTTACGATCGTCAAAATCAATCACTCTCACTTCATTTCCGAGATTGTTTAAACACTACTAGATTGATTTTGTAGCAAATAGTCCATGCGCTTGGATCGCGATCGTTGCCCCCTGCCCCGGCTGCATCCGAAAAAAGTTTAACTTCTTGACGAGTCGGATATAATGGCGCATGACATATAGATTAGATAAAAATCTGGATGGTTTCAGTTCTTGAATCAACTTCGAGTCCGATCAGCCAGAATAATCCGTACTGTTGAGCCGAAATACACGACTCTGAACGCTCAGAATCGGTAAGATAGCTCAGTCATGAAGTCGATTTGTGTAAATGTTGATTTAGATTCAGGCAGAGCGAGTAGCACAGCATGAAGGAAACCAGTTCAGGGAATCACAGACGCTTGCTGTTGATTGATGATGACCCTAACCTAATTCTGTTGGTTAAAGATTATCTGGAGTTCCGGGGATACGAAGTCGTCACCGCAGAAAACGGGCGGGAAGCGCTGGAAGTCCTAGAGCAAGATATCCCAGATATGATTATTTGCGATGTGATGATGCCAGAAATGGACGGCTATCAACTCGTAAGCAACATCCGCCAAGACCCCAAAACAAGCTGGATTCCAGTGTTGTTTCTCTCTGCTAAAGGTCAGAGCCAAGACCGAGTAAAAGGTCTGAATATCGGCGCGGATGTGTATATGGTGAAGCCGTTTGAGCCAGAAGAACTGGTGGCACAGGTGGAATCCTCGCTCAAGCAGGCTTCGCGTCTGATTCAGCATAAGGATGCCAAAGGCGGCGAAACGGCTCCTAAGATTCAGGTGCCGTTTGATGTGGAATTAACGCCGACTGAATTAAGGGTGGTTCAGTTTGTGGCGCGAGGCATGGCGAATCGTGAGATTGCCGAAGAATTAAACGTGAGTCAACGCACGATCGAAAGCCACGTCAGCAATATGCTCGGTAAAACCGGATTGCACAACCGCACCGAGTTGGCGCGGTGGGCGATCGAAAATAGCATGGCGTAGGTTGAATCTCATCAAGAGTTTAGGGGCGGCACGATCGTGCCGCCCTTTTTGTTAACGTGCCGCCTGAATCTTCTGGAGTTGTTCGGTAAAGTAATCCACTCTGTAGTTGATTTGTTGAGCCACTTCTAACCCTTGACGAAAGGCATTCGCCGCCTCTGTTCGTGCATTGCGCTGAAGCTGAATTTGTCCAATTTGATCGTAGGCATCCATCACGCCGAACGTATCGTAAGCCTGCTGCTGGACGCCTGCGAGATATTGATAAACTTGCAGCGCCGCATCAAGGCGATTGTTCGATCGATATAGCGCTCCCAATTTTCGGAGCGCATCGCTCGCGTAGGCAAACTGTAACAGCGGTGCTGCAAGTTCAAACGCTTCTTGGTAAACCTTTTCTGCTGCCTCTAATTGATTTGTTGCCGCATAATTATCCGCCTGTCGCAGTTTGAGTGCGGGAATCAATTTGGCTTGCTGAGGATCACGCTGATAGATGTCAATTAACTGCTGTTGGTAGGCGATCGCCTGAGCGGGCTGTTTGGCTTGCTCAGAAATATAGGCAAGCTGAGCTAAATTCGCCGTCACGTTCTGAGCATCGTTACGCGCCTTTGCAATATTTAAGAGTTCTGTATAAGTTGCGATCGCATCCGGATAATCAAACCAACTGAGGTGCAATTGCCCGATCGTGTTGAGTAAATTGAGTTCGGCGGCAGCATCTTGACGCGCTCTCGCTTCCGTTAACATCTGCTGATAAACCTTCAGCGCCAGTCCGGGCGATCGCACTTGCTGAAATGCAAGTCCTAAACCGGGGAGGATCTGTGCGCGATCAGGCGGTACGGGCTGATTGTTCTGCGGTTGCTGAATCTGGATTTGAATAGCCGAAAGTCGATTTGTGATAACCCTCACCTGATTCGGCTGGTTCTGCACCCAAGCGATATTTCCGACTCGTCCTAACGCCTGCACTTCTTCGAGCAATCCCAGCGCTCGCCTTAACCGTAATTCACGATTCCAAATATCAAACGCACCCAAAGAATCGCCCGATCGCAGTTTTGCGCCGGCTTCCGTGTCGAGTCGATCAAGTGCCGTTCTCAGCGCTTGCTTCTCAGCTTCGGGCAGCGGGCGGTTTAAGCCACCGGGAAGCAAGGGGTCAGGCGTGCTTAGCTCTAAAGGATTGTAGAATCGGTCTGGAAGTTGCGGTTTTGCCGGGGGATCAGCCGCATTGATGCTGAGTGTCATGCTCAAGCTACAGACGATCGTGCCTGCGATTCCGCTCCAGTAGCGCAGTAGGGTCATGATGATGTCTTAGGTCTTTCTTTACCAGAATCTCAGGTTATCGAAAAGTTTCAGCACAATACAGCAAACCTTCTACAACTTCATCGAATTAGAAGTTAAAACCTAAAAATTATCATTTCTGTGTATCGAAGATTTTACACTTAGGCTTAAGATTTGTACTGGACTGGGTGTGATTAAATCGATCGCGCTGTTCGTTAGATTCATTCAAAAAGAGCCTGAGCGAGGAAACTGTGAGAATTTTGGTCGTTGGCAATGGTGGGCGCGAACACGCTCTAACTTGGAAGTTCTTGCAGTCTCCGCAGGTACAGCAAGTGGTGTGTATTCCGGGCAATGGCGGCACGGCTTCTCTGAAAAATTGCCGTAATTTGCCGCTATCGATCGACGACTTTGCGGGCATGGCGCGATATGCGCTGGTGAACAATATTGGCATGGTGGTCGTGGGGCCTGAGTTGCCGCTCTCGCTTGGAATTACAGACTTTCTAAGACAGCAAGGCTTAACAGTGTTTGGGCCGACTCAAGCGGGAGCACAAATCGAGTCGAGTAAGGCTTGGGCAAAAGCGTTGATGCAAGAAGCAGGAATTCCAACCGCAAAGGCTGAGGTGTTCACCGATGCAGAGTCGGCAAAGAATTATGTCCGCGCTCAGGGTGCGCCGATCGTGATTAAAGCCGATGGACTTGCTGCCGGAAAAGGGGTGACTGTAGCCGAATCTGTGGAGCAGGCAGAGGGCGCGATCGCTGCCTGTTTCTCCGGTCAGTTTGGTGCAGCCGGAAGCCAAGTTGTGATCGAAGAATGCCTGATGGGTCAAGAAGTCTCAATTTTGGCTGTCACCGATGGCTTAACGATTCGCCCACTATTGCCTGCTCAAGACCATAAGCGGATTGGCGAAGGCGATACCGGAGAGAACACAGGCGGCATGGGGGCTTACGCTCCGGCTCCGATCGCAACTCCAGAGTTGATGAATCGAATTCAGCAAGAAATTCTCGAACCTGCAATTCGGGTACTGCGCGATCGCAAGATCGATTATCGCGGCGTTTTGTATGCAGGATTGATGATTACGCCTGAAGGCGATCCAAAAGTGATCGAATTTAACTGTCGATTCGGTGATCCAGAAACGCAAGCGATTTTGCCGCTGCTTGAAACGCCGTTAGAAAAGCTTTTGTACGCTTGCGCCCAGCAGAAACTTGCAGATTTTCCTGAGATTGAGTGGAAATCGGGTGCAGCAACTTGCGTGGTGGTGGCTGCCGGTGGCTATCCGGGGAGCCATCCAAAGGGACTACCCGTCAGCGGCATCCAAGCGGCAGAAGAAACCGGAGCGGCTGTGTTTCATGCGGGAACGCAATTAAAGCAAGCGCAATTAATCACAGACGGTGGACGAGTGTTTGGAGTCACGGCGATCGGTGAAACGTTCGATCAGTCGATCGAGGCGGCTTATCGAGCGGTCGATCGCATTCAGTTTGAGGGAATGTACTACCGCCGTGACATTGGTAGCCGCGTAAAGACGAAGTAAGATGAAGAAAAACGCGAAGACAGAAACAAGTTGTTATGATGCTTCGCAGTTTGTTCTTTATTCATAATCTTCACCGTGTCATCCCTCGTTGCCCAAATTCCGGATGTTCTACGTCGCTGGTGGTCTGGTTTTAGCCTCCAGACAAAACTCATGGCGGCAGCTACTTTGGTCGTGTCGATCGTGATGAGTGGCTTAACCTTCTGGGCGGTCAATACAATCCAGATGGATGCGCGGTTGAACGATACGCGCTTCGGCAGCGATTTGGGTTTACTGATGGCGGCGAACGTTGCGCCCCTGATAAACGAGGAGAATCGAACGGAACTGGCTCGCTTTTCGCATCGCTTTTATAGCAGCACTGCCAGCATTCGCTATATGCTCTACGCCGATGCGGACGGCAACATCTTTTTTGGGATTCCTTTTTCCGATGCTCAGGTGCAGAACTCGCTAACGATTCAGCGCAAAATTCAACTGCCCGAAGATTTTACAGAACGCACGGATCATCCGCTGGTACGCCAGCATCTCACTCCGGATGGTGAGGTGACGGATGTATTTGTGCCGCTGGTGTCCGAGGGCAAATATCTCGGCGTTTTGGCGATCGGCACGAATCCGAATCCAACCGTGGTCACTTCTTCGCACTTGACGCGAGATGTGACGATCGCGGTATTCGTCTCAATCTGGGTGATGGTGATTTTGGGGGCGGTGTTTAATGCGCTGCAAATTACCAAGCCGATTCGTGAATTAGTCATCGGGGTGCGCAATATTGCCAAAGGCAACTTTAAGCAGCGCGTGGATCTGCCTGTTGGCGCGGGTGTTGAACTGAGTGGACTCATTGACAGCTTTAACGACATGGCAGAGCGGCTAGAGCGCTACGAAGAACAAAACATCGAAGAATTGACCGCAGAAAAAGCCAAATTAGAAACCCTAATTTCGACGATCGCAGATGGAGCAGTGCTGCTCGATGCCAATATGCAAATCGTGTTAGCCAATCCGACAGCACGAAAGATTTTTGGATGGGAGAACAAAGCGATCGAAGGCGAAAACGCGCTTTATGCCTTTCCGGTCGCGGTTCAAGTTGAACTGACAAGACCGCTGTTTCAGATGGCGCGGGGCGAAGTGCGGGAGGAGGCAGAATTTCGGATTACCGCGATCGAACCGAATAACCGCACCTTGCGCGTATTATTAAATGCCGTTGTTGATCCGGTGCGCGAGAACGTGAAAGGCATTGCGGTCACGGTGCAGGATATTACTCGCGAAGTCGAACTCAACGAAGCAAAAAGCCAATTTATCAGCAACGTTTCTCACGAACTCAGAACGCCATTATTTAATATCAAATCGTTTATCGAAACGCTTTACGAATACGGTGAAGAACTCACCGAAACTCAGAAACTCGAATTTCTTGAAACTGCCAATCGAGAAACCGATCGTCTTACCCGTTTAGTCAACGATGTTCTGGATCTCTCGCGTTTGGAATCGTGCAAGATTTATCACTTTGAAGCGATCGATCTGGTGCAGCCGATCGAACAAATTCTCAGAACTTACCAACTCAACGCCAAAGATAAAGGCATCGAACTGATTCAAGAAATCGAGCCAAACTTACCGCCTGTGTTTGGACACTACGATTTGCTGCTTCAAGTCTTTGCGAATTTGGTGGGTAATGCTTTGAAATTCACCGAAGCGGGTGGAAAAGTGGCAATCCGCGCTTACTCGCTACCAGCGCATGAATCTCAATCCCAGCGATTTGTGCGCGTTGAAATTGGCGATACCGGAATTGGAATCGATGGAGTCGATCAAGAAGCCATTTTCGATCGCTTCTTCCGCGTGGAAAACCGAGTTCATACGCTCGAAGGAACGGGATTGGGACTGTCGATCGTCAAAAACATTATCGAGCGCCACCGCAGTCATGTTCGACTGGTGAGCGAAGTCGGCTGTGGGACAACGTTCTGGTTTGATTTAGTTGTGTTTCAGGAGAACTCACATCTGATCGAAACCACAGCCGAGCCTGTAAGACTTGCTGAAGCGGTGAATGCACCCTGAACTTACGGTTTCTCAAAGCTATAGATCGTTTGGGTTGAGAGCAATTCACAGACCTTTGAGGGCAAATGATCGATCGGAAACGTTTGGCGATCGAGTTGGATTTGCAATCCGATCAGCGGATCGGTTCCGGGTGAAACTAGAAACTCTAATTTCTCCATTTCAAAGCTGGTCGAAACCTGATCCAGAATTTGGGCAATTGCGCTCGTCAGGGGGTGCTGTGGAGCCTTGTACCAGTCTGCATCATGGATGATTTCCTGCTCAAACCCCAAATTCACGATCAACGAAGCACGATCAAACAACGCTAACGCCACAGGTCGTGCTTCTTCTTGCAGCATCAGATCTTGAGATTTAGCAAGATGCCGCAGTTTTTCTAACAGCGCATATCGTTCTGTCACCGAATTAAAGTCATCACTTAGATGCAGCGCGATCGTCACCAAATAAGTCCGCAGAAACAAGTGTCCAAGCTTTTCCGCTTTCGTCGTCAAGTAGCTGGAATTGTAGGTCGTCGCTTCGGTGAGTAACGGAACGCGATCGACCATTTCGATGCCGTAGCCTTTTAAGCCTGCGATTTTGCGCGGATTATTAGTAATCAAGCGAATCTGCTTCACGCCCAGATCATTCAGAATCTGAGCGCCGACTCCGTAATCGCGCAAATCCGGCGGAAAGCCTAATCGCTCATTCGCTTCGACTGTGTCCAGCCCGATATCTTGCAGCGAATACGCCTTCAGTTTATTGACCAGCCCAATGCCGCGCCCTTCTTGCCGCAGATACACCACCACGCCAGAGCCATTATGCTCAATCATCTTCAGCGCCGCTTCAAGCTGTACCCGACAATCACACCGCAATGAGCCGAGCGAATCCCCGGTCAAGCACTCTGAATGTACCCGCACCATCACAGGCTGATCGTTAAATTCCGCCGGATCCCCTTTAACGATCGCCACATGCTCGGTATGGTCTAATAAGTTCCGGTAGCCGTAAATTTTGAAGTGCCCGAATTGCGAGGGCAGATCTGCGATCGTTTCACGATGCACAAAGCGCTCATGGCGCAATCGATAGCTAATCAGATCCGCAATGCTAATAATCTTGAGATTGTGCGCTTTGGAATATTCGATTAACTCCGGTAGCCGCGCCATCGAACCGTCCGGATTCTGAATTTCGCAAATTACGCCCGCCGGATACAGTCCTGCAAGCCGCGCTAAATCGACTGCGGCTTCGGTATGTCCAGCGCGTTTAAGCACTCCCCCTTCTCTGGCTCGAATCGGGAAGATATGACCCGGACGACGCAAATCCGCAGGGCGCGTAGTCGGATCGAGCACCACTTGAATCGTTCTCGCCCGATCGTCTGCCGAAATTCCCGTTGTCACTCCCACTCGCGGAGACGCATCAATGCTGACGGTAAATGCAGTTTGATTACTATCGGTATTCTCCCGCACCATTAGTGGAATATCGAGTTCATCTAATCGCTCTCCGGTCATAGCAAGACAGATCAGACCCCGCGCATATACTGCCATGAAATTGATCATGTCAGCCGTGGCAGACTGCGCCGCGCAGATCACATCTCCCTCGTTTTCCCGATTTTCATCATCGACCACCACGATTGCCCGACCCGCTTTCAGGTCAGTTAACGCATCCTCGATCGTATCGAAGGTAGACGGCTGAGTATAAGTTGATTGAGACGAATTAACAGAGAAGTTCAAGGCGACTACACCGTAAAGATTCTTGAAGCGGACTGTTCTTTGATTGTAATTCTTCGGACTACAGAACTGGGTGTTCAAGCGTAGTTTCGTACAATTGTAGTTCTTTTTGGGGGAATGCCTAGATAGCTATAGTATCGGAGTGAGCAGTTCTGAAACAGGTCAACCTCTAGATTGAGAGGCAACAACTCAATTTCTTGAGAATCTGCTTTGAGAATGGCGCGATCGGCATTACAATGCAGCAAACATAAAGGTCATTCACGGGAAAGTCGAGGCAATATGGGTGATTCAGAACGAGTCTCCGTGGGAATAGTCGGAGCTTCAGGCTATGGAGGAGTTCAACTGGTTCGCCTGTTGCTCGAACATCCGCGCTTAGAATTGGCGTATTTAGGCGGGGATAGTACCGTCGGGCAGGATTTCGCAACTCAGTATCCACATCTGTTTCACGCCGTCCATCAGCAAATTGAAGCGATCGATCTTGATGAGATTGCTGCTCGGTGCGACGTGGTATTTTTATCGCTGCCGAATGGTTTAGCGTTAAAAATGGCTCCGGTGCTGATAGAGAAGGGCTGTAAGGTATTGGATCTTTCGGCAGATTATCGCTTCTCAGATTTGGCGGTGTATAAGCAGTGGTACGGTGGCGATCGTAGCGATCAAGCGATCGCTGAAACGGCAGTGTATGGATTACCCGAACTGTATCGCGATCGAATTGCTCAAGCGCAACTGGTCGGTTGTCCAGGCTGTTACCCGACTGCAAGTTTATTAGCGCTGTCTCCGTTGTTAAAGCAGGGATTAATCGTTCCAGAAACCGCCATTATCGATGCAAAATCCGGTACTTCTGGCGGGGGTCGGGTTGCAAAAACGAATTTCCTTTTAGCTGAGGCAGATAATTCTCTCGGTGCTTACGGCGTAGCGCGACACCGACACACACCAGAAATCGAGCAGGTGTGTAGCGACTTAGCCGGACATGAAGTGCTGATTCAGTTCACGCCGCACTTAATTCCGATGGTGCGAGGAATTTTAGCCACAGTTTACGCGACGTTACGCGATCCGGGATTGGTACGCGATGATTTGCTGACGATTTATAGCGCGTTCTATCGATCGTCCCCCTGGGTGAAGCTGTTGCCGAGTGGCACATATCCGCAGACAAAATGGGCGTGTGGTACAAACCTTTGCTACATCGGCATCGAAGTCGATGCTCGAACAGGTCGAGTGATTGTGATGTCGGCGATCGATAACCTGCTCAAAGGTCAAGCGGGGCAAGCGATCCAATGCCTCAACATTATGATGGGCTGGGATGAAACGCTCGGATTGCCGAAATTTAGCTTCTATCCTTGACGAAATAAACGATCGTGGTTTGGGTTGTAAAGCTGCGATCGCTTACCTGTCACTTGATCGGTTCCTGCAAATTCATAAGGTACGGTTGCAGCGCTCAGCGCCGGACTAATCACATAGAGCGTCGTTCGCACTAAGTTCTCTTGCTGCGTCACTTCTGCCATTTGACTCAGTGGAACGAGCCGGATTTTTTCATCTGACCAACCGAGCCGAAAACAGATTGCAACTGGAGTTTCTGCGGGGTAATGCTGCATTAATTTTTGCTGTGCAGACTCAATATGTCTTGCACTGAGATAAAGGCAGAGGGTCGATCGGTGTGCCGCTAACGAGGAGAGTTCTTCTGATTCCGGAACTTGAGTCCGTCCACTGATGCGCGTCAGAATAATCGATTGCACCAATCCAGGAACGGTAAATTCAACCCGCAATCGCGCAGAAGCCAACTGAAACGCGCTGATTCCAGGAACAATCTCAAATGGAATCTCAGCTTCAAACAGTGCCTGCATTTGCTCTTGAATGGCGCTATACAAGCATGGATCGCCTGAGTGAAGCCGCACAACGGATTTCTGCGATCGTACTCGCTCAATCAAAATCGGCAAAATCTCCTCTAGCGTCTTATCTGCGGTCGGAATCACTTCCGCATCTGATCGAGCGCCTTCGAGGATTTCCGGCGGCACAAGCGAATCGGCAAAGACGATCGTATCTGCCTGCGCGATCAATTTTTGCGCTTTAACGGTGAGTAAATCTGGATCTCCCGGCCCTGCACCCACAATGTAGACGGCAGGCGGAAGCGCATGATGCAACATATTTTTCTAAGAAGGTTGGGAATCCGGGGTGTTTGGGTCAGGCACAACATCAGGCAGCGATCGCCGCAGCACATACAGCCATACTAAACCGAGAGTTCCGATCGCAATTCCGGTTAAACTCACCACCTGCGCCATCCTCAAAAAGCCCAGCATCAAGCTATCGGTTCGCAATCCCTCAATCCAAACGCGACCTGCACTGTATCCAACTAAATAGGTAAGAAATAGTGTTCCAACTTTCAGCCGAGGACGTTTGAAGAATAGGAACATCAACAGCGCAAATACGCCTAAATTCCACAACGATTCATACAAAAATGTCGGATGATAATATGCAACATTTTCTAAACCCAGCGGACGACGATCGAGCGGAATGAATAACTTCCAGGGTAAATCGGTCGGACTCCCGAATGCTTCTGAATTGAAGAAATTTCCCCACCGCCCGATCGCCTGTCCCAAAATCAGCGAGGGTGCGACCAAATCTGCCAACTGCCAGAACGATACCCGCTTCAACCGAGCAAAAATCAGTGCTGCAATCACACCGCCTAAAATCGCCCCGTGAATCGCAATCCCACCCTGCCAAATTGCAAAAATCGAGGCGGGATTGGCAGCATAATCGCGCCACTGAAAAATCACGTAATACAGCCTTGCACTCGGAATCGCAGCCAGCACCAACCAAATTGCCAGATCGCTAATCAAATCTGGATTTACCTGCCGTCGGGATGCCAGATACTGAGACAAATTCACCCCAATCAGCACCGCCGACGCAATCAAAACGCCATACCACCGGATCGACAACGGGCCTAACTCAATGCCGCGTCCGGGAGAGGTAAACTGAAACGCCAAAACAACATCAGACAGCATAAATCCAAACCGAGAAATGGCACTGATCACCATAACATCTCTCACCGGTGGATTTACCTGCGATTTGGCTCGATCGCGATCGTTCCCACCGTTGCCGGATGCTGCAAATCCATCGGCAACAGAATCGTGAACTGACTGCCTTCACCCTCTCTCGAATGCATCACGACGGTACCTGAATGCAGTTCCGCCAATTTCTTCGTCAGCGCCAGTCCTAGTCCTGTCCCCTCATGCTTGCGCGACAATGAACCATCGACCTGCTGGAAGGGATGAAACAGAAGGTGCTGCTTGTCTTCGGGAATGCCAATGCCGTGATCCCAAACGGTGAGATCGAGCATTTCACCACACATTTTCACCGTGAGACCAATTTCGCCACCTTCGGTTGAAAACTTGATCGCATTCGACAGCAAGTTCAGCAACATTTGCCGCACCCGCAATTCATCCGCCATTAACGGCTCTAAACCAGGCTCGATCGATGAATGCAACGTCAACTCCTTTAATCGCGCTTGCTCAGTGACAAACGATAAAGTCTTCTCGCACAATTCATCCACAACGATCGGTGCAAGCTCCAGCCGCAATTGCCCTGCTTCCACTTTCGACAAGTCCAGCACATCGTTGATCAGACCTAACAAATGCTGTCCACTCTGATAAATCTGATGAATGTAAATCTGCTGTTTTGGGTTGAGAACGCCGAAAATCTGCTTTTGCAGAATCGACGAGAATCCCAAAATCGAAGTCAGCGGAGTTCGCAACTCATGCGACATATTCGCCAAGAAATCGGACTTCATCCGGCTAGCGCGTTCCAGTTCATCATTTTTTGCTGCGAGTTCTGCCTCAGTTTGCTTTTGCTGAGTAATATCGCGAGTAATGATCGAAACAGCAGTTGGCTGATTGTTTTCATCAAAAACCGGACTGACCGACACCAAAGCCGGGAATAAATCACCATTGCGCCGCAAGCAAGTGACTTCTCCACTCCAACCCCCTGCGATCGCTTGAGCAATCAGTAATTCTGTCTGCTTGCGCTCCGGATAAAACACAGCAGCATGTGTCCCCACCAGCATTTCTGTCTGCCAATCAAAAATCCTGCTGCAAGCAGGATTAGCATAGAGAATCTTGCCGTCTAAGTCAGTAATCACCGTACTGTCATACGCAGATTCTACAGCGCGAGAAAAAATTTGCAGCTTCTTTTCGATTCGCTTCCGTTCTGTGACATCTCGCCCAATTCCCATCCCGCCAATTAATTCATCGTGACGAAACAGAAGCCTTCCGTTCACTTCAAGATGAATTTCTGTGCCGCGTGAAGTCATTAGCACAAATTCAAAATCCCGGAGTTCGCCTGTTTCTACCAAATTGGCGAAGGCTTGCGTTGTTCTATCCCGGTGCGGTGGAGAGACAAATTCTAAATACGATCGCCCGATAATTTCTTCTTGCGAACATCCCAGCAGTTTTTGACCATATGAATTTACATAGGTCAATCGTCCTTCTAAGTCCACGGTGTAAACCATGTCGTTAGCAGTTTCAACATATGCTCGGAACAGTTCTTCCGATTGGCTCAGGCTAATCTCCACAGAACCAATACGGAGAAGTTTGTCGGGAAGTGTGTGATTTGTCATTTCCACAAAATTACCAGGCTGAGGTGAGGAGCAAGAATCAGAACTGATTTGAATCGCGAACGAAAATTAACAATAACTTGCAAAGGAATCAAAGGATGCTAGACAAAGGTCATTCATCTTATCGCCTGTGCAGGCAAACGACGAAACAATATTGAATCCACTTAAACAGAGGCTGACCTTCTAGATCGGGTATTCTAAACGGCTTTGAAAGACAATTCAATTTCTGAAATCCTCATAGAAGTTTGTACCATGACCGCAAAACATAAAGCAGAGTTTATACGGATCATTCTTTGGGTAGATTTTCTAATTTGTTAAAAATAAGTAAGTAGTTTTACAAGGAATCACGAAAAATACGCAAATCGGCTGGAGCAATTCCCAGAGTGCGAATGATGCAGTCTAGAATAGAAGCCTGACGGAACGAATGCCCGGAGTTGCCTGATAATGCAGTGCCGCTCAGCGAGTAAAATTTGCCTGCGTTTTGTTGATGTTACCGCCAGATTTTCGACAGTTTTTTATTCAGTTTCTATGAAAGCCTTAATAGGGGCATCCCTTCCAGAATTAACCGAGTGGGTCAGAGAGCAGCAGCAGCCTGCCTATCGAGGACAGCAGCTCCATCAATGGATTTATCAGCGAGGAGCACGATCGCTGTCTGAGATTTCTGTATTCCCGAAACAATGGCGCTCCGATATGGCAGATTGGGCGATCGGGCGATCGGAAATTTATCATCAGGCGAAATCGATCGATGGCACCGTAAAATTCCTATTGCGCTTGAGTGACGGTCAGATTGTCGAAACAGTTGGCATTCCTAGCGATAAGCGCCTGACCGTGTGTGTCTCGTCTCAAGTGGGCTGTCCGATGGCGTGTGATTTTTGCGCGACTGGGAAAGGCGGCTTTAAGCGCAACCTGGAACGCCATGAAATTGTGGATCAGGTTCTCACGGTGCAGGAAGTGTTTCAACAGCGCGTCAGCAACATTGTCTTCATGGGCATGGGTGAGCCACTGTTGAATGTCGAGAATGTACTGAGCGCGGTGCGATCGATGAATGAAGATATTGGCATTGGTCGGCGCTTTATCACGATTTCCACAGTAGGCATTCCCGGTAGGATTCGTAAACTTGCGGATCACCACCTTCAAGCAACACTAGCAGTGAGCTTGCACGCCTCGAATCAAGCGGTCAGA
Source organism: Cyanobacteria bacterium FACHB-DQ100 (assembly GCA_014695195.1). NCBI lineage: Bacteria > Bacillati > Cyanobacteriota > Cyanobacteria bacterium FACHB-DQ100. Next base: position 199,297 of record JACJNW010000039.1, on the reverse strand, counting down.
GAACGCCTGATTCCGAGTGCGCGTCAGTATCCCTTAGAAGCACTCTTAGATGAGTGCCGCGAGTACGTGAAGCTGACCGGGCGGCGGGTGACGTTTGAATATATCTTGCTGGCGGGTGTGAACGATTGTCGTGATCATGCGATCGAGCTTGCAGATCATCTGCGTGGATTCCAGAGTCACGTCAATCTGATTCCGTACAATCCAATCAGCGAAGCCGATTATCAAAGACCGGATCAGCGCCGGATTACTCAGTTTGTGAATGCGTTGAAAGACCGGAATATTGCGGTGAGCGTTCGTAAAACACGCGGTTTAGAAGCGGATGCAGCCTGTGGTCAACTCCGAGCTTCCTTTGCAGGAGTTTAAAGGTTGAAAGTCCTCAAAATGTGAGGACTTTCAATTGAATTTATCGACGCGCGTAGATGCCCGGTGCGTAAGCTTCGATTACTCTGCCTGTTCTAGAGCAAGTAATCATCAAATAATCGCACTGGGCACACTGCGTCCGCGTCAATTGATCAGGTTCAATTTGAATTCGCTCGGCATGATCACCACAGTTCGGGCACCGAACAGCTTGAATGACTTGCATTTTAAATTCCTCGATACGATCGCTAAATCAAAACATTAATAATTTGAGCTTTGAGCGGCTGATGTTCGCTTAACAGTTGTAGTGATTGCTACTAAATTTGCGACGACTTCGCAGACTGTTGTGACGAATTACTTCATATTATTAGCGGTAAAAAGCTCAGCCGCTTCAAATCTCATACTTATTTTAGAGTCGGTAAATCGAGGGATCACCTATCTACAGGGTGATCCCCGGCTTGATGAGCCTTTCAATTTAGCTAAAAAGGGCTGCTTAAATATCTTACTTTCTTTAAAGAAAGTAGCGTAATAACTCTATAATCTTGAGCAATTTCCATTAACAAGAATCAGTATTTTTGCTGTAGAATTTCTTAGTTCTGTATTCTTTTTATGGTGCTGAACATTCCTGTGTTGCGACAGACTGTGGTTCAACAATCACTTGTTTAATCCCAGAAATCCGAATGATCTGGCTTACGGCTAATTTTGCTCGATCGTTAGCTTTGTTTAAAATTCCATCAGCACAAGCCGCGAGCTGAATCTTTTTAAGCGCTTCTTCTTGAGCTAATTTCTGTAAGCTGGGGGCAACATCTGGCCCTAATCCGAGAAGCCCACGATTGTAGTCGTACACGCTCGATCGAGTCACATCGATCTTTTTGTCTAGAATCTTGGGTGCAGGTAGCTGCAATCGAACCGTATCACCCGTAATTTTCACATCTTGAGCGGTTAGCCCACTTAGATCAACGCCTGCTCGAACCTCCCCTCGCGCGATGTACAACAGCTTTGTCGTCCCAATCACCATGCCTGCGATCGTTGCATCCTGCTGCGTCGGCACCACTGCCTCCATTGTGAATACAGCCGTTGTCAGTTCGCTCACTTGCCGAACCTGCTGAATCACCACCGATCGAGTTTCGACTTTGGGTTCTGGCGGCTTGGCATTCATTAACGATTTAAGCTGAGCGAAAAACTGATCGCCCGATCGCAAGAATCCAGTAACGAGAACAGCACTCAACATGAGTCCGCTTCCCGCTAACATCCAGCTAATATTTTTGAACACGCTGCCCGCTCCTGACTTGTGGCGATCTCTTTTTCGCATCGTCTAATTCAAATATCTCTAGCTTAGAACAAGCTTACTATTTCGAAATTGAGCGACTTAGTGAAGACTGAATTAGAATTTGGTAATAAATTTAGTGAATTAAGCCCTTACTGAGAGTTATGACGAGCGTTTTTGTCAATTCAGCTTCAATGACGGCGGGGGGCACGACTCTTGAGAAAACCAGTCAAACGACTCGCCAAACCTATCCGAACTACAAGGTAATCGTTCTGGACGACGATTTCAACACATTTGAGCACGTCGCCAAATGCCTGATGCAGTATATTCCAAAAATGACCAGCGATCGCGCCTGGAAGCTGACCAATCAAGTGCATTTTGAAGGACAAGCGATCGTCTGGACAGGCCCACTGGAACAAGCAGAACTCTATCATATGCAGTTAACTGTCGAGGGCTTAACGATGGCTCCCTTGGAGCAAGCATGAAAAATAAACCGGGGCGGCTGGTGCTGACGCATTCGACCTACATTCCGGGGTTGATTGCAATGCTTGAGAAGCTAATCCAGGTGGAGGGAATCCAGACCGTTACGCCAGCGGTAATCGGGTCGGTGCGCTCTCATTCTCCCCAGTTTAAGCTCAAAATTTCTGTGCCCATCAGGGGCGGGTTCAAGGCGATTGCGCGTCAAGGTAAATCAGTTCAAGAGGTTTTCATTCTCACGACGCTGAACCAAGATCAGCTTGAAAGCGCGATCGCCTTGCTGAACGGGAAGTAACCGCTCGCTCAAGTCACTATTCCGCTTGCTGTTGAGTCGAGGCGATTCGATGTAGCGGTAGGCTCAGCGCGCAGGAGAAGGTGAGGAGGTAGGAAATTACGCCTGTCCACTTGAGGCTCAGCATACAAACCTCCCAATCTGGGCAAATCCATTTCTGTGCCCCAATCGCGACGCAATGTACAATCCAATAGGCAAACGCCATCGAAAATAGAACCTGATCGGCAATATCAGCGTCTTCTGTCTCTGCTTGCTTTTTATTGCACAAAACATAGAGTCCGAGGACGCTGGCAAAGAACGAAGCAAGGTTCAAATAGTCGTGCCAATTTGAATGAGCCATAGTGCGGGTATAAGACGGGTTTAAGTCATGAATCAGTCTAAAGGATGAAACGTCTACTACTCTAGAAAGTCTTACAAATAGCAATAATGAACGCAATTTTTTAACAAAACTACAGATAGAAATCGATCGTTTTTTTGCATGAATTTGCCCCTAATTTACCATCCTAATTACGTTGCACCGTTGCCGCGGGATCATCGCTTTCCAATGGAGAAATTTAAGAAACTTTACGAGATGCTTCTAAATGATCGAGTCGCTGATCCCGCACAATTTCACCGTCCTGAATGTCCACCACAAACTTGGCTCGAACTCGTTCATGCGTCCGAATATGTCCGCGCTTACTGCTCTGGAACCCTTGATGCGAGGGCGCAGCGGCGCATCGGTTTACCCTGGAGTCCTGAATTGGTGAATCGGACTTGTACCGCAGTCGGAGGAACAATTCTCACTGCCAAACTTGCTCTGCAATATGGTTTAGCTTGTAATACTGCGGGTGGAACTCATCATGCTTTTCCCGATTATGGGTCGGGATTTTGTATTTTTAACGATTTAGCGATCGCCTCTCGTGTCTTACAGAAATTAGGCCTAGTTAGAAGAATTTTAATTGTCGATTTAGATGTGCATCAAGGCGATGGTACGGCATTTATCTTTCAATCTGATCCAAGTGTTTTTACATTCTCTATGCACTGCGAAATTAACTTTCCTGGAACAAAACAGCAAAGTGATTTAGATGTTCCGTTAGCAGAAGGCATGGAAGACGATGAATACTTACAAACCTTGGCAGAATATTTACCCGATTTACTATCTGAAATCAAGCCAGATTTAGTGCTGTATGACGCAGGCGTTGATCCGCATTGGGGCGATCGTTTAGGCAAACTCGCACTTACAGATTCAGGCTTATATCGTCGGGAGATGCAAGTTTTAACCACCTGCGTTTCGCAAGGCTATCCGGTTGCTTGTGTGATTGGAGGCGGATATGCCGAAGACATGGATGCGCTCGTTTATCGGCATTCGATCGTGCATCGGGCGGCGAGCGATGTCTTTCGACAATACCGTTTGTAGGGTGTTGAGGAATGGGTCGATCGCAGATTGAAGCATTCCTCAACACCCTATACGCCAGATGATGCCTTCAAATTACAGAGCGCTTCTTCCAGGAGTTGTGCTTACCATTGCTACAATCGCGGCTCCGCCAACGATCGCATTTTCCGCGCCTGTTCCCACCTCCCCAGTGCAAGAATTTTCCTTCTCCCGAATGGGTATTGGCGGAATCCAACTGGGAATGAAAGCCTCTGAAGTGCAGCGTAGGCTGGGTAAGCCATTGAACATGAAAGCAGAGAAGTCTCCTTGTTGTGGGGTACTGCTGCGCTGGCAGTATGCAGAGTTTGAAGTCCGGTTGGAAGTACCAGAAGGAGCCAATCAAGCGCGCAACGCATCGGTCTATTCCATCTCAACCCGGAGCGCCAAAGTTGCCACACTAGAAGATGTTCGAGTGGGCGATCGTCGCAGTAAAGTCACGCGAGTGTATGGAACACCCAGCACGACGATTCAGGACAGAATCTTTTACAGCAATGATGCGAACGCTTCGCTATTGATGCTTCGATTGAAGAACGATCGTGTTGTAGAGATCATTGCAAACACTCAGCTAAATTAATGCAAGTAGGTAGACAGAATGGGTTGCCGCGTTTCGGCTGCGCTCAACGCTCAAAAGCCAGATTACTGTAGGCTGAGCGCAGCCGAAGCCCAAACCCAATGCGGAACTTAATTTTGTTCATCTACTTATTAAATCTGTAAACAATAAAACCGGGGCTTGCAAAAGCTTTCCCCGGTTTTATATTGAGTTGAGTTTTTTGCCCTAGCTAACTGCCGCAGGCGACTCAAACTTGTAACCGACACCCCGAACCGTTTGAATCAAAGCAGGCTGGCTCGTATCAATCTCGATCTTTTTGCGTATCTGTCCGATATGAACATCGACTACTCGCTGATCGCCGACATACTCGTAATCCCAAACTTCCTGAATCAATTCCGCCCGTCGCCAAACTCGTCCGGGATGCGCCGCTAAAAAGTGGAGCAAATCGAACTCTAGCGCGGTTAGGGGCACAATTTCATCATTCAGCTTCACTTCACGCCGTACCGGATCAATGACCAATCCTCCAAAAGCGAGACATTGCTGCTCGGCAGTGGTCACAATCCGTTGACGTTTGAGAATTGCGCCAACTCGACCACCTAGCTCCACCAAGCTAAACGGTTTCGTGATGTAATCATCTGCTCCCTGCGCGAACCCACGTACCTTATCTGCCTCATCTGTCCGGCTGGTCAGCATCAAGACAAAAACGTTGGTGCGGCTTTGCATCTCCTGGCAGAGCGAGTAGCCGTTCGCATCCGGTAGATTTACGTCTAGGATGACGAGATCCGGATTGAACTGCTCAAAAATTTGCATCGCGGATTTGCCATCTTCGGCAGATTCCATTTGATAACTTTGCTTGGTAAGGAAGCGATGAACGAGATTCCGAATTGCCGGATCATCATCCACGACGAGTATCTTGGCTGGAGCCATGACCATAACCTTGCGTTAAAAGTAAATTGAGAAGGGAGCGATCGGGCGTTTAAGAAAAAATTCCTATTTCTGTTTTACACAGAAGAAATTTGTCATCAGCATTAGTATGCCTTAGCTTTTGATTAGAATATCCTGGTTTGATAAAGTTTCCGCAATTTTACGGTCGAATCTAAACTAGAAGTAGGGAATACGCACATTGATTACAGCGCGGCGATCGCGCTTTACAGAGAAAGCGGTGATCCAGTTGGATCAGAAAACTTATCTCCAAGTCGGGAACACATCGTCTACACTCTAGTTGTAATCCCCAATGCAGCTAGGTTACTTTGGTAGAGAAGGTGGAGTAACAAGCCCATGAGTGCCCAAAGCCCGTATGAAAAGTTAGGCGTTTCTGAAGGTGCGACGTTTGAAGAGATTCAGACGGCTCGTGCCCGTTTGGTTGAAGAATTAGCAGGTGATCAGCGAAAAATCGCAGAAGTGGAAGCAGCATATGATTCTGTGCTGATGGAGCGACTTCGATTGCGCCAAGAAGGCAAGATCAAAGTGCCCGATCGCATTCGATTTCCAGAGAAATTAGTGCAAGCGACTCCGACTGAAACTCCCGCTCCAGCCTCAAAATCGAATCAGTGGTTGATGAGCTTGATCGATCAGCCGAGCACTCAGGATATCGCGTTTCCTGGGGTGGCAATGGTGGGACTAGGCACGCTTGTATATCTTTATCCCACTGATCAGGTGCTGCAAGTTTCGATGGCGCTGGCGACGGGAACAGCGTTGTATTTTCTCTTCCGCAAAGAGCGGAAGTTAGGGCGAGCGGTGCTGCTAGGGGTAGCGGGCTTGTTGCTGGGGTTTGCGATCGGTGGAGTTGCCTATACGCTGTTGCAGCCCTCTGTACCGATGCTGCCCCCGAACGAAATTTTTATCAGTTTGGTAACTTTTCTGGTTTTATGGGTGGTCAGTAGCTTTACCAAGTAATTTCTGATGGCGGCTGAGCAATTCCAGAGAAGCGATTTTAATTGGCAAATCCAGCAGTTTTTTCGGCGGGTGGGCGAGTGGATTGAATTACGATTTCCACAGGTTCAGCCTCCGAATTTGCCCGATGCGCCAAATTGGTGGTTCCCGTCTTGGTGGCTAGAGGCAGGTTTTTGGGTGCTTGTCAGTTTGGCTGTCGCTTGGTTGGGATTTCAAATCTATCTCTGGGTTCACGCTTATCTAAATCGAAATCAAGCTGAGATTGCGAAGTTTTTCGATCTCACCGCTTCCCAGCCTGAAAAAGAGCGGACGATCGCAGGCTGGGTAAAGTCTGCTCAGGAATTTCAACAGCAGGGAAATTACCGAGAAGCATCTAGGGCGCTTTATATGGCGATGCTGCAGCGGTTGAATGAGACGAAGCTGATTACGATCGACAAAAGCCGTACCGATCGCGAATATTCCCGGCTGGTGCAACTACTGCCTCAAGCTGAGTCGTATCAAATGTTACTTGAAACTCACGAGTTGCTTTGTTTTAGCGATACGCCAATTTCAGCGGAAATGTTCGATCGAGTCCAACGCGCCTATGGCAACATTGAACGCGCAACGGTTGATATGGCAAAAATGGCGTGATGAAAAAACTCGATCGACGTTTGGTTTTCGGGCTGATTGCGCTTGCTGTGATCATCAGCTTAACCCTGTTTATTGCACCCAGAAGCAACCGAATTAGCAGCGGCTCTACGTTCAGTCGTTCCCCGGATGGCTACGGAGCTTGGTATGCCTATATGCAGCGTCAGGGAACTCCGGTTGAGCGGTGGCGGAAAACAATCCGTGAGATTGAGCAAATTTCGGGCACGGGAAACACAATGATCCAGGTTGATCCCTCTGGGCTTGGAATGGCGAATCCCGATTTGAACTGGATCGATCGCGGCAATACTTGGATTGTTCTAGGCGGACGCGATCTAGCAGCAACTGAGGCGGGATTTTCCACGCAGCACGAGAGCGATCGAGGCTTGGTAAAAATTGAGACTTCTAGACGACTGACGAGCGATAAAAGAATTAAACAATTGTTGGGCGATCGCTTTGGGTCGATCGTTTGGGAAGAACCCAAGGGAAAAGGTCGAATTATTTATGCCGTAACGCCTTTTTTAGCGGCTAATGCGTATCAAGATGAGCCAGGAAATTTTCCGTTTCTGGCGCAATTAGTAACTGGAAAAAAGATTTGGATTGATGAATACCTGCACGGCTACCGCGATGAAACTGCCAAAACTGAAAGTCAGCAAAGTTGGTTAGGGTACTTGCTCGGAACACCTCTATCCGTGGTGCTTTTGCAGGCGATCGTGCTCTCGATCGTGCTGGTTTGGGCAAAGAATCGCAGGTTTGGACAGGCACAACCGATTGAAGCCTCTCGTGTGAATGATAGCGAGGCGTATACGCAAGCTCTAGCAAGTGTGTTGTACAAAGCGGGACGGAGTGAGTTTGTTGTGGATGTGGTTGGGCGTGAAGAGCAATTGCAGATCCAGCGATCGTTAGGACTTGGAGGGGTGTTGGTCGATCGAGAAGTGTTGATCAAGGCGTGGGTGGAGCAAACCGGAAGACCTGCCGCAGAACTGGCGCAACTTTTTCCAGAGAAACAGCGATTGAGTGAGCAAGAGTTAATCAAATGGCTGGCTCACCTCAAAGAGATCAGGCAGAGCTTCCCGTGGAGTTGAGAAGTTTTAACAAAACCTTGCAGAACTCCTGCAGAACTGTTACGAAATACGAAGTCTGAGAAGTCAACAGAAAGATCAAGATAAGCTTGCGACAGCTTTTGATTCGTTTTTGAAAGAATTGCCACAGCTTCAATATGCGTGTTTTACTGCTGTATCCAGTGTTTCCTCAAAGTTTCTGGTCATTTGAAAAAGCGTTAGAGCTTGTGGGCAGGAAAGCGATGCTGCCGCCGCTTGGACTGATTACAGTGGCAGCAATTCTGCCGCAAGACTGGGAATTTAGGCTGGTCGATCGCAATGTTCGCGAGGTGACTGAGGCAGACTGGGACTGGGCAGAGTTGGTGGTTCTGTCGGCAATGATTGTGCAGAAAGGAGATCTGTTAGCGCAGATTCGAGAAGCGAAGCGGCGTGGAAAGCGTGTGGCAGTTGGAGGCCCTTATGCAACGGCACTGCCTCAAGAAGTCGCAGAAGCGGATTATTTAATTTTGGATGAAGGCGAAATTACCTTGCCGAAGTTTGTCGCAGCGATTCAGCGCGGAGAAACACAAGGGACTTATCGATCTGAGGGCGATCGACCGGATGTGACCATTACTCCGATTCCTCGATTCGATCTGCTGGATTTTGAAGCTTACGATAATATGTCGGTGCAGTTCTCGCGGGGCTGCCCGTTTCAGTGTGAATTCTGCGACATCATTGTTCTCTATGGGCGTAAGCCGCGCACAAAAAGCCCAGAGCAACTTCTAGCCGAACTCGATCGTTTATATGAATTGGGCTGGAGACGATCGATTTTCATGGTGGACGATAACTTCATCGGCAATAAGCGCAACGTCAAACTCTTGTTGAGAGCGCTGAAAGACTGGATGGCAGAGCACGAGTATCCGTTCCATCTCAGCACCGAGGCTTCGGTCGATTTAGCACAAGATCCTGAACTGATGGATCTGATGGTCGAATGTAATTTTAATGGCGTATTTTTGGGAATTGAAACGCCAGATGAATCGAGCTTGACGCTGACCAGTAAGCATCAAAATACACGCAATTCCCTGTCTGATGCAGTCGATGCGATCACCCGAACAGGACTGCGAGTGATGGCAGGCTTCATCATCGGGTTTGATAACGAAACATCGGGAGCGGGCGATCGCATTGTGCGATTTGTTGAGCAAACAACAATCCCGATCGCGATTTTCTCGATGCTGCAAGCCCTTCCCGATACCGCACTCTGGCATCGCTTAAAACGAGAAGGTCGCTTAGTCGAAGACAACGCCAACCTGAATCAAACCACGCTGATGAACTTTGTGCCGACTCGTCCGCTAGAGGAAGTGACGCGAGAATATATCGATGGATTTTGGCGGCTGTATGATCCGGTGAACTATCTCGATCGCACCTATCGCCACTTCCTGAAACTGGGAGCGCCAAGACATTCTGCAAAATTAAGAAAAGTGACCTGGAAGGTTATCCGAGCATTTCTCACTGTTTGTTGGCGACAAGGGGTCGTGAGAGAAACGCGCTGGAAATTCTGGCACCACTTATTCAGCATTCTGAAACACAATCCAACCGTTGTAGAACATTACTTCTCGGTTTGTGCGCTGAATGAGCATTTCCTGGAATATCGTCAAGCAGTCCGTACTAAAATTGAGGCGCAATTAGCGGATTATTTGGCGCGTCAGGAGTTGAACAATGCTCTGGAATCAGCGCCTTCTGAAGCGCAAGCCGTTTAGTCGATCGCACCAGTGCTTTTCCTCCAGTCTAGAATTGAAGGAACGCCGTTTTGTTTGTCGATCGACTGACCTATGCTAGTTCCTTTAAGCCGTAAGAAATTTGAAGATCTGATTCCGTTCGTGGGGACTGGCGCTCAGTATAAGTATTGCTGGGGTAAGTTTCCTGATTTCCTGCGTCGAGTGCTGATCTCGATCTCGGCACTGGCAACTGTGCTGCTAATTCGAGCGTTTTTTGCGTCAGGCGAATTGCAGGACGTGCTTCAGGGTGTAACGTTCTTCATGTCGCTGTTTGCGCTGGTGTATTGGCTGTGGAGTCCCGCAGTTCTGGCAGCAGCGCGAAATGCCTCGTGTCGGCGCTATAAGTACGCGGGATTTTTGCGCGGCGAGGTGTTTGATGTCTTCGTTAGTGATGAAGTCGTTAGCACTCAAGAAAGTGTGAATAACCGGGGCGATTTGGTTGTCACAGAGAATCGAGAGCGGCGGATTAATGTAGAAGTCGGGGATGAGTCAGGATTTGCCACGCGGATTCAAGTGCCGCTTAAGCGCGAACATCAAGCGATTCGGATTGGAGATACGGCGGAAATGCTAGTGATGTCCGATCGACCAGATTTGAGTCGGATTGCTAAAGTAAGCGATGTGTTTGTCAGTCGCGTTGGCGTTTGGGTGAGCGATTATCCTTACTTGCGTCGCGATGAGTTTGAAGCGGTGAGTCGGCGGTTGAACACGATCGATATTGAACCCGAGGAGTACGACGATCGTCGGGATGAACCCGAGGAGTACGACGATCGCTACGAGCAGTTTGAAGCACCGCAACCGAGAAAACGGATTCCACGATCGAGACGGCGACGTTAACTTGCTTGATTGCCGCCGTAGGCTTGCCACGCGAGATCCACGAGGGCATTGACGATCGCAGCCGCGACGACTGCGCTTCCTTTTCTGCCTTCGGTGCGAATATGCGGAACTAGAGAATCACTCAATCGCGCCTTGGCAGCATCGACATCGAGAAACCCGGACGGCGTGGCAATAACTAAAGCAGGTTTAATTTCTTCCGCTTGAATGAGGGCGGCAAGCGTCATCAGTGCGGTTTGAGATTGTCCGACGACAAAGATTCCTTCTGGATAGCGTTTAGCTAATGTTTCAATCCCCCAAGCTGCACGGGTTTTCTCTTTCTGGGGACGAGTGATCGTCTCCATGCTGCAATAGATTGGATTGGCAAAGGTGTTTTGAATGTTGGTATTAATTCCAACCTGCACCATTGGCACATCGACAATAATGGTTGTCCGAGCCGCAAGCGCTGCTGCACCGGATTGCAGCGCCAAATCCGAGAAATAAATCAGGGTTTTATAGTCAAAATCCGCAGTTGCATAAATCGCTCGTCGGACGATTTCATATTCGGCCGGAGATAGAGTGTGATCACCCACTTCTCGATCGATGATGGCTAAGCTTTGTGCGTCGGTCGGGTGCCACTCCATAATGGTTGTTACTTTTTTTACATTGGTTTCCAAGCTCTCTTAGTTTACTCGGATTTATTCGAGTTGCATGGCAAAATCAGAGGAATGCAATGGCTCAAACCTTATGATTTTTGCTGCAAATCACTATTGGATTAGAAATGCCCATGTGCCTGCTTGTTTGCTGGTGGGTGAGGAACTGTGGACGACGCAGAAGGCATCAGATCAGTTGCTAAACGTCGATTTAGAGATTGTTGAGGGTGTGATTGCTGCGATCGTTCCTACGGGAACTCAGAGCAATGCTGGGGTTGCGTCGATCGATTTGCAGGGTGGAATGGTTTGGGCGTGTTTTGTAGATTTGCATACGCATTTAGACAAGGGACATATTTGGAATCGGGCAGCAAATCCAGATGGAACCTTTGAGAGCGCACTCGCGACAGTCCGCGCAGATTCGGAGAAGAATTGGGATGCGGAAGATGTGTATCGTCGCATGGAGTTTGGTCTGAAGTGTAGCTATGCTCATGGGACGAAAGCGATTCGGACACATTTAGATTCAGCAGGTAAACAAGGCACGATCAGTTTTGAAGTGTTTCGAGAGTTGCGGCAGAAATGGGCAGATCGAATTATTTTACAAGGCGTTTGTCTGGTTTCATTAGATTATTTTCTAACACCTGAAGGAGAAAAACTTGCAGATTTAGTCGCAGAATCTGCTGGAGTTTTAGGCGGAGTGACGTTCATTAATCCTGAGATTGATCAACAGATCGATCGCGTCTTTTCACTCGCGAAAGAACGGAACTTGAATTTAGATTTTCACGCGGATGAGAACGATGATCCAAACTCAGATACCTTACGTCGAGTCGCAGAAGCCGCAATTCGACATGAATATCAGGGCAAAGTTGTTTGCGGTCATTGTTGTAGTTTGGCAGTTCAAGAAGATACCGAGGCAGATAGAACGATCGCACTCGTAAAAGAAGCTGGAATCGGGATTGTTAGTCTCCCGATGTGCAATCTTTACCTACAAGGAAGACGACCCGGAAAAACTCCAAGATGGCGCGGAGTCACATTATTACATGAGTTGAAACAAGCAGAAGTTCCGGTGGCGATTGCTTCAGATAATTGCCGCGATCCGTTTCATGCGTATGGTGATCACGATGCGTTAGAAGTGTTTAGCCAATCGGTGAAAATTGCTCAGTTAGATCATCCCTTTGGGAATTGGGCAAAGGCAATAACTTCTACGCCTGCGGATTTAATGAATTTGCCGAAAGTGGGACGAATTGGAGTGGGTTTGCCTACGGATTTGGTGTTATTTAAGGGGCGGAATTATCGGGAGTTATTGTCGCGATCGCAGCACGATCGGATTGTGTTGAGAAACGGAAAAGCGATCGACACGACCTTACCCAGCTATACCGAGTTGGATAATTTACTTGAAAACAGAATTTCGTCTACATAGCTGCCCATTTCGGAGTGATATACAGACAAAATTCTACATATCATCCCGATTCAGAGTTTTATCCAGACGAAAAGCCGTATGAAACCCTGAATTAGAGGAGTTAGACAGAATAAGGCGGATCAAATCTGTCTAAAAAAGAGTTGAGCTGCTTAGGTTATCGGTGAGGGCAGCAACCTGAGTGTTCTCGGTTGGCACGCAGTACCCATCTAGCGCAAACCATCTATTCTACGCAAAGCAAGATACCCTACAATCCTTGCTGATTCTCTGGTTTAGACTTAAAATGTAAAAAACGTAAGACACTATTGACAGTTTCAAAATGATTTGCCATTATGAGGTGTAGGGAAGGGCAAGTAAACATGAACAAAAGTTTTAAGCAAATCCCGATGTCCGAATTAAGAGTCAAGCTGCCAAAACTTAGGCGGCAAGTTCAGTCGGGTAACTTACGGATTGTATGTACTCACTATGGTGAAGTTGCAGCCTTTTTGCTTCCACTTCAAGATATTGATGCTCTCAATTCAGAAGAGGGAGAACCTAGTATTCAGAACAGTGAAGAGATTCCTCTCACTGAGTTTCGTGATCAGCTAACCGAATCCTGGGAGAGGCTTTTGGGTGGAATAGATTGTATCTATCTGACGTTTCATAAAAGGCGGGTTGTGGCATTTGTATCGCCTCGCTTCACGCATTACCTTTCATTACCACTGATTGGTGACGCAGATAAAGTTTTGTTTGTTCCTTCTGAGATTCAGGTCTAGTTATTGCAGCATGAGGAGTTAATTGAAGTGTTCAAGTTTACGTATTTTGATTCTCAAACTAAGACGATACTTTCTGACAGAAGTACATTCTGTGATCTGGCAGTAGAGCAGGAACTTGCGCCTGTCCTAGAAATTCTCAAGCAGACTGGTGAAGTTGAAGGGGCTTGTTGTGGTATCAAGCCTGGTGTTTCGGGATTAGTTTATGAACTCAAGGGAAGAACTTTCCAGCTTACCTATGCTGTTGATGTTCCGAGAAAAGAAATCAGGTTTTATGAGTTCCAGCAGATTTCTCACTTAATTGATTGGAAAACTGCTCTAGATCAGGATCTGCGTGGAGGCGAGCAACAGCCCATTTACATCCCTCAAATCGGTGATCCACAGAAGTACATTAAGACTGTTGCGCTAATTCATTCTGGAACCAACACATCTAAATCTTTAGGTGTTGCTTTTGGTAGTGGTGCCAAAAAAGAAAAAGATTTGGCTAGGAGAGGAGATTACCTTGGACGACCCGTGATGGAGATTGGTCTTGCCAGTCGAGGTTCGACCGAGAATAAGTCTTCAAGCATTTACGTCTTAACAGATCGAGGGAAAAGGATTGCCCAGAGCGATGATCAGGAAACTCGTGAACGCCTTCTTGCAGAAGCATTGCTAGGGTTCTACCCAATTCAAATGATTATTGAGAAAACAACTCGTGACGATCAAGAACTCACTAAAGAACTAATTCAAGAGGTGATTTCTCTGGTAAGTTTCGGTGATTGTGGAGGAACCACCAATCCTCGCAGAGCCAGTTCCTTGCGGGCATTGGTGAATTGGGTGTCACGGTGGGCTGGCATTCCAATTCGACGAGAAGGTAGCGATGGTATCCAACTCTACATCCCTCAAATCGATGCAAACTAAACCATACGATTTTGAAACTCAGTGCAAAGTTGGACAAGAGGGAGAAACCTTCTTAGACCAGTGGTTATATCCTATCTACAAAGTGCTTGATGTCTCTAACGAGATGAAGTACCAGCAAGCAGGGATAGACAGAATTATCACTCGGTCAGATGGATCAGTTATCACGATCGAGTATAAGTTTGACCTTGTGGCTAAACGGACAGGCAATCTCTTTTTTGAAACTATCTCGAACGACAAAGAGATGATTCCAGGATGGGGGTGGAGTTCTCAGGCGGATTACTGGATCGTCCTGATACCAGAGCAAGAAATTCTTGTCTTTAAGCCAGGAAAACTGAGAGTGCTAGTTTGGGAATTACAGAAAACTCTTCAAAAGAGAAGTGTTCCCAATAGAGGGTACAACACAGTTGGCTATCCCATTCCACTAACCCAAGCTAGAAAAGTTGCCTTTCAGATCAAAACTCTTTACCTAGAGAGCCTTTGAACTCTTTGATGTTTTGGAGATTTGTTTGTCCATCAAATTTACACCGAGGTAGGCTGATGCTGAATGTAACTATTGATGAAATTCAACGTGATCCCTTGAAGTACCTTCACCAGGTAGAGGCAGGCGAAACTCTTGTCATTGTTAGATCTGACAAGCCTATTGCCGAACTTAGACCGATTACCAGTAGCAAACAATTGAGACCATTTGGTTTATGTGCAGGTGAGTTTATCGTTCCAGATGATTTCGATGCTCCTTTGCCGGAAGATCTTCTCAGCGCATTCGAGGGCAAATGAAGATTCTGCTAGATACTCACATCTTTCTATGGTTCATTAGTGGCGATACCCAGTTGTTAACAGATGTTCGGGATGCAATTCGTGATCCAGACAATGAGGTTTATCTGAGTGCAATCTCAGTCTGGGAAGCAATTGTCAAGTACCAGTTGGGCAAGCTGCCTCTGCCGGAGCATCCCGAAACGTATTTACCCAAACAGCGCGATCTACATCAAATTGCCAGTCTTGCCCTTGATGAAATTAGTGTGGTTCAACTGGCTAAACTGCCACTATTACATCGTGATCCATTTGACAGAATGCTTATCTGTCAAGCTTTACAAAATGGTTTAACAATTGCGACAGTGGATACAGCAATCTGTGCCTACTCAGTCAACGTCATGTAGCAGCGCAGCCCAACAATGCGTTGGTGGGGGCGGAACAGAGGTTGGTGGTGGGAGTCCGAGATTATCTGCCGCCGCACAACTTCACCGTTAGCTGGCTTAGCCTGAGATTGAATTGGGATAAACGTTCAATCTCGTGATTTGGCAATATGGCGATCGTCTTTACGATGTTGTTCGTGACAATGACGTTTTCATCTTGCAAGTAATGCACGATCGAGAACCTAGCCCTTATTAGCGGAATTTGTCAGGGGTCGTAACCATAATGCTTAACTTTGTCGGTAGACTGAGTAAGCGAATTTGATTTTGTGGGACATGGGTATTCAAGCGACTCGCGGAACGCGGGATATTTTGCCGGAAGAAATCGGCAACTGGCAACGAATTGAAGCGATCGCTCGTGAAACGCTGGCGCGTGCGGCTTATCAAGAAATTCGCACTCCAATTTTTGAGCAGACCGATTTGTTTGAGCGCGGCATCGGAGAGGCAACTGATGTGGTCGGCAAAGAGATGTATACGTTCAAAGACCGGGGCGATCGCTCGATTACGCTGCGACCGGAAGGAACGGCGGGAGTGGTGCGATCGTACATCGAACACGGAATGCAGGCTCAAGGCGGCGTGCAGCGCTTGTGGTATACCGGAGCGATGTTTCGATACGAGCGTCCCCAAGCAGGACGGCAACGGCAGTTTCATCAACTGGGTGTTGAGGTTTTAGGAAGCGGGGATGTGAGAGCCGATGCGGAAGTGATTGCGATCGCCACGGACATTCTGCAATCGATCGGGTTAAAGAATCTCACGCTGCAATTGAACTCGATCGGAAATGCGGACGATCGCCAAAATTACCGCGCTGCATTGATTGAGTTTCTTACGCCATTCAAAGACAAACTCGATCCCGATTCTCAAACTCGCTTGACCAAAAATCCGCTGAGAATTCTTGATTCCAAAGATGCACAAACGCAAGCAATTTTAGAAAATGCACCGAGCATTTTAGATTACTTAAGTGCAGAGTCGAAACAGAGATTCGATCGTGTTCAAGCCTTGCTTCAAGATCTCGGAATTCCTTGCAATATCAATGCCCGATTAGTTCGCGGCTTGGACTATTACACACACACCGTTTTTGAGATTCAGTCGGATGATTTGGGAGCACAAGCAACCGTTTGTGCAGGCGGACGATATGACGGATTAGTGGCGCAATTGGGCGGCGCGGATACACCTGCGGTCGGTTGGGCAATGGGATTAGAACGGCTTGTGATTTTATTGCAGAAAATGCAGCAAACTCAGGCAAGTCCGATCGACTTCTATATTGTGTCGCGGGGTGAAAAAGCAGAAGCACAGGCATTAAAACTGGCTCAATCGCTTCGGCGCATTGGATTTGCAACCGAGTTGGATATGAGCGGCAGTGCGTTCGGAAAACAATTTAAACGCGCCGATCGTTCCGGGGCGGCGGCTTGTTTGATTCTTGGTGATGCTGAAGCAGAGAATGGAACTGTACAGCTTAAATGGCTGAAAACTGGAGAGCAAAGCGCGATCGCGCAGACTGGGCTACTGAACAACGCAGATCAACTACGGCAGCAACTTGCAGAACGATCGGGAGCTTAATTTTGCATTTTTTCTGAGCGGGTGTGCATAAAGGTTTCTTCTCCGCCCTACTTGTGAAGTGTAGAACGCAACAACGTTTTACACTTCACAACTCAAACCTTAGGAGATATCAAATGAACGCTCGCAACACCTTGATCGCACTGTTTACCGCAACCACTTTAACGACTGGAATCGCCCTACAACCGACACAAGCGCAAACAGTACAGCAAGGACAGTTCCCAGTTCAGCCTCTCAACAGCTTTACAATGCCTGCATCTGCGATCGGGGTTTGGCAAGGCGGAATCCACAGCAAAGGTGATGATGCGGTCACATCTTTGCGGTTGCAAATCAAAAGCAGTGCATTGGGCTATCAAGGCACATGGCAAGTTTTAGGCGAAAATGGAGTGTTGCAACAAGGTAAGCTGAGCGGTACGCAAACAGGCGGCAAAGTGACTCTGAAGCTTGAAAAATTCAGCGGCAATACTTCGCTGATGTTGAACGGCACAATCAAGGGAGCCTTAATGTCAGGACAAGTCGCCAACAGCAATTTTGTCTTTTCGCTGAACAAAAACTAGCGTGATCACACCTCTCGAAGTGGATCGGATCGACTTTTGAGAATGCGATTCACTTCAGAGCAGGATATTGCTGGGTTGCTGAGTCCGAAAAAGCTTTGCGGAACTTACGATTTGATCGCTGAATCTATGTACTGGAGGTTGATGCAGAACTCAATTCACATCAAAGCAGTTGAGAGTTCTACGCATGGCGTTGATGAATGTACAGCCAGTTGCAAAATTCACACACTAACGCTATTTCCTCTTCCTGAAGTCATCACCATAGATTCACAAAAATGATTAATCTTAAGCTTTTCGCTGGAGTCGGGACTGCTTTAGTGTTGGGCAGTTGTGGGCTTTTAAGTACTGAATCGCGCTCTGTTGCGATCGCTCAATCTCCAACGCCGCGTCAAGACAATCTGATTGGGCTATTCATTGTTAAGCGCAACAATCTAAATCAACAGTATCGTGGCGAAATCTATCCGATCGTTCAGTACAAGAATGGTCGCTACAGTGATGCTAGTCTCGATGTCACACTTCAAATGCGGCAGGATGCCAAAGAAGCCGATATTGTCAAACGCAATGCTGCAAAGAGTGTCCTCAACAGCAATCCAACCTTTACGGCTGTGAATGCTCAGGGCAATTCACTAGGTAAATTTAGTATCGATCGCTTAGGCGTGAGTCAGTTTGCTTGTTCGTCGCTGTTAATCGGACGAGGAAAACTGCTTGGGCAATCTAATGTACAAACAATGTTCAATCAGCTTCCTCGCGATCGTGAAAGACAGTTAAGCGGCTTCTTCAACGGTCAGGAGTTTGACGAGACTTGGCGCTCTACCCTTGCCGCACAATCTGTTCCATCTACCGTCACTCCGGTTCGTTCAACGCCTGTTCAGAGACAACAATACCGTAAAGACCTGATTCAGATCGGCACTCGCGAAATCGCTAAAAATCCGCAGGCAAAATCGGTGCAAGGTTCAGTTGCGCTGATGGATATGCAAGTGTTTGATCTCGATCGTGATGGCAAACCCGAAGTCTACGGCAAACTGCGAAAAGCACCCGTTAGACCTGTAACGCCTTCAAATCGTGCTACTGTACAATCGATTTATGCCAATGTTTGGTTAGGCTACACTGCACCACAACCAAAAATATTAGCAAGTCAAGTTGTTCCTTACTTTGTTCCTACGAGTGAAGTGTCTCGCGCTTATGAAGTGTTGGGCGCGCTCGATGCAAATGGCGACGGCAAACAGGAAGTGTTGATTCAGAACAATGGCTATGAAGCAATTAACTTCAGCGTGTATGAATTGCAGGGCAATCAGCTTAAACCTGTGTTTACGGGTGCAGGCTACGGGTGTTAAAGCCTTGATGTAACTTTGCAAAGATTGTTCTAGCGATCAAAGAGTAAATCTCCGATCGCTAGAACACCTAACTAGCGAATTAATTCTGCTTTTCTACCGCCTTCTTTTGCAATTTGCTGCAACTGAGCGAGTAAATCCGCCCAATGTACCTCTGCTAAGCTTGGGAGAGCGATATGGGCTTCACCCACGCGCTCAACCGGGCCCAATCCCACTGCCCACATATTTCCAGCTAAAGCGGCTTCCACTCCGGCTTCGGCATCTTCAAACACGACGCATTGTTCTGGAGGGAGTCCGAGTTCTTTTGCGGCAAAGAGGAACAGATCCGGAGCGGGTTTTGCTCGATCAACACTATATCCATCTGCGATCGCGTCAAACTGGTCAGCAATGCCAAGTTTTTCCAGCACCGGACGCGCATTTTTACTGCCTGATCCCAGTGCAATTCTAATTCCTGCTTGTTTCAATTCTTTCAGTAAGTTCAGCGCTCCCGGTAGCAGATCATTGGGTGAAAAGGCTTGGATAGAGTCAACATAGTATTGATTTTTGCGCTCCATCATTTGCTGAATTTGTTCTTCGCTGAAAGAGCGACCACTGATGATTTTCATTAAAGATTCACGCCGAGATACACCGCGCAGGGCTTCGTTCGCCTGACGATCGAAGGGAATCCCCTCTTCGTCGGCAAGCCGTTGCCAAGAGCGGTAATGATATTCTGCCGTGTCGGTAATGACACCATCGAGATCGAAGATTGCGCCTTGAATGTTGGAAGAAGGAATCGAAGAAGTCATGATCGGTTTAGAAGGTTTGGGTTCTGCTTTGAGATCGAATTCGTGCCATTTGCCCCGCCAGTGTAGGCGGAATTTGAGCCGCGTCCAACCAGGGGGGAGATGCGGATGGGCAAAGGGTTCATCGCCAAATTGGATACCGCCGAATCCGAGAACAACGGCTTGCCAGATGCCGCCTGCGGATGCACCGTGAATGCCGTCATGTGCATTGCCGCGTGTGTCTTCGAGGTCAACTAATACGGCTTGCATGAAGCGATCGTAGGCTTCGATCGTTTTGTTGAGATCCGATGCCAGAATTGCATGAATGGCAGGGCCTAAGGATGATCCATAAGTGATATCAGTGCGAGGCGCGTAGTAGTTCCAGTTTGCTTCTAAAGATTCCTGTGAGTAAGGAAACTCTTGTGATTGCCGCATCAGATACAGCAGCATCAATACATCCGGCTGCTTGAGAACTTGCGCTTTGTCTGCACCTGCAATTCCTAGAATCTCCTGCATTGATTTGCTGCGCGGTTCATAGTCTTGCAGATTGATATCTTTGAGCTTGAAGAAGCCTTCGCATTGTTCGATCAATCCCGATGAATGATAAGGAATCCACATATTGTTAGCAATGTCTTGCCAACGCGATCGACGTTCTGGCGTGATTTTTAAGCGATCGCACAAGTCTTCCAAGCGATCGGGATAACATTTATTCAACCAATCATAGATATAAATTGCTTTTTCTAGATGCCACTGTGCCATGCGATTGGTGAACGCATTATTATCAACGTGTTCGTGATATTCATCGGCACCAATTACCTCACGGATTTCGAAGCGTTCATGCTGCGTACTCCATTCAGTTCGACTCATCCAAAATACAGCCGTATCTAAGATGATCTCACAGCCATAATCGCGCATCCATTCATCATCATTAGTAGCTTGCCAGTAGTACCATGCAGCGTAGGCAATATCGGCGCTAATGTGAATTTCACGATCGCGACACCAAATCCGAATGTCTTCACCGTAAGGATCTTTCGGAAGCGCCCAGCGAGGCGTGACTTCATCTCCGGTATCTGCACTTTCCCAAGCGTACATCGCACCTTTGTAGCCATAGTAAGCAGCTTTACGACGTGCGCCCTCGATCGTGTGATATCGATAGCTGAGTAGATTTCGCGCTAGGTGCGGCTGAGTGAAGGTGAAGAACGGCAGAATAAAGATCTCAGTGTCCCAAAAGACGTGACCGCGATAGCCAAATCCAGAAAGCGTTTTTGCTGGGATGCTGACACGATCGTTGTGTCGTGCCGCCGCAATGAGCAATTGGAACAAGTTGTAGCGCACAGCGAACTGAGCGCGAAGATCGCCTTCGATGACAATGTCGCTTTGTTGCCAAGCTTCTGCCCAACTTTGGGCATGAGCATCAAACAAGGTTTGATAGTTAGTTAATGCACCAAGCCTTGTTTGTGCAGCTTTCACCGGAGCTTCGGTGTCGCGA
Source organism: Cyanobacteria bacterium FACHB-DQ100 (assembly GCA_014695195.1). Classification (NCBI taxonomy): domain Bacteria; kingdom Bacillati; phylum Cyanobacteriota; species Cyanobacteria bacterium FACHB-DQ100. The sequence continues at coordinate 178,206 of JACJNW010000039.1, read as the reverse complement.
GAAGTGTAGATGGTGATCAGGTTTTCGATCGTAATGGTTTTTCCACCCAGAGCCACAAAGGTTGTAGTTAAGGTTGGATAGCCCGGAACATTAGTTGTCTGTACTGTCCCTTCTGCACCATCTAACGACAAACTTGAAGCCATCGCAAGTTCAATATGCGAAGTGCGGGTGCGGACTTGTAGCCAGACTCCATGCTCTGTTTTACCTTGTCCTAGTTGTTCCCAATGGTTAAAGCCCTGGTTCTCTGGATAACCATTGATGCTGGCTTGGACTTCAATGTTGGTGTCTTGCTCCGTGGTAATCTGACAGCGCAACCCGACAATATGCTCATCTGCCAGACTTGCGAACCGCTCAAAGTGTAGTGAAATCGTTTTCCCGCTTGGGCTGCGCCACTTGATCGATCGACTCAACACCGCTCGCTTGACATCAAGCTGACGCTCATAGCTCAGAATCTCACCTTGATCGAGCCGAAAGCGCTCTCCATCCACAATGATCAACAATGGCAACCAGTCGGGACAGTTTACAAGCTCGGTGTAAACCACCGGAACATCGTCATACACCCCATGAATCAGCGTCGCCGGTTGGGAGCGAGAAAATCCTTCCTCAAAGCTGCCGCGAGTGCCAAGATAACCATTGCCGATCGTAAAAATCGTTTCACGGGTGTTAGTCAGCTTTGGATCGAATTGAGTTTCGATGACTGTCCAGTCGGTATAAATCAAAGGGGAGCGATCGGTCTGAGTCATGGGGCAAAACTCCGCGAGAATGTTCAGGGGTTATTGTTTTTGGTGTTGTTCCAGAATCAGTTCGGCTCTAGGTTTGTAGATCAGGTGGAACAAAGCGTCGAGATAGTGTAACAGCGATTCTCGACTTTCGCGATGGACATAATTCCAGAAACTATAAAGTTTAGTTAGAAGTAAAAGTTGCTGCGTGTGATGTTGCCAATTGTACTCATCATGAATCCGCTGGATACTTCGATCTGACATAGACTGCCAATAATTTGGATCAGCGTCTGCACGATCGAGAAACTCTAAGATCTTACGCGCTGAGCCTTGGAGATCAGTCGGGTTAATCAAAACTCCATACTTGTCGTTTTCAATAATCTCAGTCGTTCCCCCAAACTCGGTTACAAATGCAGGTAATCCAGAAATCATCGCTTCGAGCAATACGCGACCAAATGCTTCAAATCGAGCAAAGTGAACGAAAATTCCCTGACGATCGGCAATGCAGCGATACATTTCTCCGAGATCAGGATTGGAAAGGCGTTTACCAATCCAGCGAATGTGTTCGTGCAATTGGTAATGATCGATTAATCGATGCAACTTCTCGATCTCTTCGGCTTCATGATCATTAATGGCATCTCTAATATGAAGATTATTAGTAACGAGAATTAAATTACAACGCTGGTGTAAATCGCTGCGCCCAAAGCATTCCACTAGCCCACATAAATTTTTCACCGCCGTTAGGGGTGCAACCGCGAGGAGTGGACGACGCTGTGGATCGGCGAGTTTGCCAAAGATGTATGCGTCTTCTTGCTCGTCGAATAATAGGTGATTAACCCGATCAATGGAGAAGCGCGATCGCGTTTCGGTGTACGGGAAAAACACCCGCTCATCGACTCCCGGCGGAACTCGATTAAATTTCGGATTAAACAGTTCAATGCCGTTGATCACATGATAAAGCTGCGGCATTGTGAAACATTTGTAGGATTCGTACTGCCCAAACGTATCGGGAGAACCGACAATTTCTTGATACGAGGAAGTCACAATAAAATCTGCCGCATTCATACTGATCAAATCTGCGGTGAATTGTGCCGAAAAATGATATTGCGGCTCTAATTCTTGCCAGTAAAGATTACTAAATAAATGCTTCGGCTTCTCGAGCGAGTGAGCAATATTGCAATGCGTTACCTTAAGCTGCCGCGCCATGAGTGAAGCAACTAAATTTCCATCACTATAGTTACCAATGATTAAATCTGGTTTATCCCCAAGTTGCTTGAGTAACTGAGCTTGAGCGTCGATCGCATAGCTCTCCAAATAGCCCCAAATCTGAAACTTAGAAATCCAATTATCAGTAATTTTCGGGTTAAATGTCCGAAACGGAACCCGCAGAATCCAGGCATTTTCAGTGCCATCAATCTTCTCTAAAGGCAATGCACAGTGAGTTCCTTCACAGTTTGGAATCAATCGCGTTAAGACAATGACCTGCGGCTGGATGTTTAGCATCTTCAACCCAGTGAGTTCAATGTTCTCTTGCAATTGGCGATCGAGCGATCGGGCTTGATCCAACACATAAGCGACTTGCCCCAATGTTTCCGGTCGCCCTAAGTCTTCTTGTCCCACCCAACCATGAATCGACACGGAGACGACTCGAAACACTGAGGGGAATCGATCCACAAATGCCTCTAAAATCGCGCTCTGTGGCATGATGATCAACTGATCCAATAGTTCCAACGTTTGGCGCGCTCGTTCTGCGGTGTTGCCCCATCCTGGCTCAAATCCAAGCGGCTGTAACTCTGGGTGAATATTTTGATAGGGTTCATCAGCAGGACGCGATCGCAGAATTTGAATTGCTTGTCGAACCTGCTGCGCTAAATGTTCACCGGACTGAATGCGATCATTGATCAATAGCTGAATGCCTTCGTACTCATGCCGATGCAACACATCGAATAACAGATTAAACCAATACTCTCGATCGTCTAAAACTTGACTGGATAAGTAGCGATTGAGAAAAGCAAGTCCTTGCCCAATGTTGCGCGGATCATCGATCGTCGGACTGCCTTCATAAAACGACGTAACGTCGATTTCAAACAAATTTGGTTGAGCATGACCGACAAATCGATCGCGAGCTTCCAGCATCTCTTTCGGAGGCATTTCGGTGCATTCTGTCAGGGCTGAATTGATCGCCCAAATCTGTTGACTGGCAACCCACGGACGCAGGACTAACCAAATACGATCGCTTTCCAATAACAGTTCGTGGCTGTACTGAATCAAGTGTGCAATGTGCGAAGAATGTAAGAAATGAGCAGGCTTTTGCGTTTCGTGACAATATTCAAAAAAGGCTTGGAGAATCTCGTTTTTGAGGAAATAGCGCTGCTCCGATCGGCTCAAACGATCCACAAGCTGCTGAAGCGCTGCTTTTTCTTCGGGATTTTGTAAAATTGCTGTAATCAGTTGATTCATAGGAACGTTCCACCAAGCGTCTAGAGTTTGACTCATTCCATTTGCAACTCGATGGACGAAAAAGTGCGACTCCCATTACTGCATTGCCATCAAGCCACAACTCACCTAGCCTACTTATAGAATCTTGATCAAGAAAACTCACCTAGCTATTGATAGAGATGCTTTAACTCAAACGAATGCTAGCTTTACCATCGATCGCACTTCGACATCAATCTTTTCGATAGAGAAACGAACTGTACAAATTAAGAATTTTTGTCGTCAACCTGATACGATAAGCAATCAAGCTAGGGGTGCCCACTTGGGCTGAGAACAAACTCTTAGAACCTGAGACTGGGTAATGCCAGCGAAGGGAAGCTAACTATCAGAGGAAAAATTTATGCGGACAGATTGGATTGCCAAGCGTCGCGGGCAGAGCAACGTCTCTCAGATGCACTATGCCCGAAAAGGTGTAATCACCGAGGAAATGCACTATGTCGCCCAGCGCGAAAACCTCCCGATCGAACTGATTCGCGATGAAGTGGCGCGGGGTCGGATGATCATTCCAGCGAATATCAATCACCCAAATCTAGAACCGATGGCGATCGGGATTGCTTCCAAGTGCAAAGTGAATGCCAATCTCGGCGCATCACCGAATTCTTCTGATATGAGCGAAGAAATTGCCAAGCTCAATCTGGCAGTGAAATACGGCGCGGATACCGTAATGGACTTGTCCACGGGTGGCGGCAACCTGGATGAAATTCGGACGGCGATTATTAACGCTTCTCCAGTACCGATCGGCACTGTGCCAATCTATCAAGTTCTCGAAAGCGTACATGGCAATTTGGAAAGTCTAACCCCCGATGATTTCCTCCATGTGATCGAGAAACACGCCCAGCAAGGGGTCGATTACATGACGATTCACGCTGGATTGCTGATCGAATACCTGCCACTTGTGCGCTCTCGGATTACTGGAATTGTTTCGCGGGGTGGCGGAATCATTGCCCGTTGGATGCTGCACCATCACAAGCAAAATCCGCTCTATACCCACTTCGACGACATCATCGAAATCTTCAAGAAGTACGATGTATCTTTCAGCTTAGGCGATTCTCTCCGTCCGGGTTGTACTCACGATGCCTCCGACGAAGCGCAACTTTCAGAACTCAAAACCCTGGGTCAACTGACTCGTAGAGCTTGGGAACATGATGTCCAAGTGATGGTCGAAGGCCCCGGACACGTTCCGATGGATCAAATCGAATTTAATGTTCGCAAACAAATGGAAGAGTGTTCCGAAGCACCGTTCTATGTGTTAGGCCCGCTCGTAACTGACATTGCACCAGGATATGACCACATCACTTCAGCGATCGGGGCTGCGATGGCTGGCTGGTACGGCACCGCAATGCTGTGCTACGTCACCCCAAAAGAGCATTTAGGCTTACCGAACGCAGAAGATGTTCGCAACGGTTTGATTGCTTACAAAATTGCAGCACACGCCGCCGACATCGCACGACACCGACCAGGGGCACGCGATCGCGACGACGAACTCTCAGCAGCGCGGTACAACTTTGACTGGAACCGACAGTTTGAACTCTCGCTCGATCCAGAACGCGCCAAAGAATACCACGACGAAACGCTACCAGCCGATATCTACAAGACCGCAGAATTCTGCTCGATGTGTGGTCCTAAATTCTGCCCGATGCAAACCAAAGTCGATGCCGATGCGCTAACCGAGCTTGAGAAGTTCCTGACTAGAGAAAAGCAGTCTGTTTAACCCGATCGTCTGACACTTCATTTGTCATCCCGCTTTCTTGAACCGAAGCGGGATTTTTTGTTCTTACAGAATAGTTCAATAGTTCTACGGTAGATTAAGCGAAACGGTTGCAATCAGGAGGTTCAGCATGACACCGCAGCAACAAGCACTGATTTCTTCTGAAGTGTTTTATCCGGCGAGCGATGGCAAGCCAGTGGCAGATAATACCAAGCAATTCCGCTGGATTGTTGTCATCGAACAGAATCTAGAATGGTTGTTCGCAGACGAGCCGAATGTGTTTGTTACAGGTGACTTGTTGTGGTATCCGATCGAAGGCAACAACACCGTTTGCACCGCTCGCAAACTGCTGTTTTACGATCGCTACGGCGTTGAAGAGTATTACATTTACGACCCCGACCGCATTGAACTGAGTGGATGGCACCGGTCGGATACCGGACTCGACAGCATCGAAGAAATGAACGGCTGGATTAGTCCTCGCCTGGGCATTCGCTTCAACTTAGCAGAAGAATTAGAGTTGTAGCGTCCAGACGGAAATCGCTTTCTTTCGTTCGCTGAAATCAGTCAGCAGTTAGCCAACGAGCAGAACAGGAGCGACAACGGGCAGAACAAGCTGAACAGCAAAAAGCAGAGATCGAACGACTCCTTCAGCAGTATCGCGCCCGCTTCGGTGAACTAGATTGATTCTAGATACTGATCGTCTAGCAAGAATGCGCCCTTGCCAAACCGAACCCCCCAATATCCGCCGGGTCGTCGATCGAGAACGGTTCCTTCGTCCCCAACCTGCAAAAGATCCGCCGGACGCAGCATCGGCATCGGCTCAGCCGTTTTTAGATAGGGCGGTAAAGAGACAAGGCGGACTTTTTCACCGATCGTAAATTCTTTCATCATCACAGCATCGCAGACTTTGAACTCATTCTACTTGGTTGAGATTTCTGATTGATCCGCTCGGTCTCGTGCAAATTCCTGTGGCAGTATGAAGGTAGTGTATTGAGTTCAGGTGGGTTAACTTTGCAGATCACATTTTTGGGAACAAGTTCTGGGGTTCCCACTCGATCGCGCAATGTTTCTGCGATCGCGCTTCGATTGCCGCAACGCGCTGAAGTGTGGCTGTTTGACTGTGGCGAAGGAACGCAACATCAATTCTTGCGAAGCGATTTACGAGTGAGTCAAATACGCCGAATTTTTGTGACTCACGTTCACGGCGATCACATTTTCGGGTTGATGGGGCTGCTGGCAAGCTGCGGACTCGCGGGAAATCCAGAGCAAATCGATATTTACGGCCCACCTGAATTAGACCAATATCTCAAAGCCTGTAAGCGCTACTCACAGACGCATTTCTCGTATCCGGTAAAGTTTCATCCGGTGAGTCCCGGTTTGGTGTTTGAGGATGAAGAATTTACGGTCACTTGCAGCTTGCTCAAGCATCGCGTTCCCGCATTTGGGTATCGTGTGGCTGAGAAAGACCGTCCAGGACACTTTAAGGCAGAACTGGCGAAAGAATTAGGGATTCCGTCTGGCCCTCTCTATGGAAAATTGAAGCGGGGAGAAAGCGTCATATTACCCGATGGACGCACGATCGACGGCAAAACCCTCTGTGGTGAAACCGAGATCGGTCGCAAAATAGCTTACTGTACCGATACCGTCTTTTGTGAAAGCGCGATCGACTTGGCGCGAGATGCCGATGTACTGATTCACGAAGCCACCTTTGCCCATCAGGACGCAGAAATGGCGTTTCAAAGGCTGCATTCCACCTCGACAATGGCGGCGCAAACTGCCTTACTCGCACAAGTTAAAACGCTGATCATGACGCACTTCAGCCCCAGATACGCACCCGGAAATCCAGTTCAGCTTCAAGATCTTCTAGCTGAAGCCCGCGCTATCTTTCCGAATACTGAACTCGCTTCAGATTTTTGGACGTATGAAGTGCCGAGACGGATTGAGCAAGCTGAAGCGATCGCACGTTGAGTGGGAGTGCTTGAAATCTCCACCTTATTTGGCTTGAGACAAGACCATCAAAAATCGCCCGTGAATAAGACCCACGATCGCTCCTGCGGCGAGCAGTGTGCTGCCAATGACGCGGACTAGCTGATGGCTCTCAGGCTGGCATTAACGGGCATTGCGACAGCTCCAACGCAAAGCCCAGCAACTTGGAGCCACTCTTGTGGTTGAGTCGAGTGCAACTCCGATCCATTCCTTAGCTAAAGCGACTTCTGGGGGTTAGTTTCTTAGCAGAATGCCCATTTTTGGCTTTGAGACAAAAATGAGCAGTGATGCAGAATGTCTTTAGCCCAAACTGCCAAGATCGGGAAGTAGACGGAAAACGATCGATCGCATCCTCTGAAAGAGCATTACACCGAATGTTTCTATCTACTTCCCGAATAAAGCTTGGACTTCATCGACCAATACAATCCCTTAGCTTGCATCCTGCAATTCCGCAGGCTTCACCGCTAACTGTTGCACCTGTCCATTTCGTTGAATCTGCATCTTTAACGTCTGACCCAGCTTGGTATTTTCCACCAGTTCTTGAAGCTGTTCTGCCTTAGTAATCGATCGATCATCGATCGAAGTAATCACATCTCCCCGACGGATACCCGCGATCGCAGCAGGCGAGTTCGGCAACACTCGCACCACAATCACACCATTCACTTCTGGTACTTCAAACGCAGAATTCGGATCGGTGTTGTTTTGCCGCGCAATTTCAGGAGTTAAAGTCGTCATCTGAACGCCCAGATACGGATGTGGAATTTTTTCACCCCGCGCTAACGCATCTTTAATCAACTTCGCTTTATTAATCGGAATCGCAAATCCAATTCCCATTGCATCTGCCCGAATTGCGGTGTTAATTCCGATCACTTCACCCCAATCGTTTAACAACGGCCCACCCGAATTCCCCGGATTGATCGCCGCATCCGTCTGCAAAAAGTCCAAGCGCTTATCGCTTAAACCCACTTGAGCGCTCGATCGATGCAGCGTACTCACAATTCCTAGCGTCACCGTGTTATCCAGCCCGAGCGGGTTGCCAACCGCGATCGCCCAGTCGCCCACCTGTACCTGATCGGAATCTGCCAGCGATGCAATCGGCAGATCTTTGCCGTCAACTTTGACAACCGCCAAATCTGTCACTTCATCAAAACCGCGCACCTTGCCTTCAAACACGCGCCCATCTTTTAGCGTCACCGTCACTTTATCTGCACCATTGACCACATGAGAATTCGTCAAGATGATGCCGCTTTTGTCGATCACAAATCCTGATCCCTGACCGCGCAAGGTTTCCGATCGCGGTACGGTCGAAAAATCCTCCCCAAAAAATCGCCGGAACATTGGATCATCGAACATTGGGTCTGCCCGTCGCGTCACCGTTTTTTCCGTATCGATTCTCACCACTGCCGCGCCCACCTTCTGAACCGCTTCTGCCACAAAGCTCCCACGCTCGATCGCTTTTGGAGCTTGCGCGATCGTCGGTTCTGCTGAAGCCAACTGCGGAAAGGAGATCAAGCCAAATAACATCGCAATCGTGACGATCGCAAACTGAAGTCGGCGGAACTGATTTGAGACCTGAAAGCGTTGCATAAGTCATCATCCGTAAAACTGTCTCTAGCCACTTGTGTAGCCATTATTCCTATCCTACGGGTGAAAACAAAACTCGGCTTGGTAGAGATTTCACACCATTCTCCACACCTCAGCTGATAAAGCACTAAAATCAGTAGCACCCCTTCGCACGATCGCACACGATGGCTACTTCTGATTTACCTCGCGACCTTGAACCACTCCCGAACCACGAGCATCATGAGCATGATCCAACTCATCCGCACGTTCATAGTGAAGAATCTGTGCGGCGTGTGATCAATCGCCTCTCCCGCATCGAAGGACATATTCGTGGGATCAAAACGATGGTACAAGACGATCGACCCTGCCCAGATGTGTTGATCCAAGTTGCTGCGGTGCGTGGTGCACTTGATCGAGTTGCCCGGATGATTTTGGATGAGCATTTGTCGCAGTGTGTTGCGCGTGCTGCTCAAGAAGGCAATATCGATGCTGAAATCGAAGAACTCAAAGCCGCGCTCGATCGCTTCTTGCCTTAAGTCTGAGAACAAGGCAACTGCACCACAAACTTAGTCCCAGATTCAAGCTGCAAACACTCAATCTTGCCGCCGTGATTTTTGGTGACAATCTGATAGCTGATGGCTAATCCCATTCCCGTTCCCTCACCCACGGGTTTGGTCGTGAAAAACGGATTGAAGATTTGCGATCGCACCGCTTCGCTCATTCCTGTCCCTGTGTCTGAAATCTCAATTTGTACCCAATCTGCATCAATGTTCGTCGTCTGAATCTGAATGAATTGTGGTGCGGCAGCGTTTGAGCTTAGAGCATCGATCGCATTTGATAACAGATTCAAAAAGACCTGATTCAGTTGACCCGCATAACACTCGATTAGAGGTAACTCCCCATAATTGCGAATCACCTTGATCTGCGGATGACTCTTCAAACGGTGCTGCAAAATCATCAAGGTATTTTCTAACCCGTCATGCAAATCCACCGCAGACTTTAGCTCAGCCTCGTCTAACCTTGCGAAATTGCGAAGCGATACCACAATCTGCCGGATACGCTCGGTACCCTCTTGCATCGACTGCACAATTTGTAGAAAGTCAAGTTTGAGAAACCCCAAGTCAATCTCTTTCGCAACATGAAGCACGTCAGGATGCGGATTTGTGCAGTGTTGCTCGTAAACCGACAGCAGCCTGAGTAAATCTTCTGCATACGTTTCGACAAATGTGAGATTGCCATGAATAAAGCTCACTGGGTTATTGATTTCATGAGCAATGCCCGCCACCATTTGCCCCAAACTCGACATCTTTTCCGCTTGAATCAGTTCTGCTTGGGTTTGCCTCAGTTCTTTCAGCAAAGCTTGCAGTTGAGTTGATTCTGAGCGTAAGCGATCGTTTGCCTCACTGAGCTGCTGCGTTCGTTGTTCGACCTGCTGCTCTAACGTTTGATTAACTTGGTGCAAGTTTCGCTCTGCTTGTACCTGCCTAGTGACGTTTCGCAACACTAAAACGGCATTCGACTCTGTTTCGATCTCCCCGAGATGCACATACGACCAGGTAATTTCCAGAATGAGAGTTTCATGCTCACGCTTGAAGTCATAACACTGTCTCCCCTTCGTTCGAGTGGAAAGCGCGATCGTTGCTGGATGCTTCTCAATGGGAATCACTTGTCCATCCAAGATTAAGGGCAAATGATCCCACAGCGTCAGTCCGACAACCAAAACATGCGGGCGGTTTAGGAAGCGATCAAAGGCAGCATTGCACCATTTGACCCGTCCCTGAGCATCGATCCAAATAATGCAGTCCTCAACTGCGCCCAAAGCCACTTCCATTGTGCTGAGCGTTGCCCTCAGTTGATTCACCAACGGATTTATATCGAGCATTAGCGCGGCTCAAGTGGACGTAGAGTTGCTGCGAATAGCCATTCCTCACCCCGCCGTTCTGCGATGATGAAGTGTTCGGATTCGATTTCGCGATCGTCTTTGGTAACAGCTTTAAGATTGAGCGGATGATTTAGAACCGTTGAATTTCCAGTCGCAGAAAATCGGGCAAACCCTAGATGGTGAGCATCACGAAAAAAAGCGGGGAGCAGTACGCTTAAAGGCTGGCCAATAATCTCCGCCGGAGTCCAACCGAACACTGTTTCAAAATGAGCATTGATCTCGACAATGATTCCAGACTGGTTCGCGGCAACAAACGGTATGTCGCCGTGCTTAAGTTGCTCAATGGATGGAGCTGACATAAAGGCTGGGGATAGAATAATTAACCCCAGTCTTCCCAACTGCACTGCTAGATGCTCAAGCTACTCCAGTGAAGAGCGTCTCGAAAGGTTGCTGAGGGGCTTCTGGTTTCGCGACGATTTCAACGATTTTATTGCGGGCGCTGGGTTGAAAGACGGACTCAACGCAAACTTGAGCAACCTTAATGCGCGGAATACTACCTTCAGAAAGCGTATCGGCAGAAGACATGACGATCGCGTTCTCGTTTTCTTCGTTTTTTAATCCACCGGGACGAACGATCGTATAAGTTAATCCGCTCTTTTGCAGATATTCCTCTGCCTGCTTTTTCCACACCAGAATCAGCCAGAACAAATTCAACGGATGAAAGAGTTGCGAGGTGCAAAGCGAAGTTACTAAAACAAACTGCTCGATTCCTTTTGCTTTTGCGGCATCGACTAAATTTTTTGTCCCTTCATAATCGACCTTGTAGGGCTGCGTGGGGTCAAAGCTCGGTTTTGCCCCCGTTGCACAGAAAACGACCGTAGAATCGCCCATTGCGCCGATCAACTGTGATCCCTGTAAAACATCTCCTTGAACCAGTTCTACTTCAGTCGGCAAAATCGATCGCGCCGTTTCCAGATTTCGCACCAACGCTCGCACCGCAATCCCACGATCGACTAACTGCTGCACAATTCGTCGTCCGGTTTCGCCCGTTGCACCTGCTACAAATGCTTTCATACGTCATCCCTAATCAGAATCTCTACAGTTTTCATTGGTTCTTTTTTGCTTTACATCGGGCGCAAGAAAGAAATGCTGACGATCGACTTGTCCTAAATCTTTGGCGATCCTTTGCAGATTCTTGGCGCTCGCAGTAAGATACAAGACGAAAGCACTTTTAACTTTTGTAAATAGAAATACAAAGTTTTGATCTGACCACTTCCGCGACATTTGAGAGACATATCGATTCAATGAACTTTCAGTAATCCTCATGCTGAAGTTGAAGCCTATCTGTATCCTTTAGGGAACCTTGACCTTGACCAACGGCAACCGGAAGAGAGTGAATGCAATCGCAACCAACCGATTCTTCGGACTTCGCTAATCCTAACTTCACCCGTTCCACCGATGCCGCAGGCGCAAGTGGAGCGCCGTCGCATCCTGCCCACGGAACTGAAATGCTGCTGCATGAGCCGATGATTTTTTCCAGCCGCTTTATCGACTCAATGGAGATGAATGCCGATGCCCGAACGGTGGCGCGGTATCTTGATGTGCATCAGGAGTGGTTTCATCGCTGTGCTCATCCAATGCACGTCGAGCCGATCGGACGAAACAGCTATGCGCTGATTATCGGGCATTTCGGGGCATTCGGGTATGATGTTGAACCGAAGATCGGGTTGGATTTACTGCCGCAGCAGGAAGGCATTTACCGGATTGAAACCGTTCCCGTTCCAAATGAAGCCCCGCTTGGCTACGAGGTTGATTTTCAAGCGGCGATGAATTTAATTGAGCATCCAAGCCAGAGCAACCCTACGCTAAGAATGACTCAAATTCAATGGCAGCTTGATTTGCAGGTGGCAATTCAGTTTCCGCGATTTATTCATGCGCTTCCCGATTCGCTGGTTCGCAATACGGGAGATCGCATTCTCCGCCAAGTGGTACGCCAGGTTTCTCGCCGTTTGACGCACAAGGTTCAGGAAGATTTTCATGCGTCGCGCAATCTCTCCATGCCGAAGCGTACACGCCGCAAGCGCTTGTAATTAATCAATTTTCCGCCAAGCCTCGACATCTTCGCAGGTTTGGGTTTTGGTCGGAGTTTCGATCGCGCAAATTCGATCGAAGCGAATCCCTCGATCGCTCAGTTGGATTTGCTCAACGAGAGATCGCTTCTCCGCTTCAGATAAAGGAGCGTAAATCAAACTCAAGTGGGGATCAAGGGAATACGACCCGCCAAAAAATCGCTGAATCTCATCGCTGAGTTGATTCAGTTCGGGCGTCGAAACAAGCTGAATGAATAGCGTTTTGGTGAATTGTTCAGAATATTGGATGCGATCGATTTCTAACCTGATCTCGAAGCTGGACTGGCTTTTGAGAAATTCGGAGACTCGATCGCGCTCACACTCACCACTGTAGAGGGTGACGTGCGGTTGAAAAATTGGTGCGTTGTAGCGGTGCGCGAGATTGGTGATTAGGGATTGGTAGAGGCTGTGATCGCGCTCGATCGGCATTAACCAGAATGAAGCCTTCATGATCATAGAAAACGGGCTGAGCAAAATCGCCCAGCCCCCCTCTTTAACCGTTCAACTTCTTCGCCAGCAATTGATTGGTGAGTTTGGGGTCTGCCCGTCCTCCAGTCTCCTTCATCACCTTGCCTACAAAGAAGCCAAGCAGCTTCGTTTTACCGCCGCGATACTGCTCTAATTCATTCGGATTCGCCGCAAGAACGGCATCGATCGCTGCCTCGATCGCACCCACATCCGAGATCTGAATCAAGCCTTTCTTCTCAATCAGTTCTTTTGCCGATCCGCCCGTCTCCAGCAATTCTGGCAGCACATCTTTGCCGATTTTGTTGCTGATCGTGCCGTCTTCGATTAGTCCAATCAGTTCGGCGAGCGTTTCGGGCTTGAGTGCAAGATCGGTAATGCTCTTACGCGAATTGTTCAAATAAGCGCTGATATCACCCATGATCCAGTTCGCTGCCAGTTTCGGGTTGGCTTTCGCAACGATCGTCGCTTCAAAGTATTCAGCAATGGCGCGATCGTCTGTAAGAACTCGCGCATCGTAAGCCGAAAGCCCCAACTCTTCCTCGTAGCGGTGACGCTTTTGGTACGGCAATTCGGGCAACTGCGATCGCCATTCTTCTAATTGCTCAGAAGACACTTCGATCGGCCCTAAATCCGGTTCAGGGAAGTAGCGATAATCGCTCGATCCTTCTTTCACCCGCATACTAATCGTGCGTTGTGACCCCTCTTCCCAAAGACGTGTTTCCTGCACGATTTTCTCGCCGTTCTCGATCGCCGCAATTTGCCGCTCGATTTCGTGGTCGATCGCTTTTTGGATTGCGCTAAACGAGTTCATATTTTTGATTTCGACTTTTACGCCGAATTCTTCTTGTCCCACCGGGCGCACCGAAACGTTGACATCGCAGCGCAGCGATCCTTCCTGCATATTGCCGTCGCTCACACCCAAATACAACATGATCCGGCGCAATTCTTGAGCATATTCGGCAGCTTCTTGTCCGGTTCGCATATCCGGTTCGGACACAATCTCACACAGAGGAACCCCGGCGCGGTTGTAATCTACCAGCGAGTAAGTTGATCCGGCTAAACGATCGCTGCCTCCATGCACCAGTTTTCCGGCATCTTCTTCCATATGCAGGCGCGTGATGCCGATGCGCTTCGTTCTCGCTTTGCCGTTTTCATCGAGCAACGGCTTCCCTTTATCGTCGGTAATTTCGATTTCCAGCCAGCCATGTTCTGCGATCGGCAAATCATACTGAGAAATTTGATAATTCTTCGGCAAGTCTGGATAGAAATACTGTTTGCGATCGAACTTGCTGTAGGGCGCAATTTGGCAATTAAGCGCAAGTCCCGCCTTCACCGCATATTCCAATACTTTCTGATTCAGAACAGGCAAGACCCCCGGCATTCCCATGCAAACCGGATCGATATGAACGTTCGGATCGCTCGTGAACTGAGTTGAGCTATCCGAAAAAATCTTCGTCTCAGTGTTCAACTGACAGTGAGTTTCCAGTCCGATAATCGCTTCGTACTGAGTTTTAGCAGGAGCAGCAGTAGTCATGAAAACAATACGCCTGTGAAAAAGCTAGATATATTTTAGAGGAGTAAGGTAGAAGTTAGGAATTCAAAGGATGGAGAGATAACCTACCATTTCTTATTGATCAAACAGAATTCAAAGGATCGGCTAAAATTGCGAAGCATCAGAGAAGCGTCATTGCGAAATCTGCGTCAGATTGAAAAAACCTTCCCGATCGGGAACTGAGGAATTGTGAATGCTGGTCTGCCCTCAATGCCAATTTGAGAATCCAGAACACCATAAGTTTTGTCAGGTGTGCGGCACTTCGCTCGTGGATAAGCCTTGTCCAAATCCAAATTGTGGTAAGCAAGTTGATTGGAGCGCCTATCAATGTGCAAACTGCAAGACCTTCACAGGCACAATCCGATCGGTGTGGATGTCCCAACCCTTCCAGCCAAGTGCCGATTATCTCGATGCTGAACAGCGCTATCAAATTCTGCAATCGCCTACTCCCCTGCTGCAAGTCCTCGATCGCAACCCCCTCAAACCTGCAATCATCGATACGCCGCCAGCAAGCGCCTTGCCTTATCTGGAGTTAGAGCCTTACCTCAATCAGATCTTGCCGTTGCTCTTCAATGCGTGGCAGGACGGAGCGCAAGACATCCTGGTTCTTGAAGAACGATCGCACTACACCATGCTGAGCAACTTTTTCAAAACCAGCCGCAGCGTTCCCACACTCCAAATTCTCCACTGGTTCTACGAAATGCTCGACCTGTGGGAAGCCTTGGAACCCTATCACCTGTGCCAGAGTCTATTAGAACCTTACAATCTGCGACTCGATGAAGACCAACTGCTGTGTTTAGAACACCTGATCCCTGAGTCCGTAACTGCGCCCACCCTCAAACATTTGGGTACACTTTGGCAAACCCTGCTCTCTCAACTGCGTCAAACTCAGTCGGCATCCTTACATGAGTTGATCGCCGATCTCCAGACCGAATCGATTTTGACTCTTGATCACCTCCGATCGCGGCTCAAAGCGATCGCGCACAATACCCAAGCCGACTTTACTGACTCTGAGATCATGTCTGACCCCCACTCCCCCGTAGATTTTCTCCAGGATTCTTCTACCGCAGAACCTTCAGAAATGCCCGTGACGCTCATCGGTGAATCGAGCGCTGATCAGGACGATATGCCAACCATCGTTCTGCCGATGCAGCTATTTAGCTTAGAAGATGCGGGACGGACTGACATTGGACGACAGCGCGACCACAATGAAGATTGTTTCGGGATTGATACGCAGATCGACAAGGTGCAGACCCCGGTTAGCAGAATCGTGCAGGCGCGGGGGGTATACATTCTCTGCGACGGCATGGGCGGACATGCGAGCGGAGAAGTCGCAAGTCAAATGGCAGTAGACGCGCTGCGAACCTTCTTTCGACAGTATTGGTGCGACATCGATCAAGGTAAGCATCCAGCACAGTTACCGTCTGCGGAAGTGATTCGCAACGCCATTCAGCAGGCAAACAAAGCGATTTACACGGTCAACCAAGAAGGGCTGCGATCGGGCAGTGGCAGAATGGGGACGACGCTGGTGATGTTATTGCTGCACGATACAGAAGTGGCAGTAGCACACGTTGGCGATAGTCGCCTGTATCGCTACACTCGCAAATTGGGACTGGAGCAAATCACGCTGGATCATGAAGTCGGGCAGCGCGAGATTTTGCGCGGAGTCGATCCTGAGATTGCGTATGGTCGCCCGGATGCTTATCAACTGACGCAAGCGTTAGGTCCGCGTGATGAGTATTTTGTTAATCCTGATGTGCAGTTTTTTGAAATTAATGAAGATGCCGTGCTGCTGCTTGCGTCCGATGGCTTAACCGATAACAGCTTGCTAGAAGCCTATTCGCAGAGTCACATTGAACCTATGCTCAGTTCGCAAAGCAATCTGGATCAAAGCGTCAGCCGCTTGATTGATTTGGCAAATCAACACAACGGACACGATAATGTGAGCGCGATCGCAATTCGTGCTAAGGTCCGTCCTAATCTCGATCCGTTGAGATAGTAACAAGCAATATCAGGCAGGCTCGATCGAGTTTGACCTGAAATTGATCATGCAGGCTAGGAGGATCGCCCGTGGAAGCGAATCTTTTTACTGCCGTTTTGTTACCCCTAGCGCTGGGTGTTGTCATGTTAGGGATGGGGCTAAGTCTAGTTCCAGAAGATTTTCGGCGGATTACTCGCGACCCGAAAGCCGTTGCCTACTGCGATCGGCATGGGAATTCGCCACCGGTTTCCCCGCACTGCAAACCGTTTGGAAAAGCAAATGAGCCGCCTTGCGGTCAGTCTATTAGCATTGATTATCGTGCTGCTGCTCGTGCGCGAAGGCAGCAAGCTGCCGGGATTTATTGCGCAGGTGGGAATCGGGGTTGTGCTGCTGAATCTGTTCGCCACGCTGGGCGGATTTTTTGCGGGAAAGCTATTTCGACTGCCATTGGCGCAACAGATTTGCATCGCGATCGAAGTCGGCATTCAGAACGGAACGCTTGCGATCGCCATTACTGCCGGACTGCTGAACAATCCTGATATGGCAGTGCCTGCTGCCGTTTATAGTCTTTTAATGTACTTGACTGGTTTTGGAGCAATCTTCCTTGGTAGAAGGTTGAAAGAACAGGTCTAGCTTGAAGTAGACAGTGTTTCCCGTGGTTCTTCCGCCAGGAAGATTGCCTTTTGAATCAGTCTCCTATCTGAGTGCCCCATGAATTGAACTCGTTGGATGCTCAGGAAGTCCCAATCACAGATCGCATAGAACAGCGATCGAGGCTTAATCTTCTTCCCAACTGTCAACGGCTAACAGCTCGCTGACGGGATCTTTCATTGAAAACTCAAAGGCTTCGAGTTCTTGCTTCCAGTAGCTCCAATCGTCACCGTAGAGCAGCGCAATCTTCCAAAGACTATCTGTGGGCTTGAGCAGCTTCGAGTCTACTAATTTTTGAACTTGACGCTGCAATTTTTCCATTGGATGGGCGACCTGTAGGTTCATACCATTCATCTACCAAAGCTAAGTTGTAAATTGAGTAAATTGAATTGTGCAAATGTTTCGCGGGGGCAACCAGAAGACATTTCCCTGTGTAGAGTTCACCTTGGGAGTGTCTGTTTCCGAGAGTGCATCGCTGTTCCAGCTTCTAATGTTAGCGTATTTCTTTCAATTCATGACAAGACGATCGCAACATTTACTATATCCAAAATCATAATGCAGAATCAGGACAATGTGCAGCGTCGGTTTTCCGTATGTTTGAGTGCTGCACAGTGGGTTGACGGTATCGCAGCAGTAGCCCATATTCTAGGCTTTCGACGACTGCTTGGTAGGATGCCTCTAAGATATTACCGGAGACTCCAACCGTTGCCCAGCGATCGATGCCATTACTGGATTCGACTAACACACGGGTTTTGGCTGAAGTTCCAGCCGTTCCATCTAAAATTCTCACCTTATAGTCTGTCAGATAAAAGCTATCGATCTCAGAATAGAGATTAACTAACGCTTTACGTAGGGCAGCATCTAACGCTGACACTGGGCCATTGCCTTCTGCGGCTTCGAGAATTTCTTGTCCTCGGATTGCTACTTTCACGGTGGCAAGCGATCGCGCTCGTCCGCAGTAGCTGCGAGAGGGAGCGGATTCAGGCATCATGTCGTAATGCACCTGAAAACCTCGCACTTCAAAGGGAGCCATTCTCTCTCCTAAGGCTTCTCGAATTAGTAGTTCAAAGCTCGCTTCTGCGGCTTCAAACTGATAGCCATCTTGCTCAAGATGTTTGAGCGATTCGAGAATTTGGCGACAGGTTGGATCGTGTTTGTCGAGGTTGAAGCCGAGCGATCGGGCTTTTGCCAGAATGTTACTGATTCCTGATTGTTCGGAAATTACAATCCGCCGACTGTTGCCCACTAGCTCAGGCGACATCTGTTCATAGGTGATCGGATTGCGCTGCACGGCTGAAACGTGGAGTCCTCCTTTGTGGGCAAATGCAGACAATCCGACGAACGGTGCATGATCATCGGGTGCGAGGTTAGCAACTTCGCTGACAATGCGGCTGACTTGCGTCAGGGTCGCTAATTTCTCGGACGGTAAGCATTGATAACCGAGTTTCAGTTGCAGATTTGGAATCACAGAGCAAAGATTCGCATTGCCACAGCGCTCCCCGTAGCCGTTGATTGTGCCTTGGATCAGGGTTGCGCCTGCACTAACTGCGGCGATCGTGTTTGCGACTGCAAGTTCACAGTCATTGTGGGTATGAATGCCAATGTTTACAGGTGAGATCGCGCTTCTGACTTCACGCAGAGTCTGAGCAATTTCGTGCGGTAGGGTGCCGCCGTTGGTGTCACACAGGGTAATCCATTCTGCGCCTGCTGCGATCGCGCTTTGCAAGGTCTTCAGCGCGTATGCTGGATTATGTTTGTAGCCATCGAACCAGTGTTCGGCATCGTAGATAATGCGGCGATCGTGCTGTCGAAGATAAGCGATCGTGTCTTCGATCATCGCCAAATTCTCATCGAGCGTGGTTTGCAGTCCTTCAGTCACGTGCAAATCCCAGGATTTTCCAACGATCGTGATCCACTTGGTTCCGGCAGCGAGAATCGGTTGCAACATCGGATCGGTTGCGGCAGTTTTGCCCGGACGACGAGTGAAGCAAAAGGCAACGATTTCGGCTTGGCTGAGGGGTTGCTCTTTCAGATGCCAGAAGAACTGCACGTCTTTGGGATTTGCTCCGGGCCAACCGCCTTCGATGAACGGAATCCCTAAGCGATCCAATTCACGAGCGATGCGAATCTTATCTTCGACAGAAAACGAAATCCCTTCACGCTGAGCGCCATCTCGTAGCGTTGTATCATAGATCGACAAAAAAATAGGAGCCATGATGCGAGTGACTCTGTGGTAAAGCTTTATTGTAGGAAATGAAGACAGTCTCTTAATTGTGAAAGAGATCAGCGAATAGCGGCGATCGTTGTTTGTAAATCGTAATGATAGAGAGTTGAGGAATGCCAGAGATTACAGCTCAGGGAAAAACGATCGAATGTGAATTCGGTGAAAATTTACGTCGAGTTTTGATTAGAAATGGGATTAATTTGCATAACGGTAACGCAACCGTGATTAACTGTCGCGGGATTGGCACTTGTGGCACTTGTGCGATCGAAATTGAGGGAGCCGTCTCAGAGATGGAGTGGCGCGAGAACGCGAGACTTTCCCTCCCACCGCACAATCCAGAAAAATCTCGCCGTCTCGCCTGCCAAGTGCGCGTTTTAGGAGATGTTCACGTCACGAAATATGGGGGATTTTGGGGACAGACCGATGCGATCGAGTGGAAACCCGAAGCGTAAAAAGCTACACTTTACGGGAGGCTATTTTCCGGGCACGATCGGGATTTTTAACATGAGAACTTTATGAGATAGCGATTATGAATCAGAATGGAAGACTCACCGGTGCTGTACTCATCGGGCTTGCTCTGTTGTTGATTGCTAGAGCAGCCGCGACTTTCTCATCTGGCAATCAATCTAATAATCAATTGAATCCAAATTCCAACAATCAACTCAATCAAAATCAGGCTCAGGATCAAGCCTTTGCCCAAACTCCGCCCGATCGTTTGCCGATTAACGATTTCAACGCATCGCGGGTTGGTGTTGCAGAGTTGAATCCAAGCACGGGAACAGGAGATCTGAATACTCCAGGTTCAGGGTCAGATAATGTTGCCGACAATTCTGGTAACGGTACGGGTTCTGGTTTACCTGCGGGAGCTTCAACTCGACCCGTACCTCCGGTAGTTCAAGGCGCTTGGTAACGTCCATGAATTGTCGTGAGATTATAGTGATTGGGGGAGGAATTATCGGAGTTGCGATCGCGATCGAGCTAAAGTCACGCGGCGCGGCAGTTACGGTTTTGTGTCGCGATTTTGCAGAAGCGGCAACTCACGCCGCCGCCGGAATGCTTGCACCCCAAGCTGAAGAAATTCCACCGAGTCCAATGCTGGATCTGTGTTTGGAGAGCCGCGCTCTTTATCCGGATTGGATTCACAAATTAGAATCGCTCACGGGTTTAAATGCGGGCTATTGGGCCTGCGGGATTTTAGCGCCGCGATATGAGTATTCTGAAGCGGGCAATTGGCTCGATCGCAGCACTCTACTCACCCATCAGCCAGATCTAAGTGATGAAGTCCTCGGCGGCTACTGGTTTCCCGAAGATGCTCAAGTGGATAATCGGGCGTTAGCAAAAGTGCTGTGGATGGCGGCACAAGAATTAGGAATTGAAGTCAGAACGGGGATTCACGTTGAGCGGTTTGCGGGGGACTCAAATATTACGCATCTCGAAACCAATCAAGGCAGTTGGAAAGCCGATCTCTACATTCTGGCAACCGGAGCCTGGTCACAGGAGCTATTACCGATTCCGGTGTTTCCCCGAAAAGGACAAATGCTATCGGTGCGGGTTCCCCATCCCGAAAATTTACCGCTCCAAAAAGTTCTATTCGGCGAAGAATCTTACATTGTGCCGCGCCAGGATGGACGAATTGTGATCGGTGCAACCAGCGAGAATGTGGGATTTCAGCCAGGAAATACGGCGATCGGTGTTCACCAATTACTCTCCAATGCCATTCGTCTTTATCCTCCGATTCAGCACTTTACACTAGAAGAAACTTGGTATGGTTTTCGTCCGGCGACACCGGATGAACTGCCAATACTAGGTTCAAGTCCGTATGCAAATTTAACGCTTGCAACCGGACATTATCGCAACGGAATCTTAATGGCTCCGGTGACAGCAAGCGCGATCGCGCAATTCGTTCTTACTGGAAATGATTCTCGGCTCCAACCGTTTCATTGGTCACGATTCAATTAGAAATGCAAAACATACAGGACATTCAAATCGCGATCGACCAAGAGAAAAATCATTAGCGTAGAATTCGCAATTTCTCAAGGTTGGGGAGGTGCGATTTTCGGCATAATGAAAATCCGCAACCAGTACGCGATCGAGGCGACAAGATATGCAAACTTTAGACAAGCCCCTAGAAAAATCCTTAGACGATGATTTGATCATTGCGGGGCGTAAATTCCACTCTCGCCTGATGACGGGCACTGGAAAATATCGCAATTTTGATGAAATGCGTCAGAGTATTGCAGCGAGTGGCTGTGGAATCGTCACGGTTGCAGTCCGACGAGTGCAAACGAATGCACCGGGACATGAAGGACTCGCAGAAGCGATCGACTGGAGCAAAATTTGGATGTTGCCAAATACCGCAGGCTGTCAGACCGCAGAAGACGCAATCCGCGTGGCAAGATTGGGGCGAGAAATGGCGAAGCTTTTGGGACAAGAAGACAATAATTTCGTCAAGCTCGAAGTGATTCCCGACACGAAGTATCTTTTGCCTGATCCGATCGGCACTCTCGAAGCGGCTGAACAGTTGGTAAAAGAAGGCTTTGCGGTTCTCCCTTACATCAATGCTGATCCACTCTTGGCAAAGCGGCTCGAAGAAGCCGGATGTGCCACTGTGATGCCGTTAGGATCGCCGATCGGCTCTGGTCAAGGCATTCGCAACACCGCTAATATTCAAATCATTATCGAGAATGCGAAAATTCCGGTGGTCGTCGATGCCGGAATCGGGACACCAAGCGAAGCGGCGCAAGCGATGGAAATGGGAGCCGATGCGCTATTGATTAATACCGCGATCGCACAAGCCGCAAATCCCGCAGCAATGGCACAGGCGATGAATCTTGCCACGGTTGCCGGACGGTTGGCATATCAAGCGGGCAGAATTCCGGTGAAAGCCTACGCGAGCGCCAGTTCTCCCATGACGGGCAGAATAAACGCTTAATTTCTTTTTGATTTAGATGAACCTGAGTCGAAGACATAGTGCTTTGGCTCAGGTTTTGTGTTTGATGGGTGCGATCGCATCGGCAATAAATATCAAACCACCCAAGAGATCGCAGCATTTAATCAAGAGTTATCCGAAATCGTAAACGAAATTTCAGACGAAATCGATCGACAATTTCCAGATACAGAAATTGAATCGATCGACTTCTCAAAAAAATCCCGCAGGAAGTCAAACCAGAAAACCTATAAAACTCTCAAATCCTAGTGAGAAATGCTGTGGAAGATCAAAATCTAGAAGCATTATTCAAGCAAGCAGACAAAATAGGTAAAAAGCGATATCACAAGCTCACTGCACAGGATTTTGAAAATTACTGCAAATTCGACTACTGGCGGTACATCAATGGCGACTACGAATGCGGCACGACTCAAGCAAGCCGTGACTGGGTACACGAACACTCGGATCTGTACTGTCCCATTTGCGATCGCAAATTCAATACCAGAGGCGGCAAAACGATCGATCACAAACTGCCACGCGCTCAATATCCTTGGTTATCGATGAATTTCCATAATTTGTGGGTGATTTGTCAACTGTGTAACCAAGAAAAGAGTGATATGCACTGGTACGAATACGAGCACTATATTTTTGTGCATTACCCACACCTGTACACCAACGTGCAAGCCGCTCGTCCAACCACTCTGCTAAAAACGCTGAAGGAATGAGCCGCTCAAAATATTAAATTTTCATACCTAAGATTGAGAGCAGTTACCCTCAGCTTGTTAAAGTTAACAAAACACTACGGGAAAATTTGCTCATGCGATACGTCAAGGAAGAGGGTGGCTTGCTGAATAATTTTGCGATCGAGCCGAAGATGTACGAGGCAGAACCGCCGACCCAAAACCAAAAGCGCAACTACATCTTTCTGGCGATTGGCGGCGCGATTTTGATTGGTGGTTTGATGGCTGTCGCGATCGCCGTTTCCTAAGACAGTCGAAAAAGCTTGCGTTACAGTAATCTGAATGAGCCAGGTCGCTTGATCGAATGAGTTACCTGGTTTTTTCGTGAAGATTTGAGGAATTCTATCTTTGCATCCGCCTCAGTTTTATCCTGAGCATCACCCAAACTCGACGAAGAAATCAGTATCTCGTTTATACTGCGCTTGACAGGCGCTCTTTGATAATGCTGATGTCGGCTGTCGATCGTCACTCCGCCCAAGAAATTCCTGTGACTGAGATCATCTCTCCAGGTTCATCAACCCTGAACCAACAGATCTATGTCCGCTTACGGCTGGCGTTGAGTCTGAATCTGCGTCGGCAGGTTTTGATTGCCGTTTGTGATGATAGCGCGCTGCGGAATCAGTTTGCGGCTCAGCTTGAAGCGGACATTACAACCGACCCGCTCCAGAACGGTAGCACGACCTGCTTTACCAGTTTTGGGCTGAATTTAGACAATCCTGATGTTCTCGAACAGATTCAGCAGCAGCCTGCAGCCAGAATCGGCACGCTGAGTGTTCAAGTGACGGGCATCGATCGCTTAACCCGTCAATCTGTTTATATTCAGCGCATCTTCTTGAACTCGCTCTCGACGATCGCTCAGCAAATCCCAACGCTAGACTTCAATCTGGTTTTGTGGGTCACGCGCCCTTGGTGTCGAGCCATTCAACAATCTGCACCTGAATTCTGGCAGTGGCACACGGGTTTATTTGAGTTTGAAGGTGATCCATTCGGGCAAAATCTCACGCCGCCAAGCACCAGCGGAACATCGAACGGCTACCGCAAATTTAAGCTCGATTCTGATCTGACAGACTTTGTGCTGGCAGCGGTGATGCAGACGATCGATCTCGACGATCAAACGGCACTGGCTCAGGTTCTAGAATCCAATCATCCTGATACAGAACCCCTGCGAATTCTGCACCAGATCGAAGAGTTGCATCAAGCGCGATCGTCTGCGGACGCGATCGCAGCCCTGTATCGCCAACTCGGAGACTGGTATCGCGATCGTCTCGATCCGAGTCGTCCTGCGGCTCAATCTTTAACGATCGTGATTCGCGCTTATGAGCAAGCGCTGAAGCTGGTCGATATGAAATCGGACGAAGTGCCCGACCTGCTCAACGACATTGCCAATTTGTACTGGATCAAAGCGCGAAGCGGCAGTGGTTCAGCGGTTACGAATTTGGAGAAAGCGCTGAAAGCGTATCAGTTTGCCCTCGATCGCACGAGTCCGGAGATTCAGCCGCAAACCTACGCAATGATTCAGAATAATCTGGGTTCTGTGTACAGCGATCTAGCGAGTCAGCAATCACCGGAAGAGAATTTGCGAGCCGCAGTCATGGCGTATCAAGCTTCGATTCAGTATCGATCGTTTGAAACTGACCCCGCTCGCTACGCTGCCACCCAGAATAACTTAGGCACCGCATTTTGGAACTTAGCGCAGCATCAATCCCCAATGCTCAATCTGCAATCTGCAGTTGATGCCTACAACGAAGCGCTCCGTTACTACACACCAGAGCAGGAACCGCTTCATTATGCGATGCTGCAAAACAATCTCGGCACTGCGTATTGGAACCTATCGCGCTGTGAACAAGCGGTAGAAGCACTCGCAAAAGCAGAAGAGTTTTTACAGTTAGCGATCGGTGCCTATCGGGTTGCTTTGATTTATCGCACCCTTGAAGCTGCCCCGCTTGCTTATGCTGCTACGCAAAATAACCTCGGCACGGCTTACTGGCATCTTGCGAGTCAAGAATCGACGCAGAGCGAAGAGCGATCAATCTACCTGCTGTGCGCGATCGATGCCTATCAAGAAGCTCTCAGTGCAGTGCAATATCTTGCTGCTGCCAGTACCGATCACGCGCCGCCTTTGAGCTTTGACATTTCTGCCACCCATCACCATATCGGGCTTGCCTATTATCAAACCGCGATCGATACCCAGTGTGAATTAGAGCTTGCAGAGCGCACGAAGTTTTTACACCACGCACTCCGGCATCAAGTTTATGCCGCTCAAGGCTGGGGAACTCATCCCGACTTTCAATCGAGTGCGATCGCGCAATTTAGTCAAATCGTTAAAGCTATCTATGAGCGAGAAGGAATTCAGGGACAAACCCAAGCCCTATCGCAACTTCCGCCCGCCTTCTTGCCTCAAGTCATGCGGCAGCTTTAAGCAAAAAAAGATTAAGTTGTACCAAAAGGTAATCTAGATCACGATCTGCGGGTGTTAAAGTACGCGATCGTAAATCAGAATAGTTGCACTTTAAGATTGGTTCCATGCTCAACCCCAGCGAATCTCACGACAACTCGGCAGAAACTCGTGTCCGTATTCTCAGCGAAGCCCTCCCCTACATTCAGCAGTTCAGTGGCCGCACGATCGTGGTGAAATACGGCGGTGCAGCAATGAAGGACAGCACCCTCAAAGAAAAAGTGATTCGCGATGTAGTGTTTATGGCGTGTGTGGGGCTGCGTCCGATTCTGGTACATGGCGGTGGGCCTGAGATCAACTCATGGCTGGATAAATTAGGCATCGAAGCTCAGTTCAAGAATGGCTTGCGTGTCACCGATGCCCCCACAATGGATGTCGTGGAAATGGTGTTAGTTGGTCGCGTTAACAAAGAAATTGTGGCGCTGATCAATCAAGCGGGGGGTTCTGCTGTAGGATTGTGCGGCAAAGATGGCGGACTGTTTGAAGCGCGTCCGAGTGACGAAGAAGGGATTGGCTTTGTCGGAGAAGTGACACGGGTGAATCCTCAGATTCTCGAAACGCTAGTGAAAGATGGTCATATTCCCGTCGTTTCGAGTGTGTCAGCCGATGAATTCGGACAAGCATATAACATTAATGCTGATACGGTTGCGGGTGAGATTGCAGCAGCATTGGGCGCTGAGAAATTAATTTTGCTCACCGATACCGCAGGCATTCTGCGCGACTACAAAGACCCGTCTACGCTGATTCCGCGTCTCGACATCCAGAAGGCACGAAAACTAATCGATGAAGGGGTCGTTTCGGGGGGAATGATTCCGAAGGTGAATTGTTGTGTACGATCGCTAGCACAAGGGGTGAAAGCGGCACACATTGTCGATGGACGGATGCCGCATTCGCTATTGCTCGAAATCTTCACCGATGAAGGCACTGGATCGATGATTGTGGGTTCAGAATTCATGATGTAGAGACGCGCACTCTTGAATCGATCGTTTGCCTGTCTGTTGCCATGCCTAATTTTTTCACCCAAATCGGCTATTCTGTTTCCGCTAATTCGCTGCCTTTACAGACGAGACTGCAAGAAAATCGGCTTCCAGTACGGAATGAGGGATGTCGATCGCAGTTTTTGCTGCATTCTGCACCGACTCCGAAAGTGTGTTTATTCTTTCACGGGTTTACAGCGGCTCCTTATCAGTTTCTGCCGATGGGCAGGGCGTTTTATCAGGCAGGCTATAACGTGATCATTCCACGCTTGCCGGGGCATGGTCGGGCAGGCGATTGGAACGGGAAAAATCCGCCCCCGTTGCCAGAAGATGCAGAGGTTTACAAGCAATTTGCGCTCTCGTGGTTGCGCCATGCTCAGAGCTTCGGAAATGAAGTTGTGGTCGGTGGACTTTCGGGCGGCGGAACGTTGGCGGCATGGTTGGCACTGGAAAAAGCCAGCCAAATCGATCGCGCTCTACTCTTCGCGGCGTATCTCAGCAGCAGTAATAAAGTCATCGATTTGTTTGTCAAAGTGCTGAACACTTATTTTGAGTGGCAGACCGATGAACCCGGAGAGCCGATCGGCTACAAAGGCTTCACGTTTCCGGATCTGCGAGTGTTTCTCGACATCGGCAGCGAGGTGTTGAAGCGATCGAGAACTGCCGCTTCTCCGCCGATGTTTGTGATTTCCACCGAAACCGATCGCGCCGTGAGCAATCCGGATCACGAAACCCTGGTTGAAAACCTTTTACCGCGCCAACCGAAGACTTGGTACTACTGCTTCGATCGTGCCCTCAACATTCCACATACGATGATGACCAAGGCTGAGGGCAACCGTTGGGAAAGTTTACTGAACGTGATAGCTAAAGCGTTTGTGCAAAGTGACTTAACCTGGGCAGAGATTGAAGAAATCGCCTACCGCATGACGGAGGGTAAAACTTGTAATCAAGCGGTTGCAGAATTAGGGCTGACCCGTAAAGCATCGCCAGATCTGCCTGCGTTGATCACGATGCTTGATAAGCGCGAAATCATGATCAAGCGCAATCCAAGCTGGGATAGTGAGATTAGCTAATCAGGAGAAGAAAGATGTCGATCGCCGCTGCTTCCTCAATTTCGCTCGAAGTGTTCTTAGAGAACCCGATCGACCATGCCGAATGGATCGACGGACAGATATTCGAGAAGAAAGAGATGAGCGCAAAGACAGGACGAATTCAAGCTAGGCTCGCTCGGTATTGGGGGAACTATCAGGAATCTAGCCAGCAAGGAGGAGAAGTCTACACGGAAACGCCTTGTCGAACGGTTGGTAGAGTCCGATGCCCGGATGTTGCTTACCTTTCACCTGCGCTCGTGGCTCAACATGGAAATTTCAAGGTTCTGCCTCACAGCTTTCTACTGATCGCTGAAATTATTTCTCCGACTGATGAGGCGGAAGAAGTTTTTACCAAAGTTCGTGAATACTTAGCGTCTCAGTGTCAGGAAGTCTGGCTTGTGTTTCCAGAAAGTCAGTATGTTTTAGTGATTACAGCAGACCGTCAAGTTCTAAAAACGTTGGGCGAAACTGTAACCACTCAGAAAGTATTGCAGGGATTTAGCGTTTCTGTGGATGAGTTATTAGCATGATTGAGGCTGCTGAATGAATCAGGATGAAACGATGAGCGATCGAGCTGAAACGATTCGAGAGCTTTGGGCGAACAAAAGAGCCGCAACCTATAAGGCTGAAGAAGCAGGCGTTCAGTCGCTTCAAGCCAGTTCTATGATGCCAATAGATTTAAGCGATGAAACGGTACGATCGTCGCTGCCACGATCGGTTTTAGAAGCCTACGATTACTATTTCGACCAAGTTGAATCAGCAGATTGGGGTTCGGTCTCCGTTTCAAAAGAGAAGATTCAGAATCAAGACATTTTTGCGGTGAATGTGAGCACCGATGGCGACGATGGTTGGGCAGAACTGTTCGATGCTCAAGGGCAGAACTTAGGAGCCGCACGAACCCTATTAGAGCAAGTTGCTTGGGGAGAGCCGCAAGCGATTCGAGCTTCGGTCGAGAATGCAGACCTTCCCGCCGAACTGCAACCCGGCCCGGAAACTGGGTCGAACACCTAGACTGATTTTCGATACCCTAAAAAGTAGGCGTATTGATCTTTTCAGCATGACGACAGAACAGCGTGACCTTGCAGTACGAGAATATCAAGCCGGAAAAACGGCGTTTGAGCGGGGCGATTATCGGCAGGCGGTAATGTATTTAGAGCGATCGAATGCTCTAGTCGAACCGGGTTCAAAACTGGGCGGTGAAATGCAAATTTGGCTCGTTACCGCTTACGAAGCGGCAGGTCAAAGAACTGAAGCGCTAACTTTGTGCCGCAAAGCCTGTCAGCATCCGGACTTAACTACGCGCAGGCAGGGAAAACGATTACTGTATATTCTCGAAGCGCCGCGACTGAAAACGCGCCCCGAATGGTTAACGCAGATTCCAGATTTGGCGGCGATCGAGGAAAACGAGTCGGATCGAGATTTTGGTCGATCGAAGTTTGCACCAACAGCACCTCGTAAGCGGGTGGAGAAAAAGCCCTCGATCGTGCCGGAAGAGGTGGATCTGAGCCAGGTGAATACCAAAGACAACGGGTTTATTTGGGTGGCGTTGGTGGCGGGGGTTGCGATCGTGGCTGGATTAATTTGGTTTAGTTGATGCAGTTTGATTCGCTGCATTGTCAATGGCTTAAAGCCCACTAAACTCTGCAGGATAGAGAACTTAGCGGGCTGTCCGAATTAATGAACGAAGCTAACGACTAATTATGATTTCCTAGCAACTTATCGCGCAAATGCTTGATCTTGTCGCGATATTTCGCTGCTTCCTCGAATTCCATCTTCTTCGCGGCATCTTTCATCTGCGCTTCAAGCTGCGTAATCAGCGTGGGAATGTTCTCTAACGGAATCTCATCGGCTTGCTCATAGGCTTGATCAAGCTCTTGCGAATTTAGCCGCCGTGACACTTCGAGAAACGCCAAAATCGCATTGTTCGACTTTTTGACGATCGGCGTTGGCACAATGCCATGTTTCTCGTTGTATTCGATTTGAATCACCCGTCGTCGCTCGGTTTCGCTGATTGCTGCTTCCATACTATCGGTGAGATTATCCGCGTAAAGAATCGCTTTGCCTTCGACGTGCCGCGCTGCTCGTCCGATCGTTTGAATTAGCGATCGCTTCGCTCTCAAGAATCCTTCTTTGTCTGCATCCAGAATCGCCACCAGCGACACTTCCGGTAAGTCCAAACCTTCCCGCAGGAGGTTCACACCGATTAGAACATCGAATGTGCCTTCTCGGAGTTCTTGAAGGATTTCGATTCGCTCGATCGAGTTAATTTCCGAATGCAAATACCGCACCCGAACGCCACGTTCTTGGAAGTATTCGGTCAAGTCTTCCGCCATGCGTTTTGTGAGCGTTGTCACCAGCGTTCGTTCTCGCTTCTCAACCCGTGTCTGAATCTCATGCAGCAAGTCGTCTACTTGTCCCTGAGTCGGACGCACAAACACTTCCGGATCGAGAACGCCTGTCGGTCGAATCACTTGTTCAACCACGCGATCTTCTGAGATTTCTAGCTCCCAATCGCCCGGAGTCGCAGAAATAAACACACATTGGTTGACTCTTTCCCAGAATTCCTCGGCTTTAAGTGGGCGGTTGTCGGCTGCGCTCGGTAAACGGAAACCATGCTCGATTAGCACTTTTTTACGGGCTTGGTCACCGTTGTACATTCCCCGAATTTGCGGAATCGTGACGTGAGATTCGTCGATCGCGAGTAACCAATCTTTTGGAAAGTAATTAATTAAGCATTCTGGTGGATCGCCTGCTTTACGTCCGGCTAAATGTCTCGAATAGTTCTCAACCCCATTACAGAAACCCACTTCTCGCAAGACTTCCAAATCATAGCGAGTCCGTTGCTCTAATCGCTGCGCTTCGAGTAGCTTTCCTTGAGATTCAAGCTCGATCAAGCGCTGTTTTAGCTCTAGCTCGATGTCATCGCAAGCTTGCTGTAATCGATCTTCGGGTGTGACAAAGTGACGTGCTGGATAGATATTAATCGCTTCCATACTTTGCAGCGTTGCACCCGTCACCGGATCAACATAGCGAATGGCATCAATCTCATCGCCAAAAAACTCAACGCGAATGATTCGATCTTCGTAAGCAGGCCCAATTTCTAACACATCGCCTTTGACCCGAAACTTACCGCGACCGAGATCAAGATCGTTCCGCGAATACTGCACCGAAGCGAGATCGCGTAACACCTGTCGCTGATTAATTTCTTCCCCGACTCGGAGCGGAATCGACGCATTCAGATATTCCGATGCAATCCCCAATCCGTAAATGCAGCTAATCGAAGCGACCACAATCACATCCCGACGCTCGAACAACGATCGCGTTGCCGAGTGCCGCAACATATCAATCTCGTCGTTGATCGAAGCTGTTTTCTCGATGTAAGTATCACTCACCGGAATGTAAGCTTCGGGCTGGTAATAGTCGTAATAGCTGATGAAATACTCAACAGCATTGCGGGGGAAAAATTCGCGCAACTCATTACAAAGCTGGGCTGCCAGCGTTTTGTTGTGTGCCAGTAATAGAGTCGGCTTTCCTACTTTTTCGATCACACGAGCGATCGTATGCGTCTTTCCAGTTCCGGTCGCACCTTGCAGCGTTTGAAATTGATTGCCAGCATTAATACTTTTAACCAGACCTGCGATCGCGCTCGGTTGATCGCCCTTCGGCTCAAACGGGGCTTGAATGTTAAATTCTGCCATTTCTGATTTAGAAAGAGTTACCTCGATTTTAACGTTTTTGCCTTGGGGAGTGGTGTAGCGGGGAATGCGGTCGAGATTCGGATCTCTCCATCTGTGGGCGTAAAGCTGCCTTTTGTGCTTCAACCTTCAGTTAGAGTACAACGACCTGACAAAACGGTTAAATTCGACACAGTTGGTAGCAATACCACGAAATAACTATCTAAAACGCTAGGTGAAAATTATGAGTTTAGAAGATAAAGCTAAAGCTACTGCTAAGAACGTTGAAGGAAAAGCTCAAGAAGCTATGGGCAACGTGACCGGAGATCCGGGTGACAAGATGGAAGGTAAAGCAAAGCAAGCTGAAGCAGGCGTTCGCCACGCGGCTGAAGATGCGAAAGATTCCGTTAAAGATGCGGTTGATCGCGCATAGTTTACCTCTACCCCAATAACCTCCAAGACGCTCGATCGAGCGTCTTTTTTTGCAACAAAAAACTGGGACGAATGATTCATCCCAGTTGATTCAATTTGAAGCGTGTGAAGTTAGAAATTCATTTCGGCAGCTTGAACGCGCTCGACTTGTTTCTTCTTCAGCACCAGCATGATTTGGGTCAGCGTGACGATCGCAAAAAACGCCAACAGTCCCTTCACGCGATCGGGGCTTTGCAGCACGATTTCTTTATCCACTTGACCAAATCCACCCACATTCGGGTTATTGGTCAACGGATCGCCTGCTTTCACCGTGTCACCCTGAGCGACAAGCAAGTCAGGACCTGCGGGAATCTCGTCGGTAACAACGGTTCCATTCTCTTCAGTGATTTGGACGTTGTAGCCGCCTTCTTCGGTCTTGTCGATCGCGCTAATTTGACCGGAAACCGAAGCGTTATAAACCGCGTTGTTGCTCTTTTGTCCGGTCGGATAGACTTGTCCGCGTCCCCGGTTGCCACCCACCTGAACTGGATATTTTCCGAAGCGCAGGGATTTATCAGCATTCGGATCAGGAGACAGCACCGGAAACTCGATTTCTTGATACTGTTCACCCGGAATCGGGCCGACGACCAACCAGTTCGGATGAGCATCGCTGTACGGCTGGATATAGAGTTCTTCCGCTTTTGCTTTCTGCTCTTCGGTCATGCGGTCTTCGGGAGCTAGCTTAAAGCCGTCCGGCAGCATCAACACTGCACCCACATTCAACGGCCCTTTAGTGCCGTCGCCTTGAACCTGCTGGACACTGGTGTCGTAAGGGATTTTTACGACCGCTTCAAATACGGTATCGGGCAGCACTGATTGAGGAAGTTCTAATTCCGTCGGTTTTGCGCCTAAGTGACAGTTCGCACACACGATCCGACCCGTGGCTTCACGCGGATTTTCGTATTGTTGTTGAGCGAAGATCGGGTACGCAGAAGCGGCTTGGGGCAGGGCAAAACTTCCGGCGAGTAGGGTTGCGATCGCAGCTAAAGTGACGATCGCTTTTCTTAAAGTATTTCTCATCTGTAGTCCACTCTGTTGTGCAAGGTTCAAATTAAGTCCACCAGGGAGCGTCGCCTGTACGGAAGTCAGTTTCCGTCCAGGGCGTAAACGAAATCTTGTCGTTTTCGACGTTTGCGTGAACCAGTGCCAGAGATAGCGGAGCAGGCCCGCGCACAACTTTTCCGGTGTTGTCGTACTGCGAGCCGTGGCAGGGACACATAAATTTGTTTTCGTTGGCGTTCCAGGGTACAACGCAGCCGAGGTGAGTACAAACGGCGTTGATGCCATAGTTCTCGATCGAGCTGTCGTTCGTCACCACGACATAGGTTGGATCGCCTTTTAGCCCTTGAGCGAGATTGCGATCGCCGGCGGGATGCGATTTCAGGTATTCGCTGACAACGATATCGTTACCGAGCGCGTCTTTTGCCGTGACACCCCCGGATGCGCCGCCCGATGAAGGCGGAATAAAATACTTCACGACTGGATATAAAGCACCGAGCGCCACCAACGCTTCAGAGCCAAACATCAAGGCGTTCATAAATTGGCGACGACCCATGCTTGGGACATCAGAAGATTCAGATAATTGAGCCATGACTTCTTCTCTAGGGATTGCGAATGGGAGATGACAAAAGATTTCGCGCAGAACTGATTGGAAAGCCCTGTGTTTAAATCAATTTACATGGAGAGTGCTACGTTTCGACGCTCCAAGTTGATTCGGGCGAATGTCCGGAGATCCCTTAGAGTCGGCAGTGTGTAGCGTTTCTAAGGTGTATTATACATTTCTTGACATTCACATTAGCGATACGAGACTGTGGGATTAATTAACGAAATGTTACAACCTATGTTTTCGCCATCATGACGGGACAAGAACTTCGGCAAATTCTTTTAGATAAGTGGGGGCGATCGTATGACATTCAGGTCAG
This sequence comes from Cyanobacteria bacterium FACHB-DQ100, assembly GCA_014695195.1. Classification (NCBI taxonomy): domain Bacteria; kingdom Bacillati; phylum Cyanobacteriota; species Cyanobacteria bacterium FACHB-DQ100. The sequence goes on along the minus strand of JACJNW010000039.1, from coordinate 144,591 downwards.
GCGGACGCGGGGGAAGTTTTTTGTTCAAGTGATGTGGAAGTATCTGGAGCAGTTGTCGTTTCCGTTGTCTGAGGCGGAATATTTAGAGCATTTGGATCAGGTAGCGGAGTATTTGGCGGGTTGGGGCGCGACGGAGCAGTTTCGCGCTTATGTCGAGAAGACTCGCGAACGTCCGCGTCAGGGAAAAGCGGTGAGTGTACCGATTGAGCTTGGCGATCGAGCTTCGGAATGGTTACTGGAAGATTTTTAGGATGTATCAGCACGACAACTTTAGAGTCTTGTCGTTACCCTGGAAGAAAGACAACTCTTCTAGCTATGCCTTGTCAGCTTTGCGATCGTGATGTTCCTATCCTCACCGAACATCATTTAGTTCCGAGACAACACACCAAACGCAAAAAACTCGATCCGGGTGAAACGATCGACATTTGCCCCGCTTGCCATCGCCAAATTCATGTCTTATTCGACAATCGCCGACTGGCAGAAGAATTGAACACGGTTGATCGATTGAAGTCAAATCCCGAAATGGCGAAATTTCTCGCTTGGGTACGCAAACAAAATCCCGATCGTAAAGTGAGCGTAAAACGATGACTCATTTCATGCTGAAAGAAATTCACGAGCAACCCGATGTAATGCGGCAATTGCTCGATCGCTCAATGTCAATTTCGTTTGAGCAGGTCGATCGCATTAATATTCTTGCGTGTGGAACTAGCTTACACGCGGGCTTAATCGGACAATTTCTATTCGAGCAAGTGGCGAAAATTCCAACACAAGTGCGATCGTCATCTGAAGCGCTGTTTGCTCCACTGATTGAAACGCCGGATACCGTTACGATCGCACTCACGCAATCCGGCGAAACCGCAGATACGATCGCAGCATTACAAACGGTTCAATCTAGACGAATCGCAATTACGAATGGAATTGATAGCACGATTACAAAGCAAGTTGACCACACGATTTATACCAGCGCAGGTGAAGAAAAGAGCGTTGCAGCAACCAAAACATTTACAGCACAGTTAACGATTCTATATCAGCTTGCATTTGAAGCTGCGCAACAGAAAGATCAGCTTGAACGGCTTCGGCAAATTCCACAACAGATGGAAGTAATTTTGAAACAAAATACGATCGCTCAAATTGCCCAAAGGCTGAAAGACACTCGTAGCTTGATCTTGATTGGAAGCGGGATTAACACCGCGATCGCGCTCGAAGGCGCATTAAAACTCAAAGAAGCTACCTACACTCATGCAGAAGGATACGCAGCCGGAGAATTTTTGCACGGCCCGATCGCGCTTTTAGATCCGCAAATTCCCACCATCGCGCTGCATCCAGAAACTGCAAGAAAAACCATTGATCGCATTCGTGCGAATCAGAATCCTGTGATTGAAATCCCAACTGCTTCAATTCCCGAACTCTTTACGCCTTTTCTAACCATTGTGCCGTTGCAACTTTTGGCGTATGAGTTAGCAATCCTGCGTGGGATAGATGTTGATCGACCCCGAAACATCACAAAATCGCTCACAACTTAATTTCTCTGGGTCTGATAGCGCGATCGTCGAAATTGCTTTAGGATTTGGAGAAATAAACTCTGATCAAAGCATACGCTTTAATAAAATGACTTCACCTCCAGATCCGCGCCGCCGCCTAACTTCCGATGAACTCATTGCCATGTTTGTTGCTTTCGTCAGCATTGGAAGCATCTTTTTCTGGGCAACTCGACAACCGGGAACAGGCTTTGATATCGGTTCGCTGCTTTCAAATTCTCCACAGCCTGCACCTTCTCCGCTCCTTGCTTCACCCGCACCCGACCCCGATCGCGCGATCGTCACCACGCCCCCCAACCCCCAAGCGCCCCCTGTTCCACAACCTGAAGCCACCAGCACTCCTCAGCCAAACACTCAAACCTTTGTTCCAGTCGCTCCGATCGGCGCTGCTCCATCTCCGAGTCCTAGCAACCTGCCGAACCTCGTTCCCTCTCCCACAACACCGCCCGAAGCTGCAAAGCCAATCACAGGATTTAAGGATGTACCGAGTGATTTTTGGGCAGGTGCTTATATCGGAGAACTCACGCGCCGCAATATTTTGAGTGGATTTCAGGATGGAACGTTCAAACCGAATGAGCCGATTAGCCGCGCTCAGTTTGCGGCACTGTTAGGTAAGGCATTTGGTAAGCCGAAAGAGCGGGGAGGTATTGCGTTTCGAGATGTCCCCGCGAATTTTTGGGCGAGATCCGCGATCGATGATGCCATTCAAACAGGCTTTATGAGCGGTTATTCTGAGGGCGTGTTTCGACCGAATCAGCAAATCCCACTCTATCAACTGCAAGTAGCCTTAGCATCTGGTCTGAAGCTGCAACCGCCAACCGCTCCAGCGCAGACCTTAGCGAAGTTCAAGGACGTGAACAAGTTGCCGGAATGGGCACAAGGCAGCGTTGCAGCAGCCGTTGAATCGGGTCTAGTGACCGGATTCCCCAGCGCTCAGCAGTTAACACCGAATCGAGTGGCAACACGGGCAGATGCAGCCGCTTTGCTCTATCAAGCACTGGTCAGAGAAGGAAGAATCACACCGACAAAATAAGCTACACCTCTACATCTCCTCATCTAGAATGGGTAAGCAGATAATTTTGCCCCATATTCGTATTCAGGAGTTGATTCGTGGAGTTCCGTTACACCCCCACAGAGATCGAAGCAAAATGGCAGCAAGCTTGGACAGATGCCGAGTTGTCCCAAACGCCTGAAACGAGCGATAAGCCGAAGTTTTACGCGCTGTCTATGTTTCCGTATCCCTCTGGCAATCTCCACATGGGGCATGTGCGGGTGTATACGATCGTCGATGTGATCGCTCGACTCAAACGAATGCAAGGATATCGCGTCCTGAATCCAATGGGTTGGGATGCGTTCGGGTTGCCTGCGGAAAATGCAGCGATCGAGCGCGGCGTTCATCCCGCGAAATGGACGTATCAAAATATTGATCAGATGCGCGACCAGTTGAAGCAGTTGGGCATCTCGTTTGATTGGACAAAAGAAGTAGCAACCTGTTCGCCAGACTACTATCGCTGGACGCAATGGATCTTTTTAGAGTTCTTTAAGGCAGGTTTGGCGTATCAGAAAGAAGCCACGGTGAATTGGGATCCGATCGATCAAACTGTATTAGCCAATGAGCAGGTGGATGCCGATGGACGGTCTTGGCGATCGGGGGCGAAAGTCGAACGGAAGTTGCTGCGTCAGTGGTTTTTGAAGATCACAGATTATGCAGAGCAATTGCTAACGGATTTAGACAAGCTGAAGGGATGGCCCGATCGCGTTAAGTTAATGCAGGCAAATTGGATCGGCAAGTCCACAGGCGCACAAGTGATTTTCACCACAGAAGCAGGTGACGAAATTGTTGTGTTTACGACTCGTCCCGATACGCTGTGGGGTGCATCGTTCATGGTGTTGTCGCCGGAGCATCCTTTAGTCGAGAAGTTGACGACTCCGGAACAAGCAGAAGCAATTCAGCAGTATCAAGAAGCGGCGGCAGCGAAAAGTGATATCGATCGTACCGATGAAGGTCAGGAAAAGACGGGCGTTTGGACGGGCAGCTCTGCGATCAATCCCGTGAATGATCAGAAGATTCCGATTTGGATTGCAGATTATGTGCTGATGGACTATGGAACAGGTGCAATTATGGCAGTTCCAGCGCATGATCAGCGAGATTTTGAGTTTGCGAAAAAGTTCGATTTACCGATCAAAGTCGTCGTTCAGCCCCCGGATCAAACTTTAGATGCTGCAACTATGACCGAAGCCTTTCCGGGCGAAGGGGTGATGGTGAATTCTGGTGTGTTGGATGGTGTTCCGGCAGGGAAAGGAAAAGGTCAGAGTGTTGAAGCAGCGATCGCATTCCTTGAATCGAAGCAAAAAGGGAAAGGTACCTCGAACTATCGCTTAAGGGATTGGTTAATTTCACGACAAAGATACTGGGGCGCACCGATTCCGATCATTCACTGTCCGAAGTGTGGTGCAGTTCCGGTTCCCGACTCTGACTTACCTGTTGCACTGCCTGAGAATGTTGAGTTCTCCGGTAAAGGCGGCTCACCGTTAACCCAGTTAGAATCGTGGCTGAATGTTTCTTGTCCGAGTTGTGGAACTGCTGCAAAACGCGAGACCGACACGATGGATACGTTTATCGATTCGTCGTGGTATTTCTTGCGCTATCCCGATGCTAACAATGATCAAGCAGTATTCGATCGAGCGATCACAAATGATTGGATGCCTGTGGATCAGTACGTGGGCGGAATTGAACACGCGATTTTACATTTACTGTATTCTCGATTCTTTACAAAGGTATTGCGCGATCGGGGTCTGTTGAACTTCGATGAACCCTTCGAGCGTCTACTCACTCAAGGTATGGTTCAGGGCAGAACTTACAAGAATCCAACCACTGGAAAGTATGTGCTTCCTGCTGAGATTAAAGATGCAACCAATCCGATCGATCCAGCAACCGGAGAAAAGCTAGAAGTTGTGTTCGAGAAAATGTCGAAATCGAAGTACAACGGTGTAGCTCCGGGTGATGTTGTCGACAAATACGGGGCGGATACGGCGCGGATGTTTATCTTATTCAAAGCACCGCCTGAGAAAGATTTGGAGTGGGAAGATGCCGACGTTGAAGGGCAATTCCGATTCCTCAATCGGGTATGGCGATTGGTGACGGAATCCGGCGTTGGTAGAGCGATTAATCGCGTCTCTACCAACGGCAATTTATCCAAACCTGAGAAAGATTTGCGTCGATCGATTCACACGGCAATCAAAGAAGTCACCGAAGATTTGCAGGGTGACTATCAATTCAACACGGCAGTCTCTGAACTGATGAAATTGAGCAATGCCTTAAGCGATGCTCAAAAAGATTCCCCAGTTTATGCCGAAGGCATTGATACATTGCTGCGATTGTTAGCGCCGTTTGCTCCACACATTGCTGAGGAACTGTGGCACACGATCGGACATTCCGACTCAATCCATACGCAGTCTTTCCCGATCGTTGATCCAAGTGCATTAATCGCCGATGAGAAAACGATCGTGATTCAAATCTTAGGCAAAACACGCGGAACGATCGAGGCAGCAACTGCGATCGCAGACAACAAAGCCGCATTAGAACAATTTGCGCGAGAGTCAGAGATTGCAAAACGCTACATCGAAGGCAAAGAGATTAAGAAGGTAATTGTTGTACCAGGAAAGCTCGTGAACTTCGTTGTGGCGTAGGAGGCGAACCTTTACCGGAACCGCAAACCTTTGGAAAAACGCTTCAAACTGTATAGGAACTTAAAAAATGACAGATTTACAGAACTATGATCCTAGTGGCATAGGTGTCATGGGTCGATTGTTTGGCTTGCCGTTTGACTATGACTCGGCAAAATTAATTGTGTTGGGTGTGCCCTGGGAAGTGACGGTTTCTTACAATGCCGGAACTGCGCGAGGTGTAGCAGCAATGCTGAACGCTTCGTCGCAGCTTGATTTGTATGACTTTGACAATCCAGACGGGTGGAAACAAGGAATCTTTATGCCTGAGATTCCACAAACCATTCTCGATCGCTCCGATCGACTCCGAGCGGATGCCGCGAAGATTATCGATCGCTTATCTATTGGAGAACAGCTAGATTCAGAACTATCTCAGTTACTCGAAACAATCAATCAAGCGGGTGAAACACTGAACCAATGGTTATTTGAACAGAGCGATCGCGCCCTTCAGCAAGGAAAACGAGTCGCAGTCGTGGGTGGGGATCATAGTGTGCCGCTGGGGTACTTGAGAGCGATCGCCCAACATCACGAGAATTTTGGCATTCTGCACATTGATGCTCATGCAGATTTGCGCCAGGCTTACGAAGGCTTCGAGTATTCGCACGCCTCGATCATGTACAACGTGCTGACACTGCCACAGATGACTAAGCTTGTTCAAGTTGGAATTCGCGATGTTTGTTTAGACGAAGTAAACCTAATTCGCGACTCTAACGGTCGAATCTCAACCTACTATGATTCGATGCTGAAACAGAAACAGTATGCGGGTGTGCCTTGGCTTCAAATTTGCCAGCAAATCGTGGCAGAACTGCCGCAAGAAGTTTATATCAGCGTCGATGTCGATGGCTTTGATCCGAAGCTTTGCTCGATGACTGGAACACCTGTGCCCGGTGGATTAGAGCTAGAGCAAGCTTTCTGTTTGTTCCGCGAAGTCGTTAACAGTGGACGTAAGGTGATTGGCTTTGATGTCGTTGAAATTGGGAATGCTGAATGGGATGGAAATGTTGCTGCCAGAACTCTCTACAAACTGTGCAATCTAATGGATTCATCCTTGCAATAGAGGAAAAGGTTATCTTTAAGTCTTAGTCTGATTCAGTACAGTGTCATTCCACTTGTATGTCCTGGAAAACGGTCTTTTCGTTTGCGCTGTTCGCCACACTGCTGACGATCGCGCTTGGTTGGCTCATCAGCATACGAGCGGTGCCGATCGCTCAAACCATTCACTTTAACGATGCAGAACGTCGTTTTATGGGAATTTGGATCTGGCTGGCAATCACGCTGGGGGTGATTCTTCCCGGCATTGCCTGGATAGTCTGGTTCAGACATCCCCAAATCCGCAAAATTCTGGGGCTTTATCTGTCTGCATTGATCATTCAAATTCTGACCGAGCAGATTTTTAGCAGCCTTGGATTTCCGAGTTTAGTTGTCGCGATCGGAACGGTTTACACTATCTTTCGCTTGTGGCAACTTTGGCGATCGCAACAACTCATCAGTCAGGCCTCTGGGAATGCTGTAAATCGCAAAGGAATGACTGTACTGCTATGGATTTTAGGCTTATTTTGGTGCAGCAATCTGATTATGCTGTCAACGCTCGGATGGTCTAGCGTGTTGAGTTAACTCTAGAAAGCGATCGCCCCAACTTTAGCGTTTAGAGCGATCGCGATTTTCTCAGCCTCTACTGCCGTCGAGCGGCTGAGCCGCGATAAATGCGATCGGCTTGTTCCGGCGACAGCCAAGGCATCGACTCAATGGGCACTTCAGCACGGACGGGCTCTGGCAAACGTCCGTTTCCATTGGAAACCGCAGGCACATCCGGGACTAACTCACACGCAACAGGCGGAGCGCTCGTTTTTGCGTACTGTTTGGGAGCCACTTCACCGCGCTCTCGGAGCGATAGCTGACTTTGCGGCGGAACATACGCATGAGTCTCCGGATCAAACGCGAGAACTTCCCCAGTTTCAATGTGATAAACCCAGGCAAAGATTTCGAGTTTGCGCTGGTACAAGCGCGAATGCACAACTGGATAGGTTTTGAGATTCTCGATTTGGGTGAGAACGTTTTCGGCGATCGTAATCTCTAACAGTTGTTCGCCGCTGTACTGGCTGTAATTTTCTCTCACCAATCGCCGCGTCGCTTCCGAATGCTTCAGCCAGTCATACACCAGCGGCATTTCTTCTTCAAGCTTGCCAAGCTGTAACAAGCCCTTCATCGCGCCGCAGTGAGAGTGACCACAGACAATAATTTGCTGAATATCCAGGGCATTAATCGCATATTCAACCGCCGCCCCTTCTCCACCGTTCGCCGCGCCATACGGTGGAATAATATTTCCAGCATTGCGAATGATAAACAGATCACCGATATCCGCTTGAGTAATCAAATTTGGATCAATGCGGGAGTCAGAGCAGGTAATAAATAGAACACGCGGTTTTTGACCGTGCGACAGTTCTTCTAGCTGATCCAGGTGTCGCGGAACGTAACTCTCTCGAAATTGTCGGTGTCCTTGAATTAACTTTTTCATCGCTCCCTTCCAGTTATGATTGCCATTCGTCAATGGCTTCGTCTTTGGTGTTGGTGTTTCGGCTTGGTGTCTCGCGGGTGAACTTCAGATGAATCGATCGCGTTTGCTCTCCATCTTTTGCCACTGCCAAGATCGGATAATCGATTAAACCATCTTGGAACGACATTTGGAATCGGAAGGTTCCGTCTGGATTGAGCGGAATCGTTTCGCCTGCGATCGTAACGATCGCATCCGGTTCCGTTGCACCATATACAATCAGTTCCGCGTCGGCAACCAGCCAGAATCGGCGGGGGCGAATCGGAATAGCACTGCCCGAGAATAATCCGGCTCCAGACATGCCAATCCCAGACATTCCAGAAATCCCGGAAGCAGTGGGGGGCAATAGTCCTGCACCAGACGGAAACCCGATCGAACGATCGACGGGAACTTGCTGCATAGAGCCAAAAATCGACCCTGCAATTCGCTGAAGTTCTGCACCTTGAGATAAATCGAATATCCGATCATACATCGCATTTGGGGCGACCACCAAATCGCGCTCCTCCAGAGGTGAGGGCAGCGTCAAGGGAGTTTGACCCCGCAAATTGTTGTCCCAAGGAACGGTTGCGAATTGATCGTACTCCCAAGTAGACGGATACACGGGCGGAATTCGGACAGGCAACGATCGCGCCAGCATCAGCCAGCGTCCGTCTCCGGCAACGTAACCGATTTCGACCAGGTAATCGCGATCGCTCACCGGGATGGGGAGATACCAATCGCGGGCGAGTTCATCACATTCAAATTGCTGTAAGTTATGCGGGCTTTGATGGGTTAGATCGAGATCGCTAACATCAGCCAAACGTAAAACGAGCGTTTGTCCACCTTGGCTACGCAGTTCTGATTTGTGTTCGTTGGGAATGTCCCAGTACGTATACGCCCATTGCGGATCACGGGGCATCAGCACGATTCGGCTTTCTCCATAGCCATCGGGTAATTCAGGTAAGCCTTCATCGACTGAGGCTAGCGTTTCGCTAGACAAATCCGTTTGTCCAAGATCAAATCGCGCTGCCTCGACATCGGTTTGACCCGCATCGCTCCGGGTTGCCAATCCTGCCGCAAGTCCCATTCCGCCTGCCGCAAGGGTAGTTGCGCCAACCCTCGTAGACGGTTCTTCAGCGATCGTATCGGTCTCATCGGCGCTCGTATCCATTGTCTCGAATTCATCGATTTCGAGATCCGTTCCCGCATCGATTTCAGAAAGTTCGGACGGAGGAATTCCCGGTTCAGGAGTCGTTGCTTCCACGATCGCAGCCTCATTCCCTACAGTCGATTCAGTGGCTCCGAGTCCTGAGAGTGCTGCTGCTCCACCGAATGCTGCAAGCCCCGGAATTACACTTTCAGAATCAAGCGTTCCAAGCGGATCGACGATCGTCGCTTCAGGGACAGCCGCATCTAAATCGAGTTGCACATAATCTACATCAGGGGCTGAAATTAGCGGAAGTTCGTCTACCGTGGGTGCGTCATCGAGATCCAGGTTGATCGAAGGCAGGTCGAGCGGTGCATCTTCGACCTCATCGAGCGGTTCGATCGTATCTAGAGACGTGAGGGATTCATCGAATGCGACTGGTGCTAGTTCATCGACGCTACTGGGTGCATCATCAAGGTTCAGTTCGATCGCAGGCTGATCGAGCGGAGCGACTTCGGCTCCTTCGAGCGGCTCGATCGCGTCTAAAGATGTGAGTGGTTCGGGTTCAGGCAGGTTATCCGATTCCTCACGCATCAAGGCGACGGCTCCAAGTCCAGCCATTCCCCCAAGCATTGCTCCCGTTGGCAAGTTAATTTCCGGGGGCGCTTCCGGGGGCTCAATCGTAGCGGAGTGCAAAGTTGGGGTGTCGACCGCTGGCATCTCACGGATTTCAATCAAGGGGCGATCGGGAACCGGAGTCGATTCTGCAATCACGGGTGGCTCGATCGATTCAAGAGATTCAGCGACGATGGCAGGTGGTTCTGCGGGAATTGCTGAGGCTTCAGGCGGTTCTGTCGGCTCTGCTTGATCGGACACCGAAGCGGCCCCCGCTCCTCCAACCGCAGCAGGAGAAACTGTGGGAGGTTGAACTTCTGCGATCGCGGCGCGATCAGAATTAATCACCGAACCCGCACGCGATGCCAGACTGCCATCTGAAGTTGAAGGATTCATCAGAGGCGGGGGGGGCGGTGGAGTGACAGGTCGAGGCGGGGGCGGTAGTTCTGTTGCCGCAGGGGTCGTTGCTTGCGCCGCGCTTCGCGTTCGACGACGCAGCAGCCAGCCGATCAAAAGTGCGGCAAGCCCCAACGGCAACAGCCACCAGAGCCAGCCCGGAACACCACTATCATTATTTTCGGAGTTAGTTGGATTTGTGGCGAGGGGCGCTGCACCCGATGCGCCAGATGTCGATGTGTCAGATGCTGATATGCCGGGAGTTGAACTGAGAGCCGTTGCGCCTGATGTGCCAGAAGTGCCCGGTGCTACCGTAGACGATGCGCCAACGGGTGAGCCTGCGGGGGCAGGAGACGATCCAGCACTGGCTCCCGCATTTAATGCGCCTGCGGTGGCGCTTCCTGCCGTCAGCACTGCATCTGAGTTGATGGCTAACGAAGCCGGATCGGTTTCAGCAGCACGAGCGGCTTCTACCCCTGAGTTGGAAGTCGTGTAGCCCAAGAATGCGGCTGCACCCGGAGAGGGATTCGCTCTATGAACGTAGTAAAAGGGCTGTGAAAAGGGATAGCGCGGATCAGTAGGTAAGGTGTTGTGCATCGGCACAATCCGCAGATTTGCCTGGTTTAAGACTTGATTTGCAGGTGCAAAGCTGAGTCCATCTTTACCGAGCTGCTGAGCCACGGCTTGAGTGCTATCTTCACCCGTCCGGGTTGCGGTAGAGCCAACTTGATAGGGTGTGTCGATGAAGATGGCATAGTTGCGAAAGGCAGTACGGGTATCGCTCAGGTCGGGTCGATCGATAAAGCGAATCCGTCCCGGTGTGCCGCCTAATTCCGACCAGTCCGTAATTTCACCCCGGACAATTTTCACAAACTGCGGTACCGTGATACTGCCTCTAAAGGGATTGTCTGGACTAATGATCAGCGCAATCTTGCCGCGTCCGACCGCAACGGGAATCAGCCCCTGATCACGCTCTGATTGCGTCAACGATCGCCCGATCGCGGCCAAGTCAACCCTGCCATCGCGGAGGGCTTGCAGTCCAACCGCACTCCCGGAATAGTTGAGATTGATTTTGCTGCCCGAAAATTGACTTTCAAATCGCTGTTTCAGCGCTTGATTAGTTGTCGCCATGCTGCTTGATCCCTCAATCTGCACGGTGGTTCCAGAGGGGACAGAAGACGGAAGGGGAAAGGTCGGCGGTGCGGTCTGAGCCAACGTTGGAGGGGCAATGATCGATTCGAGGGGTTTTGCTGCTGCAACCGTGGTCAGCAGTAGGGCAAAACCGAGCGCAGACGATTTCTGATTTGGCAACATTAATTCAAATGCCTCTTACACCAGTGCAGATTAAAATAGAATTTGCAACGTATTATATAGCGATCGTTCAAAGTCCGCTTCTGTCGATGTATGGGCGCACGTTAGCAAACCATACTGAATGTGATTTGCAGCACTCCTGGTCACGGTAGGACAGATGCAAAAATCGGGAACTTTGTAAAAAATCCTGTTAAAGATTTGGTGATGCGTATTAACGACCGGGATTACCTCGTTTCTAGTCAAGACGATCGCAGCTATCAACTCTTGCTAGAAGCGATTCCAGATATCATGCTGCGCTTGAATCGAGCAGGAGTTTGTTTAGATTTTCACGTTCCGCAATCGGTAGCGTTTCGGCTATTTAGCGCAGGAGTAGACTGGCGAGGAAAGTTTCTATGGGAAATTTTGCCGCCTCATCTGGCAGCCCAGCGTATGGTTTACGTAGAGCGAGCGATCGTCACGAATGAAGTGCAAGTCTATGAACAAGAACTCGAAGTCGATGGACAGTGGCAGTATGAAGAAGTGCGCGTGACGCGCTGCAATGAGCAGGAAGCTTTAGTGATTGTTCGCGATATTAGCGCTCGTAAGTATGCACAAATCGCACTACAGCGCAGTGAGGCCCGGTTTCAAAGACTTGCCGCGAATGTTCCAGGGGTGCTGTATCAGTTTCGACTATCACTGGAGGGTAAAGTCAGTTTTCCCTACATCAGCGCATACTCACAGGAGTTGTTTGAGCTAGAACCGGAGCAAGTTTATCGCAATTCCGATCTGCTCATGAATCAGGTTCATCCTGATGATCAAGTAGAGCTTTGGAGATCGATTTGGCACTCAGCCGCCACACTTCAGCCTTGTACTTGGTTAGGACGGCTTACTACTCCATCTGGTCGGCTAATTTGGATTCAGAAGCAGTCTAGACCAGAGCGACAGGCGGATGGATCAGTGCTATGGGATGGGGTCATTCTGAATATAACCGAAGGCAAGCTCAACGAAGAAGCACTACGTCGATCGGAAGCACAGCTAAGACAGCAAGCGATCGACCTCGAAAACACACTGCAAGACCTCAAACGCACTCAAACGCAACTTATTCACAGTGAGAAGATGTCTTCGCTGGGTCAGCTTGTGGCAGGCATTGCTCACGAAATTAACAATCCCATTAGCTTTATCTATGGCAATCTGTGTCACGCCAATGATTATTTCGCTGATATTTTTGACTTAATTCATCTCTATCAAAAACATTATCCGCAGCCGCATCCAGAAGTTGAGGAACAGATTGCAGCGATCGACCTTGAGTTTATTTCCAGTGATTTAGATAAGCTGCTGAATTCGATGCAGACGGGTGCAGAACGCATTCAAGACATTGTTTTATCGTTGCGGACGTTTTCCCGGCTTGACGAAGCGGCATTGAAGCGAGTGAATATTCACGATGGCATCGAAAGTACACTGACGATCTTGCAGAGTCGTTTAAATCAGGACTATCAGGGATACAAACTTAAAGTTACAAGAAATTACGCTGAGCTACCCAGAATCGAATGCTTTGCAGGTTCGTTGAACCAGGTGTTTCTGCAAATTATTACGAATGCGATCGATGCGCTAGAAGTGGCAATTCAAAACCCGCAATGGCTAGTGCATCATCCACAGCCAACGATCGAAATTTACACCGAGCAAGTCGATGCCGAGCAAGTCCAGATTCGGATTATTGATAACGGCATGGGGATTGCCGAATCAGAGCAGGCTCGAATGTTCGACCCATTCTTTACCACTAAGCCGATCGGTCAAGGCACAGGAATGGGGTTAGCCATGAGCTATCAGATTGTGACTCAGCAGCATCATGGCAGTTTGAAATGTCGATCAATTCCATTGCAGGGTGCAGAACTTGTGGTCACGCTGCCAATTCGACAGGTTGAGGTGCAATCTCAATTATGATCGCACCTCTTGTAATGATGCGTAACGATGCGTAACTATGCCGCGACTCGTGATTCGCTACTAGAAACACGATCGCCTGTGGTGGCATCAAACCAGTGAATATGCTCAACTGGGAACGCCAATCGCACAGTGCTACCATTGCTGAACCCAGAATGCACCGGCAGAATTGCCCGAACCTTCATTGGTTCACCAGACGCACTCTGAAGGTGGCAACTCACTAAGTCGTGCATTCCTAGGTTCTCAGTCAGAAAGACTTCGCCGTTAAGAACGGGTTCATTTTGACCTTGAGCCAGGTGTACATGCTCCGGACGAATGCCCAGCACCACTTCTCGCGCTGCATATCCACGGGGTGTAGGAATCCGAGTATTGCCAACGAGTGCGCTGCCATTGTCGCAAGGAACTCGCAAGAAGTTCATTTGCGGACTACCAATAAAGCCTGCCACAAATTCGTTGGCAGGATGACTGTAAATTACATCGGGTCGATCGAACTGTTGCAGATAGCCATTGTTCAGCACGGCAACTTTAGTCGAAAGCGTCATCGCTTCGGTTTGGTCGTGCGTCACATAAACGATCGGCGCATTTTGCGATCCGAAGAGTTGTTTCAGTTCTGCCCGGACATGTTCCCGCAACAGTGCATCTAAGTTACTGAGGGGTTCATCCAGCAAGAACAAATCAGGACGACGAACTAAGGTTCGCGCCACTGCTACCCGTTGCCGTTGACCTCCAGATAACTGTCCGGGTTTACGATCCATTAATTCATGCAAGCCTAGAAAATCTGCAACTTCCCGAATGCGCTCTTTGACTTCAGCGTGGGGCGTTTTTCGCAGTTTTAGCCCAGATGCAATGTTCTCGTAAACCGACATATGGGGATACAGCGCATAGCTTTGAAACACCATTGCAATGTTGCGATCGCCCGGACTCAAGCGGCTGACATCGTGACCATTGATCATCACTCGTCCGCTGGTGGGCTGTTCGAGTCCTGCAATCAGCCGCAAAATTGTAGATTTCCCGCAGCCTGATGGGCCTAACAGCGTGAGAAATTCACCTTGATTCACTTCTAAACTGATGTTTTTGACCGGAACAACCTTGGGAGTGTAAGCCTTTCTCAAATCAATGAGTTGTAGATTTTTAGTCATGATGTTTGATGTGATAAGAGTTATCCTTTAACGGCTCCAGCAGTCAGACCTTGAACAATGCGGCGCTGGAAGAACAGCACCAATAGCACGAGCGGAATCGTACCGAGAACCGTAGCCGCTGCGATCGGGCCAAACGGAATTTCAAACGGGGAAGCACCACCGAGTTGAGCACCTGCAACCGGAACGGTTTTCATGTCTTCGCGAGTGATAAACGTCAACGCAAAGATGAATTCGTTCCACGCAGAAATGAAGGTGAGAATTCCAGTTGTAACCAATGCTGGAATTGTCATCGGTAAGACCACTTCGAGCAGCATTCGAGGAGTGCTATAGCCATCAACTCTGGCCGCATCTTCGAGATCTTTCGGTAATTGCTGAAAGAAACTCCGCATCACCAAGATGGTTAACGGTAAATTGATCGCAGTGTAAGGAATGATCAGCGCGAGATAGTTATTACCGAGGTTGAGATAGCGAACGATTTCTAACAATCCAAAGAACAATAGAATTGGTGGAAACAATGTCACAATCAAAATGGTTGCGAGAATCCAACGTTCTCCCTGGAGCTTCAATCGTGCCAACGCATAAGCCGCAGGCGCACCCACGCCCAATGCCAAAATCGTTGAAGCAAAAGAAACGATCGCGCTATTGAAGATATAGTTCAAAAACGGGCGACGCTGGAACAGTTCGCGATAGTGATCCAGGGTGTAGCGTGTGGGAAAGTAGACGTTCGGAATTGCCGCAATATCAGCGTTGACCTTCACTGAAGTCAACAACTGCCACAAAATTGGGGCGAGGCAGAAGATAACGGTGAACGCGACCGCGATCGGCAAGATAATTTTGCGACCAATCTTCGCTCCACCGCTTGGCGCTCTACGATCAACGGATTCTGGAAATACAGTGGTCATAGTTAGATTTCTCCTGCGGCTTTGGCTCTAGATCGAGTGAGGAAGTACGACGCGATCGCGACGGCTAACACCAACAGTAAGAACGTCACAACCACCAGCGCTGCACCGTAACCGAAATCCAAATACCGCATTACAGTTGAGTAAATGTAAAGCGACACAGTTTCGGTTGCACCTCCTGGGCCACCACCAGTCATCACGCTGATCAAGTCGAAGATGCCAAACGATTGTGCAAGTCGGAATAACAACGCGATTACAACTTGCGGCATCAATAGCGGCAGAGTGATCTGCCGGAAGCTTTGCCAGGGGCTGGCTCCGTCGATCGCTTGCGCTTCGTACAAATCATTTGAAATCGACTGTAATCCAGCTAATAATAAGATGCTGATAAACGGAGTCGTTTTCCACACATCTGCCAGAATCACGGCAATCATGGCTAAGGTTGGATCGCCGAGCCAGTTCACACCCGTTTTCACAAGTCCCAAGCGCAGCAGAATATCATTCACAATGCCGTACTGGTCGTTAAAAATCCAAGTCCAGCCCAGTGCAATCAGCGCAGTCGGCAATGCCCAAGGGAGAATCGCGATCGTTCTAACTGTCCCCCGTCCCCGAAACTTCTGGTTCAGCACCAAGGCAATCCCCATCCCCAAAATCAATTCGAGGAATACAGAGGCAAACGTAAAGACGGTTGAATTCAGCATCGTGCGCCAAAACCGCCCATCTTGCGCCATTCGACCAAAGTTAGAAAGTCCTGCGAACTGTGGATTAAGTTGAGTTCCCAAGTTAATTGCGAACAAACTTTGCCAGAACGCTCTCAAAATTGGGTAAGCAAACACCAGCGCCAGGATGACCAATGCGGGAATTGTGAGGAACCACCCTGCGCGGCGTTCTCGTTCTCGAATGATGTCTTTCATCGGCTAAGCTCCTAACAGCGATCGCGTTTCTCGTGCTGCCGATTGCATCGCTTCTTCGGGTGAAATTTGCCGAGACAGCGCTGCATTCAAGTAGCGTTGCAAAATGTCTGAGGTTTGGGCATATTGCGCGATCGGGGGACGCAATGCCGGGTTTTCCAGAACTTTCAGAATCATTGGAAAGTATTCGTAGCGCTGAAGCAGTTCTCGATCGTTGTACAGTTCACGCCGCGTCGGTAAGTAGGCACCTGCGATCGCTAATTGCTTCTGAGCTTCTGGGCTGGTGAAGAATTGCACTGCTTTCCGGGCTTCTTGAGGGTGTCGGGTGGTGCTGGAAATTCCCAGTCCCCAGCCGCCTTGGCACGCTCCACTGCGTGCATCTGGCGCGTGAATCATTGGCTTAATACCAACTTTGCCGCGTACCGGAGAATCTTTGCCGTTCAGCAAATCCCAAGCGTAGGGCCAATTGCGCATAAATAGCGTGTTGCCATTTTGGAATAACCGTCGTGCATCTTCTTCGATGTAAGTGTTGACTCCTGGCGGTGAAACCCCTTGTTGGATTGTGCTGACCAGGAATTTCACCGTGTCGATCGCTTCAGGTCGATCGAGTCCCACTTCATTGGTCTGAGGATTGATCCAAAACCCCCCATTTCCTTGCAGAACTTCGATGAACATCGCCGATAGTCCTTCATACTGCCGACCCTGCCACACATAGCCCCACTGCGCTGCATCTTTCGATTGAACCGCCTTCGAGGCTTGCATCAAATCTTGGAACGTTTCCGGCGGCTTTAATCCGGCTTGCTGGAGTAAGTCCGATCGGTAGTAAAGCATTCCCACATCCGTCCGGTAGGGCAAGCGATAAAGCTTACCTTTATACCGTCCACCTTCGATGTCCCCCTTGAGGAACTTTCCTAGCTCTGGCTCTGGCAAGATGTCGGACATATCTTGCAGCCATCCTGCTGCGGCGAACTTGGGAACCCAAGTGATATCCATGTTAAGGAGATCATAAGGCGAGTCACCAAGCAAGAATGCAGAGGAATAGAGATCCTCAACTAAATTAGAAGAGTTCGGGCCTTCAACAATATTGATCTTAATGCCTGGGTTTTGCCGCTCAAACTCTGCAATTAGAGGTGGAAACGGCTTCACATCTGGAGCGGGAATCAAGATTGACAATATAACAGGCTGCTGCGCTCTTAGAGGAAGAACAACCAGCAGCGCAGTTAAGGCGAATGCAACAAAGGAGCTAACGATGCGAAATGTGAGCGATCGTCGCCAATATTGCACGAATTTATAGCGATATTCTTGTAGGAGTTGCATAGGCGAATTACCCTGCGATCGCGGTTTGAATTCGCGATCGTATTGCGTTGAGTAAATGGTGAATTGGGCAAAATTTGAACAGAAATCAAACGCTAAAACTAAGCATCTCTGTAGAAGTTCCAGCGTTCTAAATCATATGAATATGGCGATCTCGCCCTCATCTTCTTTAAGATGGATGAGCTTAAAAAGAATGTTAAGTTAGTTGAATAAGCCTATTAGTTTCTGATAATAACGAGAAGCTTCTGTCTTAATAGAAATTAGGCTTTAGCCATGTTGAGGAAGGCTCAAACAGCCCGAAGCACGCTTTACAGCTCGGTCTAATAATCACTATCAGCGACACAGATTCCCTGGCACTTAATTCCATTTGTCGCCGTGCGTTTACAGTGGGGGCAGAGCAGCGTATCGCTTTCGGATACTTGCTCAGTTTCTGCTTCAGTCGTGATTTGTGGCTCGTTCTTTTCGGGTTGAAGTTCGCTCGTCATAGAAGCAATTTTGCGATCGATCTAAACATAGCTTAACAAATAGCGCTTTTCAACGCTCAACACTTCAACGTCTTCGACTTTGCTATTGAATCTAGAACGATCACTAAACACCCGCACGTCCAACTCCGGACACCGCGCCTGAGCCAAGTCCGCCACCTGCCCATACAATCCCGCATTAAGCAACTCAAACCCCACAATCAAAACAATCCGCTTCATAGTTGATGAGAAAGAGAACGCCCCTTTATTGTACGGATTGTTTTCAAGCAGTATGGTGATTCATGCTTAGATAATGACTTACTGACCGTGCCCCGGCTTGCAATCTGCAAAACCTAACGCCTCCAAGTCTAAAAAACTTGCGATCGCCATCTCAAGCACTGCTTTGATCGGAAACCTAATTTCTTCCGATGGCGCGATCAGAGCCGATCGGATTCGCTCTGGTAGACGCTTTAAAATTGCTTCGGCATCAGTGCGAGAAAGTTGTTCTGTTTTGCTTCCATAAAGCTGTATTTTGGTAATCGTGCCACAATTATTCTCTAGTAGGCTTACGAGTGTAATGTTACTTGTGCATATCGTGAATATGATGTACCACACACTTTGAAGTTTTCAACTTTAACAATACAACCATACAAGTTTCTCTCATGGTGTTTTCCAGTAGAATCAAGAATTTCAAAACGGATAATCGGTCTAATTTCCTGCCGCCTCGAATCCTGATCTAGAACAAATGAAAAAAGACTTTCTGGGCACACAAATTTATAGGTTTCTGGCTGAATGTCTGAAGGCTTCAAGAGCATCGGTTTACGTTCATTTTCTTGCTCTGGAAGTAGTACACGGTTCTTCCTGCTACCTTCAAAGGCTAATCCAACATTTAACAAAACACTGGGCTGATTGCCCAAGTTTGCAAAAGCTAAATGTAGAACCAAGACTGTTTCGCTACTTGAATTACTTTCTGAAAACCAATTAAGTAAAGTAAGCTTTACTACTCGCGTCTTCGTAGAAACTGGAAATACAGGGTAAGCACAGATACAGTTAAAGAAAAATAGTAGAGCTAGAGCAGCTATTGTGTCACTCGTAGACATAAGCCATTGCGGGTATACATTTCTGCTTTGATCTTCCAATTAATGTAGAAAATGACCTTATGATCAACCAACAAAAAAGGAGGTCTAAAACCTCCCGCTAATGCTCAGAGTTAGCAAACATTCAGAACTCGCTTACGCCAGACCTGTATTCATGCCCTGTTTACCCGTAGCCAGTTCCACCTTCACAATCTTTCCACCCATTTTTTGGATGCGTTGCTGTTCTTTGAACCAGTTCTCGTAAGGGACAAGCTTGGTAAAGAACGTATTTTGCAGTTCGCGCTGTGTGCGAATCCGAGTTTGGCTCGGAACACAAGCGGTAATCTTGAACATTCTCATGGGATCTCTCCTAAAGATGAAGAAAGGCGCAGCAAAAAAAGTGCCTTGCAAGAGTTGAGTTTAGAAAAATCTCAAAAAGAGTCGATCGCCAATTCAGCTAAAAATAGCGGCTTAACACATTGGAACGATCGCCGGTTTCACAAAACCTCTGTTTAAAAGGTTGGAAGCCAAGAGTCAACATTAAATCGTAAAAGCTTAAATACGCCTCAACAACTTAATACTCACTCCAGACTTCCAAACCAGTCCGAAAGCTAAAGAACGAAGATCACTCCATTCTCAACCTTTCGCGAGTTAGCTCAAACCAGAGCTGATGTAGTCGAAGTAAACGCCCATTTCTTTACCAGCGTCAGAACCAACCAATCCAGCCGTGACTTCTTTCATAGCTTGGATCGATTGAACGGTAGCAGCAATGGGTACACCCAAGCTGTTGTAGGTTTCTTTCAATCCGTTGAGCACGCGCTCATCGAGGATCGAAGGATCTCCAGCCAACATTGCGTAGGTTGCATAGCGGAGGTAGTAGTCGAGGTCGCGGATGCAAGCAGCATAACGACGGGTGGTGTACATGTTTCCACCGGGGCGGGTGATGTCCGAGTACAACAAGGACTTAGCGACAGCTTCTTTGACGATCGCTGCTGCGTTAGCCGAGATGGTGGTCGCTGCACGAACGCGCAGTTCACCCGTTTGGAAGTAGCCTTTGAGCTTTTCGAGGGATGAAGAGTCAAGGTACTTACCTTGAACGTCAGAAGTATTGATTACCGAGGTAATTGCGTCTTGCATGGTTAAAGTTCCGTAAGTCGCGTGGTCTAGTTAAACAAGGAGGAAATCGATCAAGGCAGCAATTACTGCATTGCACCGATTACATAGTCGAAGTAAGCGCCAGCTTCGGAAGCATCATCCGAGGAGAGCAACGAAGCAGCCACGTTCTTCATAGCGCGAATGCCTTCTGCAACCGCAGGAATCGGAGTTCCCAAGGAGTTGTACATTTCTCTCACGCCGACGATACCGATTTCTTCGATCGGGGTTACATCACCTGCAACGATTCCGTAGGTTACGAGACGCAGGTAGTAGTCCAAGTCACGCAGACAGGTAGCGGTCATTTCTTCGCCGTATGCGTTTCCACCAGGAGAAACAACATCAGGACGCTTTTGGAACAGTTGATCACCTGCTTGCTTAACGATGCGCTCACGCGAATCGGTCAAGGTTTGTGCGATCCGCAGGCGGCGCTCACCCGTGGTGACGAAGCCTTTGATCCGATCCAATTCACCGGGGCTGAGGTAACGTGCCTCAGCGTCAGCGTTCACGATTGACTTCGTGACAATACTCATTGATGGATTCCTCCAAGGAAATGTAACCGAGTGTGTTTAAAACGGGAGTTCCCCAAATGGCTTTGCAAGTTTACGCGCTTGGAGCCGTGGCCTTCAGCTTCTCAGGATGTCTGAGGGCTGTCAAGCTTGAGATTCGTCAGAACTGCAATGAAGCAGTTCGGGCAACCTCTGTGACGCAAGCGTTTTGACTTAGCGACCTTCCGAAATTATTGTGCGGCATTGTGTTCACTATCCTGGTGAGTCTGAAACATTTTGTAATATCTTTACTCAGGATAGAGAACACACCTGAGAATCCGTCTTGTAGTAGACCCAGAGAGAGTACAGGCGGTGTAAAATCTGCCTCACGGTTGATTTGGAGCGCTACATGAAGCGGTCTTTTTCATGCAATGCCTCGATCGGCGCTTGGTGTTCACTTGCAGCCCTGGTCGGGATTGGAACGCTGTCCTACTCCACGTTGGCGGGATATCGCGAGGCGAAGCGGTGGGAAAATCACACACAACAGGTTTTGCTGACAACTCAATCTTTACTCTCACAGCTAAAGAATGCTGAGTTAGGGCAACGGGGATATCTGCTCACGCAGGATCGCCAATATTTACAACCGTATGAAGATTCGATCCAAACTGTCGATCAAACGATGGTTCGGTTGCGAAGTTTGACTAAGGATAATCTCAGCCAGCAGCAACGACTATCACGCATTAATCAATTGCTGCTCGATCGTTTTGCTCTAATCAGGAGAACGATTAAGTTAGCAGATGCAAATCAATTTGATCCGGCGCGATCAATTGTGAAGAGCAATCAAGGTCTATCTTTGATGACTGAGATTCGCGGGTTGATTAGCGAAATGCAGAATGAAGAAAACCAATTGTTAGAAGAGCGAGCGAATGCTGAGCGAAATCGGCTGAATACGATCGTGAGTCTGACGATTCCAAGCTGCTTGGCGATCGCGTTATTTCTTGAAGTTTTGGTCTTGCAGTTGCGGCGAAATTTAATTCAGCGTGAGTTAGCAGAGCAAGCTTTGCGTAAGCAGAATGGCAAGCTGAATTTGCTATACGATACAACGCGAGAGTTATTGTTAGCGGAAGATCCAATCTCGCTACTAGATAACTTATATGAAAGACTTTCAGCGCAGTTAGGCTTAGGGTTTTATATCAATTATTTAGTAACCCCTAGAAGGAATGGCGCTTCTCTAAAACTAGCTTCATCATATGGATTAACGGCTGAACAAAAGATAGATCTTCTAGAGCTAGAGCTCGGCCAGGCTGTATGTGGTCAGGTTGTACAGGATGGAATACAAATTTCTATTAGTGATGTTCAAAGTTCAGTTCTAGAAAAAACTAGTTTGATACGATCGCTGGGTATTACCGCTTACTCTAGTCAACCCTTGATTACCCAAGGAAAAGTGCTAGGGGTGTTGTCGTTTGGTAGTCGATCGCGGACTTCTTTTACACTTGAAGAACAAGAGTTAATGCAGGCAGCAGCAGATCAAGTTGCGATCGCAATCGATCGAGCGAATTTGATGAAATCGCTGCAAGATCGAAGCGAACAGTTAGCCAAGTCAAATCAAATTAAAGATGAGTTTTTAGCAGTTCTGTCTCATGAGTTACGAACACCATTGAATCCAATCTTGGGCTGGGTACAGTTGCTGCGTCAACGCAAGTTTGATTCATCAGTTGCCGATCGCGCTTTAGATATTATTGAACGGAATGCAAAGATTCAGATTAACTTGATTGACGATTTATTAGATATATCGCGAATTTTGAAGGGTAAGCTGGTACTAAAAAGTGAGCCTGTAGATTTACGGAATTCAATTCTATCGGCGATCGACACCGTTCAACTTTCCGCAGAAGCGAAAAAAATCTCAATTCAATTTATTAGTCCTGATGTGCCATACAGGGTTTCGGGAGACTCCAATCGACTTCAACAAATTGTCTGGAATCTACTTTCTAATGCCATCAAATTTACAGCAGAAAACGGACGAGTTGAAGTTGCACTATCCCAGAACGAAAGTGCTCAATCACGGACAGCCGAAATTACAGTTCGGGATAATGGGGTAGGCATCGCCCCTGAGTTTCTGCCGTATGTGTTTGATCACTTTAAACAGGCAGATGGAAGCAGTACCCGGCAGTTCGGGGGACTCGGATTGGGACTCGCGATCGCGCGCCACCTCGCTGAGTTGCAGGGTGGAACGGTGCGCGCCGAAAGCGAGGGAGAAAGGCAAGGGGCAACCTTTGTAATCGCATTACCCTTGGTAGAATCTGCCATTTCAGAACAGTTTAGCGGGCTTGAGAAACAGCCAGCCAACAAAGAAGAATGAAGCGGTAAAGAGTTGGGCGATATCTAATGCAGAGAGATAGCCGTCCATTAACGCGGCGATCGAGCGATCGGTAATGCCAAACAGCCAGGAGGAAATGCCGAAGATCCAAATTCCCGATCGCAGCCTTGAAAGGAACGTAGCCAGTTCAGGAGAGGGTTGACGAATCATAATGCGCTCTAAGGGGTGGGAGTGGGTTCATGCTGCTGTCTATGTTAAAAAATATTATAAACTCTTGCCATTATTCCCCGGATATACATTACGATTCTCTGACTTTAAGAGAGCGTGAAGTTCAGGATTGAAAACATCGGCAAAATCTTGCTTTAGAGACATCTCTTATGGTTTGGTGAATTGGTATACCTGATTCACGTCAATCTACCTAGCGCCAGAATGCCTTACGCGATCGACTTCGGAACCAGTAACACTGTGATCACCCGATGGAATGCAGCGACCCAACAGCCAGAAACCCTTTCTCTTCCTGGAATTTCGCAGCGCCTTGCCCAAAATCCACCTTTGATCCCAAGTTTGATGTACGTGGAGAATGCAGCGCAGGGAAAAGTTGTGATCGGTCAGCAGGTGCGCGATCGGGCGTTAGATATCAGCAGCGATGCGCGATTTTTCCGCAACTTTAAGCGTGGAATTGGGACAGATGTACAGGGATTTTTACCGGAATTAGACGGAAAAACCGTTCGATTTGAGCAGGTTGGCGAGTGGTTTCTGACGCAAATGATCAACCAACTCAAAACGACTGATCCAGAGATTGCAGAGTCGATCGTGTTTACGGTTCCGGTTGATAGTTTCGAGGCGTATCGATTGTGGTTGGGGCAGATTTGCGAATCGCTAGATATCAATCAGGTGAGAATGATTGATGAACCGACTGCGGCGGCATTGGGATATGGATTAAGCGATCGACAAACGTTATTAGTGGTTGATTTTGGTGGCGGCACACTGGATTTATCGATCGTTCAAATCAACGTGAACGAGATCTCTCAATCGAAACCGTTGGGATTCATTCTGAAATGGGGGCAGAAATCATTTAAGGAACAGTCAGGACAAAAAGCAAGGATTGCTAGAGTGATTGCTAAAGCGGGACAGAATTTAGGCGGCTCAGATTTAGATAATTGGGTCGTGGATCATTTTGTCAAAACTCAGGGACTCACGGCAACACCCTTAATTGCAAGACTTGCAGAACGCCTGAAGATTCAGCTTTCTCTTTCTACTCAAGCGCAAGAAGTGTTCTTCAACGACGAAACGTTTGAAAGCTATGACTTATCGCTCACCCGATCGCAGTTTGAGCAGATTTTGAGCGATCGCGGATTTTTCACTCAGCTTGATGAGTCAATGGAACAAGTGCTGCAACAAGCTCGCCGTCAAGGGTTGGCAACAAGTGATATTGATGCCGTTTTATTAGTGGGTGGAACGGTTCAAATTCCAGCCGTTCACAACTGGGTGCGGCAGTATTTTGACGAAAGCTTGATTCGATGTGAAAAGCCGTTTGAAGCGATCGCTCAAGGCGCACTTCAGCTGAGTCAAGGCGTACAGCTTAAAGACTTTCTCTACCACGGTTACGGCATTCGCTATTGGGATCGCAGGCAAAATTGCCACAACTGGCATCCCTTAGTTAAAGCGGGACAGCCTTATCCGATGGAGAAGCCCGTTGAGTTAGTGTTGGGTGCGTCGATCGACAGTCAACCCAGCATCGAACTCGTCATCGGTGAAATGGGCGCAGAAACAGTTCAGACCGAGGTGTATTTTGATGGCGATCGCTTAGTCACTCGAAATCTCACCAGTTCCCAGGCTCCGGTGCAGGCATTAAACGATCGAGAGGGGTCGCGCAGTATTGCAGAGCTTGACCCGCCAGGAGTGCCGGGAAGCGATCGCATTAAAGTGCAATTTCAGGTGGATAGCGATCGCTTCCTCAAAATCACGGTTGAGGATTTGTTAACAGCGCGAACGTTAGTCGAGGATCAACCCGTGGTGCAGTTGAGTTAAGAATCGCGCTTTCGTTGGCTCCAAGTTGCGCCGACTGCCGCACCCGCACCCGCTACCATTCCTGCCATCATGCCTTCGCCCGTCTTTCTCACAGGATCTTGGGTCAAGCATTGATTAGTCACGACCTTATCTTGCAGACACTGATTGCTTTCTGCCCAGCTTGCCGAACCGCCTAATACAACGCCAGCCGCACTGCAAACCAATACAACAATCCAAGCCGGGGGATGATTTTTTCTACCCATACTTAACTCTTCGGGTCTAATCTAGTGGAGGAGTACACATTACTTTACTCGTAGATCGAACCCTTGCTCACAAATTTTGTGAAGTTCTGGTGTGAACTTTTAAATAAATTTCATCTGTCGAAAGACAGAAGTACAGAAAGCCTTAATTGATGCGACTTTGCTCAGTTTTGAGGAAATCTGACTAGAATTGAGAGTAGCTTAACATTCAGTCATACATAAGCTCGATCGACCTGGAGGAATGCTCAACATGGACGCGGAAACGATTAAAGAACGGATTAAGCTGATCGAAAGCAAGCGCGAATCTCTATTGAAGCTGATGGAACAGCCGAATCTGGGCGCGTTGCGGATTGACGTGAATCAGGCGCTTGAGGAGATGGATATTCTGATCGAGGAGTTTCAGCAAACCTTCCCGGATGCTTAATCATCGCTCGATCGCTCCGCTTCACGCAGTGTTTGGACTTGCCAATACACCAATAGCAACGCGATTAGTAACAGCAATGTTGCCGCCGCTGCTGCATAACCAAAATCAAATTGAGCAAAGGCTTGATCGTAGATGAAGTAAACGAGCAAGTTGGTGGAGTTCATTGGGCCGCCGCCCGTGATTACATAGACTTGCTCGAAGCTTCGTAAGGTAAAAATTGCAGTAGTGACGGTAACGAAGACGATCGTCGGTCTCAATCCCGGCAGCGTCACATATCGAAACTTCTGCCAAGCGTTTGCCCCATCTAGTTCTGCGGCTTCATACCGATTGATTGGAATCGTTTGCAATCCCGCCAGAAACACGACCATATTAAATCCGATCTGCTTCCAGATGCTGAGCAAGATCAACACAGGCATCGCCCAAACCGTACTCTGAAGCCAGGGAATTGCGGGAATATTAATCGCGTTTAACCACTGATTGATTACACCATCGGTTTGAAAGAGCCAGCGAAACCCCAATCCAACCGCAACTAGCGACGTGACCGATGGAATAAAGTAAGCGGCTCTCAGCAATCCACGAAACAGAATTGATTGATTCAGCAAGACCGCTAAGCCCAAGGGAAGGATCAAACTGGGAATCACGGTTGCGATCGTAAAGTAAGCCGTATTCCCCAATACTTGCCAAAAATCAGGACTCAGCAGCAATCGCCAATAATTCCGTAATCCGACCCAGCGCACCCCCAATCGGGTGAAGCTGCCCGTAGTGAAGCTGAGATAGCACAGATACGCGATCGGATACAACACAAACACACCAAGCAGAATCAACGCAGGCGCGAGAAAAACCCAAGCCGCGATCACTTCTCGATCCAGTAAGCGCGAGAATCCGGAATCTGATCGGGGTTTGGTGCGAAGGGAATCAAAGAGCATGAGGGCGATCGTTCAAATTAGGGTTATTTTATCGGTCTGGCTATCAATTAACATGAACAATCAACTTTTAAGAAATTGTTTCTACCAGCGATCGCAGCCCCTACGCTAAACTGAGAAGCTGTTTTCTCATCATCGTTCTCATGGTTGCGCTGATTTCTCCTGAACACGCTGAATTTCCGTCTCATCCGCGCCTCAAGCTTGGCGTGATGGCATCGGGAAGCGGAAGTAACTTTGAAGCGATCGCGCAATCGATTCAAGACGGGCATCTCAATGCAGATATTCAGGTGGTGATTTATAACAATCCGGGTGCAAAAGTCGTCGATCGAGCGAACCGATTTAACGTTCCCGCCGTCTTACTGAATCACCGGGAGTTTGCTAGTCGGGAGGACTTAGATCAAGCGATCGTCAAAGCCTTGAAGCAGCATTCAGTGGAATGGGTGATCATGGCGGGTTGGATGCGGATTGTGACTCCAGTTCTGATTGAGGCATTTCGCGATCGTATTCTCAACATTCATCCAAGTTTGTTGCCGAGCTTTAAGGGCAATCGCGCCGTTGAGCAAGCTTTAGAAGCAGGCGTGAAGATTGCAGGGTGCAGCGTTCATTTAGTCGTTCCAGAAGTCGATAGCGGCGACATTATCATTCAAGCGGCGGTTCCGGTACTTGCAGAAGATACGATCGAAACTTTGCAAGCTCGAATTCATGCAGAAGAACATCGGATCTATCCCGCAGCGATCGCAATTGCAGCGGCAAACTCCTTTCGTAAATGCTGATTTACATCATCCTTTAGGCTGATGTGTAGTTCGCCCAGAGGCGGCATGATATATACAGATTGAGAAGCTCATCGTCTAACACAAGGGCAGTCCAAACCGGGTAGGGACTGCTTTTTTATTGGCAAAATTTCGGATCTCTTCCCAAACTTCCCCACTTCAGGCACAATCAAGCGATATCGTGATCAAGTGCCGCGCATGGATGCCTTTTTTGCTCAGTTCGTGCAGTTAGTTGTCAATGGAATTTCTGTCGGGAGCATAATCGCGCTCTCGGCGGTGGGATTAACCCTAACTTACGGAATTCTGCGACTCTCAAATTTCGCTCACGGTGATTTCATGACGCTGGGCGCTTATTTTACACTGCTGTTTAATGCGATCGGTATCAATATTTGGGTATCGATGTTCCTCTCTGCGATCGTCACGGTTGGAGTGACTCTACTGAGCGAAAAACTGCTCTGGTCGCCGATGCGAAAAAAACGAGCAACCCCAACCACGCTGATTATTATTTCGATCGGGCTTGCCTTGTTTATTCGCAATGGCATTATCTTGATTTGGGGCGGCGGCAATCAACGGTATGACCTTCCTGTGCTTCGCGCCTTATCTATTTTTGGAATCAATATTCCGTTTAATAAAATATTGGTGATCCTGTTAGCGATCGCGGCGATCGCTGGATTACATTACCTGTTGCAAAACACCAAAATTGGTAAAGCGATGCGGGCAGTGGCAGACGATTTAGATCTAGCCCGAACAACAGGAATTAATGTCGATCGCGTCGTGATTTGGACTTGGGTAATCGCCGGAAGTTTGACAGCATTAGGCGGCAGTATGTTGGGATTAGTGGAAGCCGTGCGCCCGAATATGGGCTGGTTCCTAATTCTGCCGCTATTTGCGTCGGTGATTCTAGGGGGAATTGGTAATCCCTACGGCGCGATCGCGGGTGGATTAATTATCGGCATTGCACAAGAAGTCGGAGGCGGATTGACTGATTTGTTAGCGCCATTTGCTTCAAATCCGATCGCTGGATTTATTATCGCAACTCGCTTATTTACAGCCCAATACAAACTTGGATTTGCATTGTTAATTATGGTGATTGTGCTGTTAGTGCGTCCGCAGGGATTGTTCAAAGGAACCACCTAAAACATGATCTCGCAAATAATCTTGAACCTCAAAGAAATCACTCCAGGGAATAAAGGCTTTATTGCGTTCTTCTAAATACCGAGTGAGCGGCGGACGCGCAAACACAACTTCGGCAGCTAAAGCGAGATTTAAGTCGGTAATCGAATCCCCGATCGCAATCGATTGATCCGCGTTATATTTCGCCATAATTTGTGCTTTTGCCACAATTTCTGTCTCACTTTCGTAAGCAGAATGAACCTGTAAAAACTGTTCTCTCGTATCGACTTCCATTGCATGAATCGCATAAATTCGATGGCGGAGCGGATTAAGCACAGATTCAACCATTCCCATTAAACCGCCAGAAATCACGACAAAAGGAATCTCCCTCGACTCAAGAAAATCAAGCAGTTCTAATAAACCAGGGCGAATCGGCTGCGATCGCGTGAACTCGATGATGTCTCCATATCGCGCTGATGGAATCGATTGAATAAACTTTCGGACTCCATCCCGTAAAGTCAGACGTTTCGCATAAATTTCTGGAAGTAAACGCTCTGATAATACAGGTGTAAATTCTCTCAGCATTGCGACAAAGGTTTCTGCCTGGGTAATCGTGCCGTCAAAGTCGCAAAATACAATGCGTTTCATTTTCTTTCCAGGTGATTTCTACTTTTATAGTTTGAGCAAGTCAGTATTTTTTATACTTTTTTTGCGCTAATTTTTGCATTCTGCCTGCAAATCATAAACTAAAGCTAGAGGTTTCTAGATTTGAGCTAATACAAAATTCAAGATGACTGGTAAACCTGTTATGAGAACTCGTTATGAATTTTCAAATAAGATTACCCCAAGAAGCTCTAAGCTATTATGGTCATCGCGCGATCGAAAAGCATTTCCGTAAAGCGATCAAGCACGAAGAGGACGTTTTAGCCGATCGAGACCCAGAAGCACTCCATCAAATGCGAGTGGGGTTAAGACGACTGAGAACTGCAATTCAGGTGTTTGGGTTCGCCGCAGACTTGCCCGAAGCCGCCAGCGAAGCGAGAATTCGCAAATTTGCTCAAGTGCTGGGAGCGGTACGCGATCTAGATGTGCTTCAGCTTGAACTCACTTCGCATACCAGCCTTCCTGCGCGTGAGCAGGACACTTTAAAGGGATCGCTCAAAAAATTGCAGCAGCAGCGATCGCGAGATTTTGATCAACTGCAAAAAACCTTGGAGTCCAAAAAATACGAGGCATTCAAGCAAAGCATGGAGGATTGGTTAGCATGGCCGCAGTTCAGCGCGATCGCCCAGTTGCCCATTCGAGAAGTTTTGCCTGATATTCTCTTGCCCTTGATTAGCGGCATTTTGCTACATCCCGCTTGGCTGATCGGCGTTGAATTCGAGTCCGAGCCTGATCGAAAAGTCTTTGCACCCATTACGCCTGAATCTATTCGAGAGCAGCTAAAGCAAGACGAACTTCTGCACGATTTACGCAAGCAGATGAAGCGATTGCGCTATCAAACTGAGCTATTCACCGATTTCTATGGCAAAGGATACGAGTTTCAGGTGGATGAATTTAAGCAAATTCAAGAAGTTTTAGGACAGATTCAAGACAGCGTTATATTGCAATCTTTTCTGAACAAACATTTGAATGATTCGATCGAGAAACTTTGCCCCACTTTCTCAGGTCGGCTCGATCAAAGAATGGCAATCGCTTGGAAAGAATGGCGATCGCTGCAAGAAAAATATTTAGATGCTGGCTTTCGGATTCAACTGCGTCAGCTCGTTTTGCAACCCAAATCTTAACCAGCCAAAATTCTAACCAGCAGTGTGGGAAGTCTTAGCCTATCGTCTCTCACGCTGCTGGTATGCGTACTTTCTTGCGGCTATTCGGTTTAGGTCTGATTATTCTTGGAATCTACTTCTTGGGGCAAAAAATCATTTTCACCACTGGCGGTTATGGCTATTGGTGGCAGGGAATTGCAGCAAACGCTTCTATTGCAGCCTTGGTTGCTGGAGTCTTGATGCTGATCTTTCTTCCAAGACGCGATCGCAAGCTAGGCTGGATACCGATAACTCTCGGAATCACCTTCGTTTTCTTCAACAGCCGAGCCGTTCTGAATCCCACGAGTCTTTGGCAGTTTTTGGCTTCGTTCATTTCGATCGCGCTTGGCTATCGAATGCTAATTACAGGACGATCGCCCCTCTAAAATCTAGATCGCAGCAGATCGACGATCTGCTGCACTTTTTTATTCGCCTTCTAATACCGACGGAATCCCCAACACAGGACAGGGGAACGACTTGCCCAGTTGCTTCACCAAGGGATGATCCGGGGCATCACAGCCCAGAATCAGCAGCGATGCGCTTTCCGCCGCCACAACCTCTTTTAGCTCTTTCGCAACCACACCAAACCGCAGATGCGTTTTGAGCGACCCGCGCCACTCTTCCGCCATACATCGAGCATTCCACAGAATACGATCGGCTTGTTCAAACAATTCTGCCGCACCGAACTGCGCTTTTGTCGCGGTTTCTAGCTCCGCGATCGCCGTTCGACTGGTACGCCATTCGCCTTCGGCTTTTGCTGCGGCTTTACGCTTTGCGCCCGATTCAAACACTGGAATCCGCTTCATCATGCCGTCTTCAACCACGTATACCACTTGAACCGTGACTTGTTTTCCGGTTGCTAAGCGAGTTTGATGAGCGATCCAGAGCGTCAAATCCAATGCGGTCTGGCTCCTAGGTGAATTTGAGTAACCAACGACAAGATTAATTCCCGAATCTGCTGCACCGCTTGGGGCTTTTGCAGGAATTAAAACCATTTTCTGGACAAGATCAGTACGTCCGAGCGTTCCTTGGAGCCGTACCAGCATCGAATGAATGTTCATGAGTGCAACCTCTCTTAACTACAAAAGCGAGAGGTGGGTGAGGGAGTTGTCCCGATCGCAAACGATCGAGTTAGTTTAGGAAACTCAGAGTTAAACACTGAGTCATCCTCCCAATGCCGACGGAGTTAGCTGACGGGCTAAGACTGGAAGGTGTCTTTCTCAGACGGGTGTTTGAGATTCGCCCCAAAAATTGGTTCCTCCGCTTTGAATTTGGTCAGATTACTGTTCTACCAAACTCATATTAGGCGACCCACAGATTAGCTTCCCTAGATGTTGACGAAATGTAGGCATAACAACCTTGGCTGTTTCACAAATAATTGGGAACCCAAAAGAATCAGGAACACTGGCTCAAGTCGTTGTTAGTTAATTTATTACAGGTGAAAGCGATAGAACTGCTACTTGCAAAACAAAAGTGAGGCATTAACTAATCCAGCCTCCGTAGCAAGCCCCCCTTCCAATTATATCAGTCGCTCCTAAAAATCCTGTATTTCTTTAAAGTCTGTATTCTCATTGACTGAAAAAATCTAATTTCAATTATTAGTTTCTGCTATCGAAACCTCAATCTCCATCCATCTCCAGGATTAAATTGTCGCGATCGCTACACTTTAATAATTGGGTTAACTGTGGAGAAGTTCTATACATTACTAGCGATGGAATAATAAAGCCACTCCCAAAAGAGAAATGAGAACGCCGAAAAACGATCGCAGACTGATCCGATCACCCATTGCCCAACTAATAGGAAGAACAAACAGGGGACTGGTACTGCTGAGTGCTTGAGCAATCCCCGTGGTGGCAAATTTCAGCGAGGTTTGCTGGAGCCAGATACCGAGATAGGTGCTGATAAAAGCAGTTCCGGCAATTACCGCAAGCAAACGGCGATCTTTCAGGGGTTTGATCGTTTCGCTGATTTGGCGCTGTAGGAGTATCCAGATCAACAGCGCGATCGTGCCTCCGATTAATCGAATCAATGTACTCCATAGAGAATCGATATCGGTATGAATCAGCGCAGATCTCGATAGCACTGCACCCGCCGCTTGCCCGATCGCCGCAAGCAGTCCGTACAAACTTCCTTGTAGGGGGCGAAAGTTCTCATGCCTGTCCGAAACCCGTTCCAAAATCACCCAAACAACCCCAGCGATCGTCAGTCCGATTCCGAGCCAGGCTGAGACAGATAAACGTTCCTGAAGAAAGATCAAGGCAAGAATCGCAGAGAGGGG
The DNA here is from genome assembly GCA_014695195.1 of Cyanobacteria bacterium FACHB-DQ100. Taxonomy (NCBI): domain Bacteria; kingdom Bacillati; phylum Cyanobacteriota; species Cyanobacteria bacterium FACHB-DQ100. The sequence goes on along the minus strand of JACJNW010000039.1, from coordinate 112,074 downwards.
CGGGGCGAGGGTTTCAAACAATAAAGTGCGTCGTGCCCCGATACAGTTGAGCGCTTTGAAATAGGCGGTATCTCCGAATCCGATGCCGATTACGCCACTGAGAAACAAGAGAAAAAATGAGGCAGGATCGATCGCCGGAAAGGATTGTCCTGTGAACAAAAAGGTGAGACCGAGCAGCACGATCGCGATCCAGCCTTTTGTAAAATTCAACGCTAAAGGAGTAATCTGCCGTCCGACTCCGGTGTAGACGATCGAGCCGCACGCCCAAATCAATGCAGCAGCGAGCGCGGCAAGTTCACCCCGAAACTGTAGAAAAAAAGACATCAAAGCAAGTCAACCAATTCGAGAGTTTGAGCCGGATCGACCAGAGTATTGGCACAGAGAATCCCAGAAGCCGCCACCGCAGGCACTCCAATTCCCGGCATGGTGCTGTCTCCAACGCGGTAGAGGTTTGCGATCGGCGTGTGACAACTCGGAAATAATCCCTGTCCTACTGGAATTCCCGCTCCATAGGTTCCTTGATATCGTCGCAAATATCGCGCATGAGTCAGCGGCGTTCCAACCAGTTCTAGAACAATTCGGTCTTTGAGATCCGGGATGACTCGCTCAACCGCCCGATAAAGTGGCTGCGATCGTGCCCATTTTTTCTGTTCGTATTCGGCATTGCGTGTCCAATCTGCGAAGGGTTCTAAGGTATACGTATGAACCACATGATGACCGGATGGCGCTAGATTTTCATCCCAAACCGAGGGAATGGAAATCATGCAGGTATTCCCAGGAGTCGTGATGTCGCGATCGTCATGCACAACCACATGATGTCCAGTGAGATGCTGTAATCCGTCTGCTCGAATGCCCAGATGCAAGTGCATAAAGCTATCGATCGCAGGCGTAGCCAGCGCATTTTTACGGTAGGAAGTAGGAAGATCTGTCGGCTCTAAAAGCTGAGCATAAGTATCCCAAACACTCGCATTAGAAATGACGATCGCTGCCGATAATGTCTCACCGTTTCGCAGCCGCACTCCCCGAACTTTGCCTGATTCCACCAGAATTTTTTCGACGTGAGTTCCAAGTCGCAATGTCCCGCCCCATTTTTTCAGTCCACGAACCAGTGCATCAACGATCGCTCCACTGCCCCCGATCGGGTAATCAATCACGGAGCTTGTTCGTTCGCCAAACATAAACGCCACTTCAGGCGCGATCGTTCCATGTGCCTTGAGTCCCGACAGCAAAAAACACTCTAAATCGATCAACCGCCGCACCCACGGATCACGAACAGTTTGATCCATCAAATCCCCAACTGAAGCCTGAACCACTGGTAGATTTGGCAACATCTTCAGCAGCGATGGAAGATAGCGACTCAGCAAGATTGGAGCTAATTTCCAATCGCTCCGGAGTGCCAGCGTGGGAATTTCTCGCAACCCTTCGTACAGTTTGAGAAATCGCTTTTCGAGTTCGATCAGTTCGATCGCACCCTGCGGAGAAATTTGGGACACCGTCGATCGATATTTCTCTAGATTGCCGTAAACCGGGAGTACCGCGTCCGGGAAGTGATAATGCCCGAACGGATCATAAGGAACCGCTTCCACCGATTCCCCTAAGACAGCCAAGACTTGGCGCAAGGGATTCACAGAGTTTGAATCGCTTAATCCACAGTAAAACGATGCGCCGGAATCAAAGTGAAACCCCTGCCGCGAAAAGCTATGCACCGCGCCTCCTGGAATGGTATGGCTTTCACACACCAGCACCGACTTGCCGTAACGCGCCAAAAGTGCACCTGCAACCAATCCCCCGATTCCGCTTCCAACTACAATCACATCTTGCATCGTTTCTTGACTCTACCTTAAGAGTTCTGTCATCTCTAACCATTATTGCTAGAGTGAATTGACGCTACAAAAATTTCACTATGACACAAGCAAAATTAGGGGACACCGTCCGCGTTCACTACACAGGCAAACTCGATGATGGCACGGTATTCGATTCCTCAGCCAACGGCGAACCGTTGGAGTTTACGATCGGAGACGGCAACATTATCCCCGGCTTTGAAAAAGCGGTCGTGGGCATGAGCCCGGGAGATGCGAAAACTGAAGTCATTCCCGCTGAGCAAGCGTATGGCGAACATCGCGAAGAAATGGTCGTTGTGGTCGATCGTGCTCAGATGCCGCCAGAAATGCAGCCTGAAATCGGGCAGCAGCTAGAAATTCGGCAACCCTCCGGAGAAACCATCCCAGTCGTGGTGACAGATGTTTCGGAAGCAGATATTACGCTAGATGCAAACCATCCTTTAGCAGGAGAAGACTTAGTTTTTGATATTCAATTAGTCGAAATAGATTAATAAAACTGATTAATCGAGAAATAATGGGCTTTGTGGCGAAAAATGTTGTTCACAAAGCCTTTTTATTTGTCAAAATTCCGTAATCTGTGTGAATTCAGATGAAGCTCGATCTTGAGCTAGATTTCTCTATCTAAAAAGAGAAGTCTGTGTTCAGTCCGCTCTGTTGTTAAGCAGTGCTGCTTATCTCTTAAATCTTGAAAGGGATAAATAGCGCGGGTTTAAGCCAATAAGTAATCAAATTCACACAGAGATGAGTTTGACAACTTCTGTAACACGTGGTTTCTATCTATGAAGAAGCTCTTCTGGTCTTTAATCAACTACTATGCGTAAGGGACTGCTGCACAAGCCCGTTGTCTTCTTCGGACCTATCCTCGACAAAATTCTTCTGACTCATTTTGTCGTGATTGGTCTACCGACAGCGCTGTACTACTACATTTTGGAGAATGGATGGGATCTTTCCTTTCTTCACGTTCTGATTCCGATATTGTACCTAGTGACTTCGATCGTGGTAGTCGGGGAAGCGCTGTCCACAGCAATCACGTATCGTCGCGGACATATCGCCAAGGTACCAAAGTTCGGGATTGTGCAGAGATTCATGCGCTCTCCTCGCACTCAGCCCCTTTACCCGTTGCTCGGAGCTACAGTTGATGTCCCCAAATGCTCGCTAATTGTGGCGGCGTATTTGCCGAACGAACAGCAGATTATTCTAGAAACGCTGGAGTATATCTTAAAGACGATCGAGCGTCCCGAAGCAGGCTTAGAGGTGATTCTGGCATACAATCGACCAGAACGTTTACCGATTGAAGACCGCTTAGAGCACCTAGCTGAGCAGCATCCAGAGCTTCAACTACTTTGTGTCGAAGGCAGTCGATCGAAAGCGCAGAATATTAACGCAGCCTTAGAAATCGTGACCGGAGAAGTGACTGGGATCTTAGATGCAGATCACCACCCAAATCCAGATTGTTTTACTCGCGCTTGGCGCTGGCTCTCGAACTACCGCTATAGCGCTGTGCAGGGGCGCAACGTAATTCGCAATCGGGGTTTTAACTTCATGACGCGGATGATTGCGGTCGAGTTTGAGTGTATCTATGGAGTCAGCCATCCGGCAAAATCGCTGCTAGTCGATACGGGTGTGTTTTGTGGCGCAAATGGATACTGGAGAACTTCGGTGCTGAAGCACATCGGATTTAGCTCGCGAATGTTGACTGAAGATATCGATGCAAGTTTTAGAACCTTGCTGAGCGGACACAACATCGTGCATGATCCGACGATCATTGTGACGGAACTCGCGCCTGTAGATGTAAGAGCTTTCTGGTTCCAGCGCAAGCGGTGGGCACAGGGTTGGTTAGAAGTCACTTTGAAATATCAAGCCGTGATTGTACGATCGCTGCGTTTAGACAGTTGGCAGAAAGCCTATTGGACGCTGCTGCTGGTATATAGTGCAGGCTTTCACTTCATTGCACTGCAAGCGTTTCCAATGGCGTTTAGCTTAACGCTCACAGGCTCACAGGCACCGGATATTGCTCCAGAATATATTTGGGCAATGACCCTATTGACCTTGGCGAGTGGCCCACTACAAACGCTGGCGGCTTGGCTCGTGAGAACTGATGTAATCAAACACTCTGCCAAAGATTTCTGGATTTACTGCTTGTTTATCCCGTTCTACTGTGTGTTTAAAAGCGTGATCGCAATTACGGCAATTTATGATCACATTGTTGGCAATACGGAATGGATTGTGACTCGTCGATCGACCGATGCCCTGCCGGAAGCCAAATAAAGAAGGGAACCGCAATTGCGGTTCCCTTAAATTCATGACGAGACAGCCAGACTATGCTTGAGGCGCTTCAGTTCCAGCTTCAAGCGCTCCACCAGTGTCAGCGAGATTAAGCTTCACGACTTTTGCCTGCTCTACCTTGGGCAAGGTCAAACTGAGGATGCCTTCCTTGAATTCAGCTTTCACTTGATCATTCTGAACTTCAACAGGAAGCGGGATCACACGCTGGAATTTGCCGTAGCGAAACTCAGTTCTAAACAATCCATGCTCTTCGGTGCGTTGCTCCTGGCGGTGTTCACCTGCTAAAGAAATCGCATTCCTCATGACCTGAACATCGAGATTTTTCGCGTCGATGCCAGGAAGCTGAGCGCGGACAACCAACTCATTGCCTGTATCCTTAAGTTCGATTGCAGGTGTCCAGTCAAAGGAATCGCTCGAAGCAACAGAATCAAACAGTTGGTCAAATTGACGACGGAGTGTATCGATTTCGCGCCAGGGTTGCCAGTATCTAACTAACATATTGTGACCTCTTGGATAGCGATTAAGGACTTGAACCTTCATGTCCTTATCGTGCCGTACCCAGCGCTACCTAGTGATCAGGAGAACTGTACTAATTCAGTAGAGTTAACCGATCTAGGCCAGTACAAATTCAACCAGTGAGTTCACACCCAAAGCATATTCAACTTCATCAATTTGATCGCGATCGCGCCATTCATCAATCACACCTAATAGGCAGCGTACTGCTAAATCCCGTTGAATTAATTCTGTTACAGCTTGCCAGGCATCTGGTGCATTCGAGAAAAAGCCAAGCTGAATCATGCCACCTTCATGCCACCAAATGCTAATCCAACCTGCATCTTGTTCGGTGATTTCGATATGTTGTCCAAGGTAAGTCATCACTACTTTCGCCCCTCGATCCGCGTCTTGATGAGTCCTAGAATACGAGCAGTAATGGGGGTTTGACCTCTACTAAAAAGAAGGGATTATCTAGCAGCACTCTCTCTTCCGACAGTAACCGCGAGATAATCCTCAGCACAGATTGAAGCAGTCAATTTTGTAGCAGTCGGGCACTGATACTATGCAGCGCTACGGGTGACGAGTCCCCAAAGAAAGATCGCAATCATGGCTCCAAGGACTGCTACAAGTAAGCCCGGTAAGCTAAATCCGGTCGCAGTGAGGCTGATTGTTCCTTTCGTTAGAAGCGTATACAGGCTTCCGCCTAAGAACGAACCAATGATGCCTAAAATCATGGTGCTGAAAATTCCGCCGCCCTGCCGTCCAGGGTAAAGGAGTTTGGCGATCGCACCTGCAACGATTCCAAGTACAGCCCAAGCGATAATATTCATGCTAATTTCTCCTAAAGCTTCAAATTTTTAGGTGTGGAGAGTTGATCAATTGATCGAGGGTTTCTATCTAGAGAGGCAGTATATCCCTGCTTTTGTCTTCACTAGAAAGAAAACATTTTTATTTAATGATTTGATCCAAAAAAGACGCGATCGATTGATCGCGTCTTTCCTGCGTTCATTGCTATCAGACTTCAGCTTATGGAGTCGGAATCGCTTCTCGCGACGGGGAAACAAGCTGCGATCGTAAGTGATTCTCTTGGGCATTCGCAGGATTCACAGGGGTCATCACCTGTACAGCATTTCGCGCTTCGATCAGCTCAATTGCTCTCGTCACACTTTCCGGCAGAATTACCACTAAACTACCGGGAGTCGCACTATCTAATGCAGCTTGAATTGCAGTGGTTTCATCTAGGATTGTTTCAAAGCGGGCATCGGGTTTAGTTTCCCTCAAACCTTGAGCAATCAGCGCTGCGGTATTGCCGCGATCGCGTCCACGATTGTCGTCGTCTTCTTTGATGATGATACGGTTGAACAAGTCGGCTGAGAGTTTGCCGAGTTGCACAAAATCTTCGTCGCGACGATCGCCAGGTGCGCCAACCACACCGATGCGCTCTCCTTCTTTCCAGTTCTGCACAAATCCACCCAACGCTTGATAGCTATGCGGATTGTGAGCGTAATCGATCAGCACATGGAACTCTCCGAGGCTGAATAGATTCATGCGTCCCGGTGTTTGTTTGGTGGAAGCTTGGAAGGTCATCAGTGCAGCGCGAATGTCCTCGATACGGACACCCTGAGCAAACGCTGCCAAACTTGCAGCGAGAGCATTCGCAATCATAAACGGTGCGCGTCCACCTAATGTTAAGGGCACATTAATCGCTTGCTCGATGCGTAATGTCCAATCGCCTTTGAGAATTGACAGATAGCCATTCTCGTAAACGGCAGCGAGTCCGCCGCGCTGAGTGTGCGATCGAATTAGTTCATTCTGCGGATTCATCGAGAAATAAGCGATTTGAGCTGTGACTCGACTCGCCATCGCAGCTACGAGCGGATCATCAGCGTTCAGAACCACATAGCCTTTAGGAAGTGCTGCTTCTGCAACAACGCTTTTCACCCGCGCCATTTCTTCGATCGAGTTGATATCCCCCAATCCCAGGTGATCCGCCGCAACGTTAAGCACAACACCTACATCACAAGCATTGAAGGCTAAGCCCGATCGCAGAATTCCACCCCTGGCACTTTCGAGCACTGCAACTTCAACTGTTGGATCTTGCAAAATCAGTTGGGCGCTTTGAGGTCCCGTATTATCTCCGGGTTCAACCAGGTAGTCGCCAATGTAGGTTCCGTCTGTCGTTGTGTAACCAACCACTTGATTAGTTTGCTTGAAGAGGTGAGCAATTAGCCGAGTGGTTGTGGTTTTTCCATTCGTTCCGGTGATCGCAATAATGGGGACGCGTCCGTTCGTATGTTGAGGGAACAACATATCGATCACAGGTTCGGCAACATTGCGGGGAATGCCTTCGCTCGGTGAAACGTGCATCCGGAATCCAGGAGCCGCATTCACTTCGACAATCACACCATCCATTTCGCGCAGCGGCTTTGAGATATCCTCGGTCACGACATCAATTCCGGCAATGTCTAAGCCGATTATCTTGACGACGCGCTGTGCTAACCAGATATTTTCTGGGTGAATGTCATCGGTACGATCGATCGCCACACCGCCCGTACTCAAGTTCGCTGTTGCTCTGAGATAGCAGATCTCACCTTCAGGTAGAACAGTTTCCAGGGTGTAGCCTTTTTGCTCTAGCAACTCCCAAGAGGTGCGATCGAGTTCAATCTTCGTCAACACATTATCGTGTCCAGTGCCTCGACGCGGATCGCGATTGGTTTCATCAATTAATTCTTGAATCGTCGATCGACCATTGCCAACAACGTGTGCTGGAACCCGTTCAGCCACCGCGACCACTTTTCCATTCACGACTAACACTCGATGATCGCGCCCCTGATAAAAGCGCTCCACAATCACCGATCGCGATACTGCTTTTGCCGCATCGTAAGCCGCTTCTGCTTGCTCCCAGTTGGTGATGTTAATCGTAATTCCCCGCCCATGATTGCCATTCAGCGGTTTAATCACGATCGGATATCCACCCACATCCTTGATCGCATCTTCTAGTTCATCGAGATAGTTCACGACTGTTCCACGCGGGACAGGCACCCCCGCCGATCGCAGCATTTGTTTCGTACCTTCTTTATCCGACGCAAGTTCGACTCCTAAAATTCCCGTCTGATTGCTCAGCGTTGCTTGGATGCGTTTCTGATGTACCCCGAAGCCGAGTTGAATCATTGATCGCGCTCCTAGCTCCATCCAGGGAATATTGCGCGACTCGGCTTCTTTGACCAGCGTTTCCGTGCTGGGTCCTAATGCACATTCGGCAGCAACATTGCGTAAATCCTGGAGATCTTGTTCAAGCTCGTCTTTGGGATAGCGACCCGTTTCGACCAGCGTTTGGCAAATCCGAACCGCCGCTCTCGCGGCATAGCGCCCAGCACGTTCGTGGATGTATTCGATCGCAACTTGATACACCCCAGGTTCAGCCGTTTCACGAGTCCGCCCAAATCCCACAGGCATTCCTGTCAGCTCTTGAAGTTCAAGCGCAACGTGCTCGATGATGTGTCCCATCATGGTGCCTTCTCGAACCCGCGCCAGAAATCCACCCCGGCAACCTGGAGAGCAATAGTGTTCCACCAAAGACGGAAGCAACTCGACCAATCCTTCATAAAATCCGGGAATTAGATGAGAAGGCGTTTCGGCGAGGTCTTCCAAATCTAGACGCATTAGAATGACCTTGTGGCGGCGAATGCTCCAGTAGTTGGGACCACGCAACGTCTGAACTTTCAATATCTTCATATCGCTTCAATTCTGGGATACAAGCTGGGGGTAGATGAGGGTCTTGAAATTAAAAGGAAATCAACCGTGAACACAAGTTTCAAGTTTCCGGCGTAAGCTGAATCAGTAGTTTGTAAAGAACTGGTTTCCTCGATCGTCGGAACTGAGAGCGGAGTTTCGTAACACAACGTAACTGTTCTACTGGGCACGATAGCAGAATTGCCGATCGATCAAGGTTAAATCAATCTGCGGCTGCGTGATCCCAAGATGACTGTTTGCGATAGTTTCGGATCAGCATCGTGCGCTGGCGCAAGTCAAATCGACAACCCGCGCTCAAAACGTGCAGCCGTAAATTTCCCATACAGAGCGGGTCGGTTTTTCCAATGTCCGCTTGATTGGTGTAGGTCATTTCGCTAGGGTCGATAATCGTCACGGCACCTTTACCAAGTACCTGAAGAATGCCATCGCCTTCAAACAGGGCACAGGTGTCTTCATCAATTCCAATGCCCAGCAGCGTCGGATGCGCCACGATCGCGCTCATCAGCCGTGCCATGCGATTGCGATTATGAAAATGCTGATCAACTAGAACTTCTGGGATAATGCCCAATCCCAGCGTCATATCGACCAGAGAATGATTCGGAGATTCGCCACTACCGCCGCCCGCAATCATGTGATCACCCATGACGGCGGCACCCGCACTGGTTCCGGCAAGCGTAATTTGTCCCGCCTGCGCCCGCGATCGTACAATGTCCATTACAGGGGTATCAGCAAGCAATCCACAAAGCCGAAGCTGGTCGCCTCCAGTCAGAAACACTCCAGTACATTCGCTCACGTACTCTTGCAGTTCCGGCAAATCACCCTGAGCGCGATCATCAATATTCAGCACCTTCGCTTCTTGTGCCCCCATGCCGATAAAAATAGTGTGGTAGCGATCGCCAATGACAAGGGGTTCACGCGAGGCCGACGGAATAATGGCGATGCGGGCATCACTCCCTCCTGAGCGCCAAAAGAAGTCACGGAGAATGTCTCGACCGTGGAGTTTATCTTCTGCACCGCCGATCACCATAATTGCGGTATTGAGGGACTGAGGCATCTGCGGTTTAATCGATTGCAAGACTGACTCTAGCATGAAGGATAAGGAATATAGGGATGAACGATGAATGAGTGGCGAGAATTCGGTTTAGGATCAAACGGGTAGGATTGGCATGAGGGATTGAAGGTTGGCGATCAAATTTCGTATGACTTTCAATCATGCCAAATTATCAATTCCTTGTAACGCAATTTCGCTCTTTAAAATATGCGCTTCGATATTGTGACGTTATTTCCCGATTTCTTTGAGTCGCCGCTCAGTTCTGGGTTGTTGGGGAAAGCGTTGGCTAAAAATATTGCTGAAGTTCATTTGATCAATCCGCGTGATTTTGCGATCGATAAGCATCGGCGGGTTGACGATGAGCCTTATGGCGGTGGAGTGGGGATGCTAATTAAGCCGGAGCCAATTTTCGCGGCGGTGGAATCCCTCCCAATTTTACCGAGGCGCGAGGTGATATTTGTGACACCCCAAGGGGAGCCAATGCAGCAATCCATGCTGAAAGAATTTGCCACAAACTTGGAGCAAATTGTCATCATTTGCGGACATTATGAAGGAGTAGACGAGCGAGTGATGAGTTTAGTCACTCGTGAGGTGTCGCTCGGAGATTTTGTGTTGACTTGTGGAGAAATTCCAGCGTTGGCATTACTAAATGGCACAATTCGACTGTTACCCGGTGCGATCGGTAAAGAAGATTCACTCAAATATGAAAGTTTTGAAGCCGGACTGCTCGATTATCCGCAATATACTCGTCCGCCTGTGTTTAGAGGATTAGAGGTGCCTGCTGTTCTGCGATCGGGCAATCATGCCGCCATCGATCGCTGGCGCACCGAACAACAAATCGAACGCACTCGGATTCGCCGTCCAGATTTATATGCTGATTGGCTGAAAGAATCTGAGCAAATCAAAAAAAAGGTCAATCTCGAATAATGTTTATCCAACCATTCCGCCTGCTGTGTGCCACGATCGCGAGTTCTGTCGTTCTGAACTCAGTTCAAATCCCGTTGCTGTTGCGCTCTGAACTGTTGATTGATTCTGCTGCCTACGCAGCACGCAGCGGTGGGCGGAGTGGAGGTGGCTCGTTTAGCCGTCCTTCGGGAAGTTCTAGTAACCGTTCTTCGGGAGGTTCTAATCGCAGTAGTGGCTCTGATTCCGGTGGATCTGTGGCTCCTCGATCGGGTGGGTACTATGGTGGCGGGTATTATGGCGGAGGTTACGGTGGTAGCCACTCCAGCGGCAGTGCTGTTCTGTGGCTGATTGTGGGATTGATGCTCATCGGAGGAACAGCGCTAGCCATTTGGGTTTGGTTTATTCTCAAGGCAGGCAAGCAGGGAGGCGGCGAGCTTGAAAACGATGTCGTGACGGTGACAGAGGTTCAAGTTGGCTTACTTGCAGAAGGTCGCGCGATTCAATCGCAGTTAGCGGAGATTGTTCAACAAGCCGATACGGAGACGATCGAGGGACTTCACGCCGAATTACAAGAAGCGGTGTTGGCGCTATTGAGAATGCCGGAAAACTGGAGCCATGTCCGTGCAAGTTCGCAGACGGTGAAGACCCGCGAAGAAGCGGAGAAATTGTTTAATCAACAATCGATCGTAGAACGCAGCAAGTACACTACAGAAACGCTGACTAATGCGAACGGTAAACTGGTGCAAAAAGACTTTGAGCTTGATCCAGACAAAGATCCTGCTTCTTACATTGTGGTGACGTTATTGGTGGGAACCGCAGACGATAAGCCTTTGTTTTCTGAACTCCGAACTACTGAAGCACTCACAGAAGTTCTGACTCAGCTTTCAAGCCTTAACATGGATTATCTGCTCAGGTTTGAACTACAATGGACACCGCAGGTTGAAGGCGATAGTCTCACTTACGACGAGATGCTGATGGAATACCCCGAAATGCTGCAAATTTAGAGCAATGAAGCAATCCACAAACGTTTGGGACTCTAAGCCTTGGTGGTGTCAGCCTTGGTCAATCTTGTTAACTGGGGTGGGATTGATTAGCGGCAGTTGGTTGCTGTTGCGATCGATTTGGGTAACAGCTTTAGTTGCAATTCCAGTCCTAACCTGGATGGTTTTCTTTCTCTTGATTTATCCGAAAGCCGTGGCAAAAAGTCTGGAGCAGGAAACTACAACCGATTAAATTCTGATAGTAGCCAGGCACCAACCTGGCTTTGATTTTGCTGACGACTGCGTTGGAGTGCTTCTTGAAGCAGTGCGATCGGTAATGTTGGTAGAACTAAAGACTCTGTAATCCGACGACTACCTTGATTTTCGATCGCAAATGCCAGAACGCGAACGTTTCTGACATCAAAAATCCAATACTCTTTTACCTGCAAATCCTCGTATAAGAGCCGTTTTTCACCCTGATCATCCGATAAGGAAGTGTTGGCAATTTCGATGACTAAATCTGGCGGAGGAAAGCGATCGAGATCGATGATGGCTGTTCCCCAAGGCACAATTTCTGCGTTTTCATTCAGGTAGTACGCTAAATCTGGCTGTGCTTCTCGAACACCTGCTTTGCGAAATGTACAGTTAGTCAGTCCTTTCGCGGGAATTTCCTTCAACGTACAAAACAATGTTACTGCAAAGTTTGCGATCGTGTTGTCCGCCGCATGATCGTGTCCAAGTGGGGGCATTTCAATCCTAAATCTGTGATCGTGATAATAACTTTTCGCCTTCTCAAAAGCTGGATTCTCGATCGTTTCTAAATATTCCTGCCAGCTTGCAGCAACCCAAGTCTCTGTTGGAATTTGAATGATGTTCATGATCAATCCAGGAGAACATAAGCATATGTTAGCGTTGATGAACCTGATTCAATGAGAAGAGGTGCAATGCCAAACTATCCCGGAATTTCGAGTGAAGCCTTTCGTCATCCGCTCGATCGACAAGCAGAACAAGCACTGCGGAGCGTACCCGGATTTGATCTGGTGGCTCGAAAGTTTGTGGAGTTTGTCTACGAACGTCCTCGCTACATCTACTTGATGGGTAACTCAGTTCAGGTGGGAGTTCGACAGTTCTCAACGGTTTATCAAATCTTTCGCGAATGCTTGCAGAGCTTAGATATTACACCTGAACCTGCCTTGTTTGTGTCACAAGCGCCATCAGTGAATGCGTTTGCACTTGGACAAGAAAAACCTTGCGTCGTGTTAAATAGTGCATTGTTAGATTTGCTCTCTGAAACCGAGCTCCGATCGGTAATCGCTCATGAACTCGGACATCTTAAATGTGGACATACGACGCTGACACAGATGGCAATGTGGATGAATTTTGCGATCGCAGGCTTAGCAGATCTCACCTTTGGTCTGAGTAACTTCATCAGTACGGGCTTAATGTTGGCGTTTTATGAATGGTTGAGAAAAGCAGAACTCTCCGCCGATCGCGCTTCACTCTTAGTAATGGATGAACTCAATCCAACCCTCAACGGCATGATGCGACTCGCCGGAGGTTCACTAAAATATGCTCACGAAATGAGCTTGGAGGAACTGATCAAGCAAAGCGATCGCTATCAAGCATTGGATGATGATCAATTAAATCAGCTCTACAAATTCTCGCTCTATAACGATGTATCAAATGGTGTATTTCTATCGCATCCATTTACGATCGAACGCATTCGATATTTGCAGGAGTGGGCAGCTTCTCCTGAGTTCCAAAACATCCGCCAGGGGAACTATGTACGAGTCGGAGCAGAAGGAGCCGTGAACGTTGAGCCGCACAACGAGGAAGCCGATCGGCTAAAGCGACAGATCGAAGAATTGCAGCGAGAAATCGATCGCATTCGACGATCGCAATAACTCAGCACTGGTAAAATCACTGCTTACAACCGTCAGTCTAATAAGTTACATACGATCGAGTGAATGTCTGCTACCATACAGCATTGGCTTATTTCTACGGTGTGAGGAAAAATGTTGAATCCTGCTCGCAACTGGAAGCTGTGGTTAGCAGCTCCAGCGGTCTTGTTTTGGGTGCAGTCGGCGCAAGCGTCCGAAAAACTGCAAGCTCCGGTCTTAGAAGCAACCCCGGCACAGGCGACTCCCGCCGAACCTGTTGCAGCCCACAAGCTCAAGTCTGACGCGAAAGACGTAACGCCTAACTTCGACTCAGTGAATAGCGTTGCTGCACTGGAAGCAGATGCACCTGCAGCCGGAATGGAGCAAGTGACCTCGGTTTCTCAATTCACCGATGTTCGACCGACAGATTGGGCATTTCAAGCCTTGCAGTCTTTAGTCGAGCGTTATGGCTGTATCGCTGGATATCCCGATCGTACCTTCCGGGGCAATCGGGCAACCACACGCTATGAATTTGCCGCAGGTTTGAATGCCTGCCTCAATCGCATCAACGAACTGATCGCCGCTTCTACGGCGGATTTGGTTAAAAAAGAAGACCTCGCGACTCTGCAAAAACTGCAAGAGCAGTTTGCCGCAGAATTAGCAACGATTCGGGGTCGTGTGGATGCGCTCGAAGCTCGCACCACAACGCTAGAAAAACAGCAATTCTCAACCACAACGAAGCTCTCTGGTGGTCTATGGATTAACCCGACCATTGCGCGGAGTACCGGAGATGTGCGATTTGAGGGGGTTCCCGGTTCAGCAGCAGATACACGATTTGCAGGAGCAAGAACGGCAGGTGGCGCACCGATTTCGGCGATCGCGCCCGATCCAGAGCCAACGCTCAGCTTCCTCACCTGGCTCACGCTCAACACCTCATTCACCGGAAGAGATAGCCTAGTAACGCAGCTAGCAGCAGGCAATGGCATCTCTCCATACAATCAGTACGCCTCAGCTGGATTCTTTAATGCGACGGGGGTTCCGTTCTTTGACCAAACCGCCGGAACGGTCAACGGACGCAGTGATATTGTGATTCGGGACTTTTTCTACACCTTCCCCGTTAACGAGGGGATCAAAGTTACGGTTGGGCCTCGGATTAACTGGTATCGCCATTTCGACGGCAACCGCTTCCTCAACGTCTTTGCGTCAGGCGCGAGCTTCGACACCTCAAACAGCACTCAGACCAACACCATCGATCGTGGCTCTGGACTGGTCGTAGAAGCACAACTCGGCCGTCAGTTCCGCTTGGCGTTGGGCTACTTAGGCGAGAACACCGAGTTTCTACCGTCTCAATTCGGCTTCAACACCTCAAGCAATCCGGCGTTTGGACTGTTCGGCGGCACTAACACGGCTTCAGCAGAACTGACCTTCTCACCCAGCGATACGTTTAATCTGCGCTTGCAGTATAACTACTCGCGGATTCAGGCATACGGTGGACAAGTCGGAGGCGCGATCGGTGAACCGATTCCTTATGGATATTTGGATGCAGGCCCGGGTTTCTCGGTGCTGCAACCCGATGGCAGCGTCACGGGCGGCGGACTGAAATATGCTTACGCCAGTATGTTTGGTGTGAACTTCGATTGGCTGGTTACTCCTGGAATTGGTTTGTTTGGTCGCTATAGTTTTGCCAATACGCGACTCAATCCGGTAAATGGTTTAGTGCGGACACAATCCTTTCAAGTCGGTGCTGCCTTCCCAGATTTAGGCAAGAAGGGCGCACAAGCGACAGTCGCATTCTTGATGCCGATGGATATTACACGGGGTCGTCAATTCTTCGCTTCTGGCGGTGGGGATGGTGGAACGCAGTATCAGCTTGAGGCTTCGTACTTCTATCCGCTCAGCAACAACATTGCGATCGTGCCAACGTTCTACGCGATTTTCAATGCCAACAACTTCAACAGCAACCCGACCGTTTATGTCGGTAACATTCGCACCCAGTTTAGCTTTTAGAGTGGGTTGACGATTGTAATTCAATCGTTAATAAACGCGAAAACCCGTAGAGACGCGATCGATCGCGTCTCTACGGGTTTGTGGGATAAACGCAAAACTAAGATTGCGGCACCCAAACCGAAACCGATCCACCGTTACACCCGAACTCACCCCAGCCTTCTGCATTGGTCGTCACAGGTTCTTGAACGTGTTCGGTGATATCGATATAGGTACGATCGGGCTGTCCCACCTCCATCCACTTACTGCCGCCGTCTCCGTTGCTCATCACCACTGCCATTCCGCCCGGATGCGCTTCATTTCCTAAGCGCGTCCAGCCGACCAAATTAGAATGATCAAAGTAGTTGTATTGATCGCCGTAAGCATACTCGCGCCGCGCATACAGAAACTTATCGATCAGCCAGCGATGACAATCTAGCCACACTTCATGCTCGTTGCCATCGTTGCCATTATCGCGATAGTGCGCCCCATAATAATCAGGGTAAAACAGACAAGGATAGCCTTCGCAGCGCAGCAGAATCAGCGCATAAGCTAACGGCTTAAACCAAGGTTCGACGGGAGACTCTAGCGCCTGTAGCGGCTGAGAATCGTGGTTCTCGACCATCGTCACTGCCAAAGCAGGCTGCTGCTGTACCAAGGTGTTATCAAAGATCTGGCGCATATCATAACTATCGCCCGATTGGCTTGCCACATGGAAGTTGAAGTGCAACGGCGCATCAAACAGTGCAACAGTTCCCTGAGTCGCCTCAATGAAGTAATGCAGCGCTTCCACTTCATACGACCAGTATTCACCCACCGCGAACAGGTTGCGCTGAGCGTACTGCCGCATGTGTTCCAGCCATTCCTGAAAGAACGGCGCTTTTACGTGCTTAGCAGCATCAAATCGAAAACCATCGACTCCGGTTGTGTCGAGATACCACTCACCCCAGCGCTTCAATTCTTCGCGCACTTCCGGGTGATTCATGTCGATATCGCAGCCCATGAGATAGTCAAAATTGCCTTTCTCTAGGTCTACATTGTCATCGAATTCCTTGCCCTTGAGCAGATACACCGCTTGTCTGTGTTTCTCATACTCGTCGTAGTCGATCGCGTCAAAGTGCCACCAGTGCCATTCCATCTCGGAGTATTTGCCGCCGCGACCCGCGAAGGTGAAATGCGTCCAAGCTTTGACGGGCTTGTATTCGCCGATCGCTTCACTACGGTTGTCGGGACTCAATGGGGTTGCTTCAATTTCCTCTTGCTGATCGGCACCCATGCGGTGATTAAAAACAATATCCGCATAGACCCGAATGCCTGCTGCCTGAGCCGCTTTGATTGCGTTTAGGTATTCGTCTTTGGTACCGTACTTTGTCCGTACCGAGCCATGCTGCTCGAATTCGCCCAAGTCGTAGAGGTCATAAACCCCATACCCGACTTCATACCCGCCTCCAACTCCTTTATAAGCCGGAGGCAACCAGAGCGACGTGACCCCAACTTCTGCAAGTTCTTTAGACTTTTCTGCTAGTTCATTCCAGAATGTTCCATCACTCGGCAAGTACCAATGAAAGTACTGCATCATCACGCCATTCGGTTCAGACATATCCCGATTCCTTTTATCAAACTTAGAGTAATAACCTTAGAGTCCTAATGCGATCGCAAGCCTTTATGATCACGGCTTAATCTTTCGACATCCAGATTTTAAGGAAGGCTCCAGTTGATTTCTATCCACCGCAAGAGAAATCTTGACGAGGATTTTTTAAGTCTGAGTGTAGATTGGGCAGCAGATACGATCGTGCGTCAATCTTCGACAGCGGCTGCATTACTGCACGTCGCAACGATCCCCAGTACCGGAACTCGCGCAGTTTGTAATGTGTCTAACATTTGTCTCAGGTCGGCTTGATCCGTTTTACCCATTCCGGCAACGACGAGCATTCCGTTGGTGCAGGTAGCAAGCAAGCTACTATCGGCATAGCTCAGAAGCGGGGGTGCATCAAAAATCACCAGATCATACATCGCTTTGAAATAGTCATTCAAACGCTGCATCTTTTGGGACGATAGTAACCGAGTCGGATCAAGGGGCATTTTCCCACTGGTGAGAATCGAAAAATTGGTGCGTCCCAGCATGGGTTCATCGCCTCCGCTCACCGTGACTAGCGCTTCAAGCCGCTGAATGACATCTTGAGGATTCAAGCTCTGAGCAACCAGTTCGGTCAAGCCTTTACTGTTTGTAATCTCTAATCGTTCGGCAATCTCTGGGTGACGCAGATCCGCATCGACCAGTAACACTCGCTGTCCCATGGCGGCTGCCGCTTGCGCTAAATGCAGGGCAACCGTGGTTTTACCATCTCCGGGTGTCGCAGAACTAACGACCAGCGATCGCACTGGATGATCGGTATTCAGTAAGCGGAGGTTGGTGTAGAGCGATCGGAAGGCTTCAGTAAAGGCATTCCCCTCAGCGAGTTCGGTGGAGGCCTGCGCGATTTGTAGATCTTTCAGCACTTCGGGCGTTTTGACTTCATACGGAATTACGCCCAAGACCGGCAGCTTGGAGAGCCGTTTGATATCCGAAATGCGGCGAACTCGACGATCGAGTCGATCGGACAGCAGCGCTGCCCCCGATCCCAACAGCAACCCTGCCAGTGCCCCTAGAATAATGTTGCGCTGCGGCGAGTCTGTAGCTTGGCTAGGACGACTCGGTGGAGTAATCAGTTGCCAGGGAATGTCCTTTTGGGCGGCTTGCACTTGGAGATTCTCACGAGTGCCAAGCAAGCGAGTTAAACTTTCGGTCGCAACAGTGCGTTCACGATCGAGATCGGTAAAGATGCGCGTTAGAACAGGCAAGCGCTGCACTTCTCCGTTCCAGTAAGCGTCAGCGCGGTCTAACACCTGCCGCCGCGTTTCCAGGACCGAGAGATCCGAGCCGACTTTGGATAATTGATTGCCCAACACGCGCTGCGCTTCTTGCCGCAGGACTGGCACAAGACTAGCCCGCTGCTGCTGCAAGGCTCTCATTTCCACGGTGTCACCCTGAAAGCGCGTCGATTCGGTGGCGATCTTTGCTTCAAGGTCGCGCAGCTTGTTTAGAACGCCTTGATAAGCCCCATCAGCAGCAAGCGCTGCCCTCGCACCATCGCTCCCTTGGAGGTTGCCATACTGCCGCCGCATCTCCGCAATTTCCCTGTCGGTCTGGAATTTTTGCTGCGCGATCGATTGAACTTGTCCAGTGACTTGTCCTGCAAGCGATTCCGGCGCGATGAAGTTATTCTGCTGCCGAAAGGCTTGAAGCTGACGTTGCAGATTGTCTACCCGTTTGCGGGTTTCACCAATTTGACGATCGACAAAGGCAATGCCATAGCTGAGATTACTTTCACGCTCTTTCTGGCTGTATCTCAGATAGCCTTCTGCTAGTTTGTCGAGGACAAATTTGATGCGATCGGGATCAGAGTCGCGGTAGCTGACTTGAATTAGCTTGGTGTCGGCTGGGCGCTCGATCGTCAGCTTTTCCGCAAAGTTTTCCCTGGCGATTTCTGGGTAGCGCTGGGCGATTTGCTCGGCGATCGGTTGCAGCAGCTTCGCGCTTTTCAGCACCGCAATCTGAGTCTCGTAACTGACGTTGTCTTGATTGGAGGACGGAGCCGATCCCAAGGGATCGCGGTCTTGCTGGTTTTGAAGGCTGACCGGTTCAATCAGAAGCTGGAACCCGCTTTCATAAGTGGGTCGCTGATTCCATGAGATTGCCCAAGCTGCAGCAGTCGTTGCAGCAGTCACGCCTGCGATCAGCGGAATTTTGCGGCGCAGTGCTTCTAGCAGTTTCCCCGAATCTTCGTCAGCTTGTGTGGAGTCAGGCACCAGCAAGTATTCTGGAGCGTGGGGAACTTTGCCGTTTTTTTCGGAGGGAGAGAGCGGTGTTTTAATCTGGTTTTCCATGAAAGCACCTAAAGAAAAATCGAGGGCGAACAGCACCGAAAATAAGCAAGAAGACCAGCGCCTTCACAGGTGACAGAAGCGTTGAGTAACAACCTTTACAATCCAAATAAGAATCGGAACGGCAAGACTTGAAGCACAGGCCCGAGAACGTTGTTGAGCGTATCGCCTGTTTTTGCAAGTCCATTGCGATCGATCACCAGCACGTCACCGTCTTTTAACAGCGGATTGCCTTTTTCATCGATTCCGCGTGACAGGTCGATCGAGACATTTTGACGACTCACAGAGCCATTTGGATTGAGCCGTACCAATTCCACCCGACGACGATTCGCTTGGCGCGTAAATCCACCTGCTGCAAGCAAGGCTTGATTCAGTGGCGTATTCATCGGCACTTCGACTTGACCGGGCTTCTCAACTTCGCCAACTACGGTAATCTTGACCGACCTCGGGGCAAAGCTGGCATCACCGAGCTGTCTCGCTTCTTCTGAGTTAAGCGCGAGTGCGGTTGGAATCTCGATCGTGTCGCCTTGCTGCAACACTAGATCCTGCTTGAGGTCACCGGATTTAAGCAATTGCCAGAGATCGACGCTGATCGTTTGAGGAGCGCCGCTGCGGGTGTTGCGACGAACTTTGACTTCTTTTAGATTGGCAAGCTGTTTGATGCCGCCTGCTTCTCGAATTGCGCTAGACAGCGTGGGAGTTTGGTCTTTAATGATGTAAGGACCTGGACGCGCTACTTCGCCAACCACAGCAACATTAACGGGTTGAGTCGCGCTGATGCTAAAGTTGGCATCTGCCATTTGTGCAACTTCAGCTAGATTGACCGAATTTGCCGCCGGAATGAAAATCGAATCTCCATCACGCAGAGACAAATCTTGGCGGATATTACCCGTGGTAAACAGTTCCCACATATTGAGGCGAATTTCCTGACTGCCGTTGCGCCGCACGACCACCTGACGCGCATCTGCAGAGCGATTCATGCCACCTGCCTCGCGAATCAGTTTCGTCACGGTGGGAAATTTTCCACCCTCGCCAAACGACAGCGCATAGGTTCCGGGCTTGCCGACTTCACCGGCGATCGCCACATTGACAGGACGGGCGCTGATCAGGCTGACATCCACGGTGGGGGCTTTGAGCAGGCGGGAGTAACGAGCGGCGATCGCGCTTTGAGCCTGACGAATCGTTAACCCGGCGACTGAAACGTTGCCGACCCGGTGCAGATTCAGTGTTCCATTCACAAGGACTTGATATTCCTTGCTGTACTCTGGCACGTTGAAAATCTCGACGCGGATGCGATCGCCCGCACCCAAGGTGTAGGAGTCAGTATCCGCTGTATCTACATCAGATGAAACGGCGATGGGTGGAGTTGCAGGGGGTAGAGGACGGCTTGCAGGCGTGCTGTTGACCAGTTGAGCCGAGTCGCTAGCGTTCAGGATCGGTAATGGAGCCGAGGTGGGAGCCTGAGCGACCAATTGAGATTTCTCGATCGTGCTGGCTCTGAGCAATTGCCGATGAATATAGGTGGCAGCATCGGCGCGGGTCACGATGTCTTTCGGGCGTTTTAGCGATGCGATCGTGCTCGATTTTGTGGCTGCCTGTTTGGTGATGCTTTTGAACTGAGCATCGGTGATGGGGGCATCCGGTCGGAATGTCCCATCGCTGTAGCCTTTCATGATGCCTTGCTGCATCATTGCCGTGATGCTGGGCTGGGCGCGATGACCCTGCACATCCTTCGGAGCGCCTGTTGGGGCTTTCGGAGCAGATTGATCCGCGCTGACGGTAACTTTAGGCGGCGGCGGGGGAAGCTTCAGGGTTTGCTCGATAATGGTATCGATCGGCAGTTGGTTCACATCGGTCACGCCCAGATTGGGCAAGGATGCAGCAACGGTTGGCGGCGGCGGCGGAACGATCGGTTGATTCGCTGGGACTGCGGGCTTTGCGATCGCGGTTGGATTTGAGATCGTGGGGAGCGCAGAAAACAGGCTTTCTGGCTGAGAAAGCGCGACTCGATCGGGAAGGGGCGCGGCTGGAGGGGCGGAGTTTTGCTTAGCGTTAAATTTATTAGGCGGTGTGGCGCTCGGAGTCTTTGCATCGGAGCGGGCTAGCTCTTGAGCCACGACTGCTGCAAAAGCACCCAAAGCGAGGAGTGATACGCGAGTCGGCGATAACTTCAACTTCATAAGCTCACAGGAGGATATAAACTCGGCTATTGAGAGTGCGCGGTCAAAGAGAAGCGCAGGGAATTTCTAGGCAATTTCGATGCACACGACTACTGATACGGTAATCTTCCGGAGGAATCAGGACAAAATCATGAATGTTGCTAAAACAACATCAGAAATTTCGCGGGTTGTTAGCGGGATCAGGGCAGGAGAGGGGTGTTGTTTTTGCTGGCGAGATTGTGGATTGTGAGCTAGAAGTTTGATCTGTATGGCGACGGGTGCTGCCTGCGAAAAATGGCGAAATTCTAGCCTTGAAGAGTAAATCAAGGAATTACGGGTAGATTTGACAGAGCTTAGTGCAGCAATTGAAGGGACGCACCTGAGTTATCCGTATAATCACTGCAAAGATTTCGTTTTACCAGGCTCTACTGCAATTTTTATTTCGTCTCGCTGAATTCACGCTCTAATAAAGAGACTGTGAAGCATGGGTGGCTTGTATGCTTCAAGCAGTTGTGGAGTTTTCATCATCAGGAGTTCGATCGTGAAAAGATTGTGGATCGCAAGTTTAGCCTTGTTTGGGTGTGGCGGCTTGGGGTTGTGGTTTGTTTATTCATTGATTCCACCCGCTCCGGTTTCATCACAATCCACGCCAGAGGCAACGACCTCTCCTGCTTCTACGCCGATCGTTGAGTTGCCGAAGTACCAGCGCTATTCTCTACCCAATAGCGATATTCATACGGTAACGATTTCGCCTCGGAGCCGGTTTAAAGTGTCGATCGCGGTTGCTCCAACGCTTGAAACGGTGGAAGAATTTGCCAAACCCCAAAAGACGATCGCGGTTCTCAATGGCGGTTTCTTCGATCCTAAAAACGCGAAAACGACTTCGTATGTCACTAAAAATGGAAAGGTTGTAAGCAATCCCGAGCAGAACGATCGGTTAATGCAGAATCTGGATCTTCAGCCTTATTTGCCACAGATTTTGGAGCGATCAGAGTTTCGCAGTTACCAATGTGGTGAGCAGGTGAGGTATGCGATCGCGTCTCGATTAGAGAAGGTTCCGTCGGGTTGTAAATTGATCGATGCGATCGGGGGAGGTCCTCAGCTTCTACCAGAATTTACTGCGACTGAAGAGGGGTTTGTTGATCCAAACGTGGGACGAGACTCGATCGGTGTGAATCAACGGAATTCAAGAAGCGCGATCGGAATTACGCAAGACGGATCGGTCGTGTTAGTCATGGCAGCCCAGAGAGCGGATGCACCGCAGAATTCTGGAATGTCGGTGCAAGCGCTGGTGGGGTTTATGCAGCGATTGGGAGTGAAGCAGGCGTTAAATCTCGATGGCGGCTCTTCTTCTGCGCTGGTTTACCAAGATCAAACGTTCTATGGCAAAGTGGATAAAGCGGGAAAGCCCGTTCCAAGAGCCATTAAATCTGCCATTGTTGTGCATGAATAAGCTGGATTATGCGATCGCCACGCAAGCCCTAAAATCCGCAGACCCAAAACTGGGTGCGATCATTGATCAAGTTGGAATCTGTACGCTTGATCAAGCCCAGCATTTAGGTGGATTGCTGGATTCGCTGGCACGATCGATTATCTATCAACAGCTTTCGACCAAATCCGCCACTGCTATTTATCATCGCTTTCTGCAACTTTATCCAAGCGGGATGAGTGCAGAAGCGATTTTGGACACACCCGATGAAATGCTACGACAAGTCGGATTATCACGTCAGAAGATCATTTACGTGAAAGACTTAGCCCAAAATGTTTTAACAGGTTTACCAACGCTGGAGGAATTGCAGCCGCTAGATGATGAAACCATTATTCAAACGCTAACGAAAATCAAAGGCATCGGACGCTGGACAGTTCAGATGTTATTGATTTTTCGGCTGCATCGTTGGGATGTTTTACCCGTCGATGATTTAGGAGTTCGATCGAGCATTCGTCGCATTTATGAATTAGATGAATTACCCGATCGCAAAACCGTAATGAAAATTGGACAAGCTTGGAAACCGTATTCAACGATCGCCAGTTGGTATTTATGGCGAAGTTTGGAGATTAGCTAAACCCCGATCGTTAACTTCCAACCGTTGATAATTCCAGTATCGTTTGGAATTGCGTCCACTGCTTTTAATAACCAACGTCCCCGTACCGATTGTCCTAGCATTCTTCTTAGTGTTAGCGTTGTTTGTAGAGAGTACGATCGATTCAGTACCGTCTGCCGTCCTAGCGTTCGACCTTGCAATAATACGATTTGTCCCGAAGGCGCGATTAAGCTCAATTCGATATCACCGAGATAATCGTGGGCGATATTAACGCTCACTTGAATGTCTTTAACCGTCGCAGAGTCGTTTATCTGAATGACGCTCGTAATTCCTGACAAATTATTATCAGGAATCATCAGCATATTATTGTTCTCGGCAGAAAGCGATCGCGCAACCATTAGCGTTATTTTTCTCGCAGACGCAGCTTGAACCGCCTTTGCAGCATTCACTTTCCCGTAGCCAAACCAATCACATCGCCCATTTGCATCATAGGTTCCTTTACGCAACCCAAACTGCGGATCAGGATCAGGATCAACAATTTTATCTGCGGTTTGCTGCAAGATTTGCCGAACTTCTTGCGCGGTTAAGTCTGGGTTTGCCGACAACACTAACGCTGCCACACCTGCGGCTAATGGACAAGCGCTCGATGTACCACCAAAACCGTACGTAAAATCGCCCTGATCATAGCCATCATTGCCGCGTCGATCGGCGGTCACAACTCCCAATCCCCGCAGTGCAACTCGAACCTCTGGTGGTGTCGCCACATAGCCAACTCCTGCAAGTCCCATTCCTGGGGGCGCATTATTGCTGGGCGCACAGATTGAAACCTCAGCACCCCAATTGCTATAAGCCGATTTTTTGTTCAAGCTGGTTGAGGCAGAAACGGTGATCACGTCTGGATGCACAGTGAAACCGCCGAACCACCGAGTATTGCCACTGAGCGCATTGTTGCGCCATCCGGCTTCGTTAATGGTGCCGTTTGTCGGGCGATTGGCATTTCCAGCAGCAAATAAAATGACACAGCCTTTGCCGTCGCGCCCTTCGGTAGCAGCGCGAGTAATCGCGGCGCGTTGTCTCAAAGACAGGGGGTAATTGACCGCACTCGGACCCCAACTGCAAGAAATCACCGATGCCCCACGATCGACCGCCCAAGCGAATAAATCTTCGATCGTTTGATCATCCAAAAATCCAGTCGTCCGAATCGGCATCAATGCACAACCCGGAGCGGCTCCCACAACCCCGAAGCCGTTTTCTTCTGCAACGGCAACCCCAGCACAAGACGTTCCATGATCTTCGCCTGCTTCATCTGGGTCAGGGTCGAAGTCTTTGCCTCTAAAGTCTCGCGGTGCAACGACCTTGCCCAATCCTTGAAAGTCGGGATGATTCAAATCGACGGCATCATCCATGACTGCAACTACGATCGATCGGCTGCCTTTGGTAATGTCCCAAGCTTGCTCTGCAAAAACGTGCGATCCAGGTGCTAAATCTGATCCGCCTGAATGATTCAGGTGCCATTGCTTCGAGTAGAGCGGATCTTTGGGGCGATAGTATCCCTGCTGACGCACAATGATGTTCGGTTCTGCGGTCAGAATCTCCGATCGCGTAATCAATCGGTTGGTAATTTTGAGCGGGTTTTCGGTTGAATTTGCAGTGAGTTGAAAAACGAAAGTATTGGGAATTCCGACAATTTGTTTCACCTGTTCTAGAGCGAATTCTTCAGCGATCGAGCGAATCACATCAGGACTCACCGCCGGATCAAATTGAACTGTAATTTGATTTGTGACGTAGAGCTTTGAGCCAGGATTGTCTTTGATTTGATAGACATGGCTCGCGTAGTTTACTTGCTCTTCTGAGCGCACCTGGTTTAGTACCTGAACTTTCTGATTCGGAGCAACGACAAATTCTGTGAGTTGAGGCGGGGCGGCACCGGGATTAATTTGAATCGGGGCTTTATTGACCAAATCCCAGGCTTGCTCTTTAGAAGTTGCGTTCACGGCGAAGCGATCGTCGAGTTTTTCAACCAGTAACTCTTCACCACCACGTTGAAGAATTCTGCCGCGATTTTCTTCTGGAATGCTGGCATTTCCTTGGGATTGTGAGGGGTTCGTCATCGCACTTCTCCAACGCTTTCTAACTCATATTTCACCTGCAATCTGTCCGACTCCTAGATTGCTTTATTGTTTTTAACATCCAGTCTGCGGGAACCCTGAAATCGTGCTGTATCTCTTAAGTATGTGCCCGTCAAGCCTGAACGATAATTATGAAATCGAATCGTTTGCAGTTGTTTTTTAGTCTGGCAGTGTCCACTGTGATCCTCATGCCACTCACAGGCTGCACGTCTTCCTCAACCACGGAATGCCAACCGGATGCTCAGGGTCGAGTGCCGCAAAATTGTGCGTCTCGTGGAGGTTCAAGCAGTTATGGCGGGTCATCTTATCGATCGGGCGGTGGCTCATCTGGTGGTTCAGAGGGAACCGGAGTTTCGGGTCGATCGTCGGGTCGGAGCGGTTTCGGCAGTTTTGGTGGAGGGCGTGCGGGAGGATGAGCAATCCATTTCACGGGATTGAGCGCGATCGCTTCTTCCAACAAATCCGAATGCCTTGGTACAACCTGGCAATGATGAATGCGACTTCTGACATTCCAAGTCCTTATGCGCTGTATCACTGTCATCCAGTGACAGAAGACCAGGTGATCAGAATGAAGCGATCGGCGGAACGAGTCGGAGCCGTGCTTGCCCATCTTTGGTCAGTAGTACGCGAATTCGATGAGGAAACCTTGCTTGAATATGGATTTCCCGAAGAAACTCTTCGAGTAATTCAGTTCGATCGATTAGCTCCGTTTTGTATGCGGCTCGATTGGTGCTGGAATGAGAAAACGCAGGTGTATAAAGTCATCGAAGCGAATGTGCAAACGCCAAGTTTTTGGTTTGAATGTCTCGAAGGCAATGCCAAAGTTGCAGAGCATTTTGGATTTAAGCCACCAGAACTCGGATTGCAATCTGTTCTGAGCTATGCCATGAGCCAACAGCTTCAACGCGCCGCAGATTGGCTTAAAAAACCACTCGAACGCTGTCAAATTGCCTTAACCACGCTGAACAACACCGAAGATATGGGAACGATGCGCTGGTTAAGACCATTCACGGCTGAAAATTGTCGAGTGTTTCCGATCGAGGAACTAAAAATTAAAAATCATCAATACTTATTTCACGAAACAACCGGAGAACCGATCGATATCTTATTCATGTGGTATCCGGTCGAGTGGGTGATTCACGATCGCGATGCCGAAGGGAAAGAACTTTGGTCAGCATTGGAAGAATTGATTCTGAAACGCAAGGTTGCGATCGTTAATTTCGCGTCAGCTTTCGCACTCCAGCCCAAGAGTATCTTTGCTTTAATTAGCGATTTAGGCTTAGATTTCTTCCCATCAGAACTCGCTGAAACGGTTTACGATCTCTTTCCAAAAACCGCTCAAACTTCAGATGAAATGGGCGATACTTACTTTGCAAAACCCGTTTTAGGACGACAAGGAGAAGGCTGTTTTTCAATGATTCGGGGTGAAGTTGGCGTAGAAAGTTCCAATCAAGATCCTTGGTACACGAATCAAGATTACGTCTATCAAGAATTACTCGATTTCCCCACGGTTGGAATTGCTGAGAAATCACTCACCGCTTTGTGGAGTACCTGGCTATTTAACAATGGAGACGATCGCTTCACTGCGGGCGGGGTTGGATTGCGCGTCTCCGAAGGCAAAATTACCGATGATTACTCGTATTGGTGCCCGATCGGCGTTCCAGTTTAACCTCTAAGGAACAAAACGAGCCACTGGGCTTCATTTGAAGAAAATGGATCTTGCAGTGATAAGATCCGAGAGTTCCGAGTTGTCCTATTAGCATTCTGCAATTATTCATGGCTCATCTGAGAACGATTCAACCCCTTTCCATCTCTGGCATTCTTTCGCTCTCAATGCTTGCAGGTGTAATGTTCCAAGTGCCGTCTGTTCAGGCTCAATCGACCAAGCCTGCATCTGGACAAGCTCGCCCGATCGATCCCAATAGCCCGAATGTGGTGCGTCCAACGGCGGCTCAGAGTGATGGTTTACTGAGTATGCAGGGTGGACAACGGCTGATGAATGAAGCGGATCAAGCCGTCAAATCGCAGAATCTACCCTTGGCAATGAAGAAGCTGCAAGAAGCGCGGCAAGTTTACAATCAGTTATCTAACTTCTATCAAGAGTTGACAGCGAGTTTCTCTGGCATTGATACCCGTGTGGCAGACAGTCAGCGCAAAAAGGCTTTAGAAGCAGCAGAATTGCGGGATCAATCAACCTATCGTTTGGCATTAGTGCATCGGGCAATGAACCAATCTGAATTAGCAGTTCCGCTTTTGGTGCAAATTATCCGAAGCCAGCAGCCGACTCGCGATTTGGGTAAACAAGCCTATCAGCAATTGCTAGAACTCGGCTTCGTGGACGTGCAATATCCACGAACTGCGGATCAGCCAGCCAATCGATAAGGGATCTGGGCGGTTTCTTAATCGCCCAATTTTTTATTTAAAGGTGTTGAAACGCTAGATCACACGATCGTCTGATCCAGCCTTTGAAATCACTTCTTTTGTCTATCCAAAGGTGGATCATTCTAATCAGTTGCGATTAGCGATTTAGCGGAACAAGCTCAATCTGTCTCCGAATTTATCCATTGTTTGAGCAGCCGAGCGACGATCGCGGGCTGTTCCAAATGTGCTAAAACACCCGACTCTGGCACAACTTCAAATCGCCGAATTGCTTGTGGATTTGCCGCTGCAATGCGTCGCCCTAAATTGACATCGGTAAATAGGGCTTGATTTCCCCAGACGATCGCAGTCGGTGTGTTTAATTGCGGCAAATAGAGCGACAAATCGAAGTACAAATCGCCCCGCAAAAATGACAGCGCAGCGTATTCTGCATTTGATTTTCGAGCCGATTCTAGATAGGCATTAACTATTTCTGGTGTAATCCGATCTCGATTTGCAAACAGGAAGTTCTCTAGAAAATTCCGTACTGCCAGGTCATTTGTTGCACCGATCGTATAAATAATTCGATCCAAAATTGGCGTATTGATAATATCCAAGGGAATTCGTCGCCCTGCATTCTGTCCAAAATCATCAAATCCAGAAGGACAGACGAGAAACAGCGATCGCACCAGTTCCGGTCGTTGTGTCGCTAACCGAATTGCCAATGCTCCTGTAAGTGAAGCAGCAACCAACGTGACAGGCTGATCTGATATTTTTTCTAAGAACTCTGCGACCATCATCACATAATCTTCGGGTCGGTAATCGCGGGCGGGATGGCTCGAATCTCCCCAACCTATTAGATCAGGCGCGATCGTTGACTCAAAGAAGGGATAAACTTTTGACCATTCATACGCTGAAGAGCCACCCCCGAAGCTGTGAAGGAATACGATCGGCGTTTCGGTGATTCCTTGCGCCTGCGTGTAATATGCGATCGTGCCTAAGCTGGTTTGAGTAAACTTTTGCCCGAACCCTGGAGGATGAAATTTCAGCATATGGTGTCGATCGCAGAAAACATCCTCTTCATTACAGCAAATTCTACAGAAGTAGAAGATTCAACTTTTGGTAGAACCTTCACGCAATGCTGCTTCTACTGCACGACCTCACACTTCATTCATTCAAGCATTAATCTTTTCCCCACCTTAAACAAGCTCACAATATCACTCCAAAGAAGGTCAGCACGAATGGGAGTCTCGAAAACGGCTGTAAGGTCTTCGTTTGTTTTCGATTGAGCTTCATACTGATTCTAATGTGATGTCAATTTACGATATCGCTTTCTTACAGTGTCAGATCCAGTGTCCGATCGCTTTTCTTAGAATGAAGAGAGTTCCGCTGATTTGGAGAACGTTATGAATGAACAACGGACTCAATGGGATTTGGGTCGATTTGTGCAAACTTTAGAGTATTTTGAAGCAATTCCCGTTGTCAGTTGGCTGCAAAAAATGTTTCAACCTCGTCCCAATCCTCAGCCTGCGCTCAACAATCAGGTTCTATTCGATTTCAGTGATCCGACGATCGACCTGCACAACACTTGGGGCGCTCTCGATGATGTGGTGATGGGCGGCGTGAGTGATAGCGGTGTTCGTCTGGGAAATGGAGTCGCTGTTTTTTCGGGGAATGTTTCGACGGCGAATTCGGGTGGATTTGCTTCGATTCGGACGCGCAATTTTGATCCGGCGATCGATCTGTCTGCATTTACCGGAATCGAACTGCGAATCAAAGGAGATGGGAATCGCTATAAGTTTTTAGTGCGCGATGATGATGGCTGGGATAGCGTCGGC
The DNA here is from genome assembly GCA_014695195.1 of Cyanobacteria bacterium FACHB-DQ100. NCBI lineage: Bacteria > Bacillati > Cyanobacteriota > Cyanobacteria bacterium FACHB-DQ100. The sequence continues at coordinate 82,449 of JACJNW010000039.1, read as the reverse complement.
TATTCTCATTCGTTTGATACGGTTGCAGGGGAATGGATCACCGTGCAAATTCCCTTTGCTCAACTCGTTCCCGTCTTCCGGGCAAAAACGCTATCGAGTGCGAAACCAATCTCCGCAAATGTGATTCGCTCTTTTCAATTGATGCTGAGTAAATTTGAATATGATGGCGCACTGAATCCACGATTTAATTCTGGATCATTTCGCTTAGAAATTGAGTCGATCGTAGCTTATTAGTAGGAGAACCTAATGCGTTTATTACACACCATGCTTCGTGTCGGAAACCTAGAAGAGTCGCTGAAGTTTTATTGCGATTTACTGGGCATGAAGCTTTTAAGAAAAAAAGATTACCCCGGTGGAGAGTTCACTTTGGCATTTGTCGGCTACGGGGCAGAGGCGGATACGGCTGTGCTTGAACTCACCTACAACTGGGGAAAAGACAACTATGAGCTAGGCGATGCTTACGGGCATATCGCGATCGGAGTCGATGATATTTATGCGACTTGTGAGGCGATCGCTCAACGGGGCGGAAAAGTGACGCGCCAACCGGGGGCAATGAAACATGGCTCTACGGTGATTGCCTTTGTTGAAGATCCAGATGGCTACAAAGTTGAACTGATCCAACTTGGCACACAAGGTTCAGCATCGGAAAAAGCAGCAGCCACCGCGAACGCTTGATTGAGGCGACTCTAAACGGGCTGTTATAACTATGAAGGTTGCAGCCCGTGAGGAGAAAAGTGCGTGAAACAGGTGAAATGGTTCTGCTTCGGCTTGAGTAGTTTACTCATCGTGGCTGCTCCTGCTTGGTCACAACCTACGATCGAGCCAGACGACGTGATGGATCAAGTCACGTCTGTTTCTGAATTATCGGATGTGCGTCCGGGCGATTGGGCATTTGAAGCGGTGCGATCGTTGGTAGAACGATACGGAGTGTTGAGGGGATATCCGGACGGTACCTTTCGCGGCAATCGCCCTTTGAGCCGTAACGAGTTTGTCGCCGCGATCGCAACCGTCATCGGCAGAATCGAAGAACAACTCCTTGCTGGAAATGAAAACACAACGCTCAGGGAAGATATCCAGACGATTCGGCGCTTGATTGCGGCTTACGGGAATGCGTTCTCTCAATTGCGATCGCGAGTTGACAACATCAACACTCGGATTACGACTCTTGAACGACAGCAATTTTCGACAACCACAAAGCTAGACGGACAAGTTTATTACGTGCTAACTGATGGCACCAGAGCGAATGCAACTGTTTTGGCGCGTGTTCGGCTGAATTTACTCACCAGCTTTCAAGGGAACGATCGCCTCGTCACGCAACTTGAGGCAGGCAACAATGGCGGAGATGCGATCGCTCTGGCACACAACGAACGCCAAAACTTACTTGGAACTACGGGAGTTTTAGCAGATGGTGGTGGACTTGATCCGGTCGAAGCAACTCCTCAACTCAAAATTCGTAAGCTCTATTATGCGTTTCGTCCGGCTGAGAACTTAGAAATTGCCGTTGGCTCGAATCTACCGCCGAGTGATTTTATCGATCGCAATAGCTTCGCCAATCAATCCGGGCAAAATTTCGGCTCTAGTTTCTTTGCCAACAATCCATTGATTGTGCAAAACGAGATCGATCGCTTTGGCGGAGCGGGAGCCGCGATCGCTTGGTCGCCTGATCGTAATTTCACCTTCAGAGCGCTATACGCCGCAGCAGATTCCTCAAATCCTAGCGCGGGATTGTTCCGCGATCGTTATCAAGCCAGTGTGGAAGCAGAATATGCAATTCCAAATCAGCCGATCAAGGTGCAATTGCAATACACCAACGCAAAGATTAATGGCACTCAGATCAATGCAGCAGGTCTCGGTGCAGAATGGGCAATTCAACAGCGTTTTGGTGTGTTTGGCATCTTTGGACGCTTGGGAATCGGTAGCTATCGCGGATTTAATCCTCTCTTACAGCAAGACCTCGATCTGAATCCGAAAACTTGGACATTAGGCGTTTCGTTTCAAAACTTTCTCATTCCTGGGTCAAAAGCCGGGTTAGCGATCGGACAACCCTTCATCACCGATCGCTTAGGTAACGCGACTCAAACAAACTTTGAAGCCTTTTTCGGACTGCTGCTCAACGATCGCTTAAATGTCAGCCCCTCGGTGATCGTTGTGACGAATCCCAACAATCGCGCTAGTCCAACGATCGTCGAATGGTCGTTGCGAGTGCTTTACGGGTTCTAAAGTCGCGTGACATAGTACAGTGATCAATTGATAACTTGTACAGGAATAAATGGTATGAATGCAGACCCCGTAACAATGATGAAACAGCAAGTCGGTTATGCGGCGGCTGCCAAAGTGCAATCGAATACGATCGTCGGTCTCGGTACAGGTTCGACCACCGCTTATGCGATTCAAGCGATCGGCGAGCGATTGCAAGCTGGTGATCTGCAAAACGTTAAAGGGGTTCCGACTTCGTTTCAAGCGATCGTTCTAGCCCGTCAGTTTGGCATTCCTTTAACTACGCTCGATGAGATTGAAAAGATTGATATTGCGATCGATGGTGCGGATGAAGTTGATCCACAGAAGAACCTGATTAAAGGCGGTGGCGCGGCTCACACGCAAGAAAAGATTGTTGATAGCTTGGCGGATCAATTCATCGTTGTGGTCGATAGCGGCAAACTGGTGGATCATCTGGGTTCTACCTTCTTGCTTCCAGTTGAAGTGATTCCGATGGCAGTAACTCCGGTGATGAAAGCGATCGAAAAGCTTGGCGGTAAGCCTCAATTAAGAATGGGCGTGAAAAAGGCGGGGCCTGTTGTGACCGATCAAGGAAACTTAGTTGTGGATGTGAAGTTCGATCGCATCGACAATCCCGCTGACCTAGAGAAAGCACTAAACAATTTGCCCGGAGTTCTTGAGAACGGCTTATTTGTGGGTGTTGCCGATGTGATTATGGTCGGAGAAGTCAAAGACGGACAGCCAAGCGTCAGAGAGTTCTAATCCTGAAGTTGAGTCAAGCGACTAATATTCAATGCTTGACTCAACCCTACCGTTTAAGACATTGGGACTAAGTAGGCATGAAGATTCGCGATCGAACGGCTGAGCGTAGCATTTCATTTCTTTCGCTTTGCTGTGTTGATCGTTTTTACCGCAGGTGCTCGACTCACTAACGCCCACTCCTCACTCATGCCCAGAAACTGGATTTGCTTTTGTGGCAACTTCTTCAACGACGCGGGATCGAGCAGCAAATAGGGATGAGCATCCTCGCGCCAGCGTTTTAACAAGGCTTCAGAACTCGCTGGAACAATCGATCGCTCACTATAGAAGTTCAGCGACGGGCGGAAATAAGGATAGGACGTATAAATCGTTTGCCCTTTGGCGGTGGCTTCCTGAATCATTTGTGCCACAGGTTTTGCCGGAAATGCTTCTTGCAGTTCCCAGATCCAATAATTCGACATCATCAAGACCAGCAGCGTCAAAAACGTCCCCCAAATCAATACCACGACAAACTGCACATCCTGACGCGCCATCAGAACTGCCGTTACCGTTAGCGTCAGCGCCAGCGTTGCAAATACCAATTGCACATCCGGCTGCGATCGTACCCAAAACGTATAGTAGATCGCACCTGCCCAAGCGACGATCGCCAACACCAAAAACACGCTCACCCAAACCCGAACCCGCTTAATCATCGGTGGTTCTGAGGAGACAGGTTGCCAAAATCGCTGCAACTGTGCCCCAACCACCAGCGCAAAGGCTGGATAAAGTGGCATTGCATACCAAGGCAGTTTGGTTTGCATCAGCGAAATCACAGCAAAATAAATTCCGCTCCACACCAGAACCAATCTTGCCCAGCTTAGAGTGCGATTTTCCCAAGCATGACGAAACGCGATCGGCAAAAACACCACCCACGGAACCCCATTTTTCAGGACTTCCCAAACGTAGTAGGTAATTAATCCTTGATTATCCTCAACCGAATCTGACACGCGCTTCAAAGATTGATCAAAAAAATGCGTCGCTAAAAACGCCTCACCATACCGATAAACCTGCGCTCCATTCCAGAGCGCAACGGGAACACAGCCTAAACCAAAGCCCGCCCATAAATATCCTGATCTCAATAATCGCGGCGTATCCCAAGTGATAAACACCAGCGCGATCGCTGCCAGCAAAATTCCTAAAATCCCTTTCGTCAAACAAAGGCAGCTAAATCCTAAACCAACTCCCAAACCCCAACGCAAATCTCGCCGCGATCGCAGCAAACAAAACATCATCGCCAGAAAAAAGCACAGAATCGCACCGTCAAGCATCGCTAATCGTCCCTGACGCACGACAGGTAGCGAAGTGAGATAAACCAGTGCGGCGAACACAGCCGTACTGCGCTGAAAAAAGACCTCACGCCCAATGCCATACAGCAGCGGAACCGAAGTCGCTGTTAGCAGCGCTCCGGGAAGTCGCGTCGTCCATTCACTCACTCCCCATATTCGATAGCACAAGGCAATCAACCAATGCACCAAAGGCGGCTTGTTCAAATACGGTGCGCCATTGAGATCGCGGGGGTGCAGCCAGGTTAGGGATTCAAACGGAGCATTCGCAATTTCACGGGCAATCTGTGCCACGATGCCCTCATCCCAATCTCTCAAGGGGAGAACACCGAGATTAATCGTAAACAGCACGATCGCAGCACTCCACAGTCCGATCGTCCAACCTGGATCAATCCAAGCTTGATAGCGCGGTGTTCCTGATTGATTCCCGATCGAAATCTTGCGATCCATTTTTCTATCATTAGATACACGGAATCATTGTGCATCATAAACAGTCCTGTGATGGGGTTAACCCCAAAAACAATCTCTTGCCGTTCTTCTAGTTAAATAGGGCAAACGTATTAATTCATAAGAATCTGAGCAGATAATTTTAGCGATCCCTACCGTCTAGATTTACTCATTGAAAAACCGACAAATTACTTGTCTTGTCTGGCTTTGATCGCCCACAATGAGAAGGAGAAATAAAATTTAATCTTATTATTCCCCCCCTGCCGTGCCCTCGACCCTGACGCCCAAAGTTCTGCTGCCCGACTCCTCAAATTCTCCCTCATCTCGCCTCACTGGACTATTCAATCGCCTCCAACCGCACCCCGACACGATCGTTTTGATTCTGGCAGTCGTCATCGGTGGTGGGGCTGGTTTGGGGGTGCTTACGTTTCGCTATTTAATTGAATTCGTGCATCGTCTCGCGCTTGAAGACCTGATGGGAACGATCGGTCATTTTGGTGCGTGGACTCTAGCTTGTGTCCCTACTTTGGGGGGTGTCTTAGTCGGATTGATTCGCTGGTTAACGAAAGAATTCAGTCCGGGAATTTCTGCCCTCATTGCAGCCGTGCAAGCAGGCAAGGAAATGTCAGCAACACGCCCGATCGCGAAAACGATCGCCGCCGCCATTTCTCTTGGAACTGGAGCATCACTGGGGCCTGAAGGCCCAAGCGTCGAGGTAGGAGCGAATTTTGGCTTGTTTGTGGGTCAACTGTTGAAAGTGTCCCGCGATCGTCAACGCTTACTCTTAGGAGCAGGAGCCGCAGCCGGACTGGCAGCCGGATTTAATGCGCCGATCGCAGGCGTGTTCTTCGCGCTGGAAGTGGTACTAGGCACGACATTTGAGACCTCAGCCGCTAGCATTGTTCTACTCTCTGCGGTGGTGTCAGCGCTAATTGCTCAGATTGGTCTGGGTGGGCAACCTGCCTTTGATCTGCCTGCGTATGAAGTACGAAGTCCTTTAGAATTGCCGCTTTATTTGGGGTTGGGACTGTTTGCTTGTGTGGTGTCGATCGCCTATACAAACTTATTAAAGTGTTCAAGTGACTTCTTTAAGGGAAAGCTTCCGGGTTCAAGCTGGATAGCAAAAGTTCCGCGTGAAGTTCAGCCGATTCTAGGAGGGCTATGTGTTGGGGTGGTGGCACTGAAACTGCCACAAATTCTCGGAGTGGGGTATGACACTGTAGAAGCGATGCTGCGAGATGTACAGTTCTCGCTGGTGCTGCTGATTACTTTATTGGTGGTTAAGCTGTTGCTGACGGCAATTAGTTTGGGCAGTGGATTAGTGGGTGGTATCTTTGCGCCCGCCATGTTTTTGGGCGCATCGCTCGGAGCCGCTTATGGCAAAGTCTTACCTTCAGTATTGCCGATGTTTGCGACAAGTATTGCTGCACCGCCTGCTTATGCAATGGTCGGAATGGCGGCTGTGCTGGCAGCAAGTGTGAACGCTCCCTTAACGGCGATTCTGCTGCTGTTTGAAATGACCCGCGATTATCGAATTGTTTTACCGCTGATGGCAGCCGTAGGTTTAAGCGTCTGGCTCGTCAATTTGTTTAAATCGAGTCCAGAACAGCCCTCGAACTTACAGCAAATCGAAGCAAAACGCGATCCCGATCAAGTGCCAAATTCCACGCTTTATCAGCAAGAAATTCTCAGAAATCTATTGGTCGCAGAAGCGATGCAGCCTGGGTTTTTGCAGGTTGCGGAATTGACTCCATTGCTAGAAGCAGGACTGCAACTGATTCAACATCAAACGCACAGTGCGCTAGTGGTGAACGACGATCGACACCTGATCGGCATTATCACGCTGCAAGATATCAATCGGGCGATCGCGCGCTGGGAAACCGAACCGCATCACGCAGAACAGGGATTGAGTCAACGCACGATCGCCGAAGTTTGCACAACCGATATTCTCTATGCCTATCAGGATGAACCGCTCACCGATGCGCTCGATCGTATGGCAACTCGCGGCTTGCATCAGCTTCCTGTGATCGATCGCGCCAATCCAGATCATGTGCTGGGACTGTTAGAGCAAGAAGGCATTACCTTAGCGTGCAATCTTGCGTTAACTCGCGTGCGTTTAATGCCATATCTCCCTCATACAGAAGAGGCAAGCCCGATCAAAACCGGACTTGCCCCTGAGTTTGGCGTATTGAACTAGACCTAGACAAGCAGGAATTTTCTATTTGTTTCTGCTTGTCCAAATGCCAGTAAACATCATCAGCATTCCACCTAGAAAAATTGCGATCGCAAGACCTGCCGGAATCGCCGTTGTCCAATCGATGTTTTCCATTTGTTTAAGCCGAGAGTTCTTCTCGATCGAGTTGTTTTAAATGGATATGTTTTCGACCTAGAGAAATTTCAAATTCGTCTCCAGGCTTCAACTCCATTTGTTTAGTATACGCTGCCCCAATCAGCAAATTTCCATTAGACTGTACGCTGATTCGATAGCTTGCGCTCCGACCACCTCGACCACTTGTGCCTTGTTTTCCATCTAGCTCAATTCCTTCCGCATCAATTAGTGCATTCAGGAATTTCATCATATTCACGCGCTCTACACCGTTCTTTGTCACCGTGTAATAGCCGCACTCTTTAGCTTTTTCTTCTTTATTGAGATGATCGAGTTCTTTTACTTTTTTGAGCAGGGCTTCACCCATTAATGGCTCAATCTTTTTCTTTTTAGTCATTCATCCGAAATCTAAATCAGGTGGACAGCAATCGTATTTTGTGACACTAACAAACCCGCCAAACCAAGACAAATTTAGCGCCTTGCCAGTTGCCCCATTCATATTACACTGGCATTGCTGATTTATCACACCGGCATAAGACAGGATTGATTCTTTAATTTGGAATCAATTCTTGATGAATGAAATGAGATTTTTCAAGATTGCCATTCGACTGAATTAAAGCTTGTCAAGTGGCTCAATTTGAGTGGAATTTTGGTTAAAATTAACGATCCGCTATCATAAAAAAAAAGAAGCAGATTATCTGCACAGAGCGATAGTGGCGATCTGGACGGGATCATTGCTCGATCGACACCCAATAGATCAAAAACCTTAATTCGCTCTAGCAGCAACCTGCTCTTACCATTCATTCACCTGTGATTAACAAGGTATCAACGCCAGTTGTCAACGCTGTGTGTTCCTCATGAAGTTGAAATGACAAATTTGGAGCCGTAAAACCCTAAAAAGTATGGCAAAGTTGCAACCAAAACGCCGTTTGATCGTCACATGGGCTAATTACATTGGAAGTGTCTATCGCTCAGCGCGTTCTCATCTCGCGTCTTTTTCTTCAGAATAAGAGATAGATGAGCTTTTTAATTGACCGGGAACGCACCATTAAGGAGAAGGAGAATATATCACTGATGACGACATCTCGAAATACTTGGAAACAGTCTGCAATTTATTTCATGCTGCCTCTAGTTGGGGCGGGTACGGTGCTTGCAGGAAACCGTTTGCTCTCTGAAAACACCTTCTCGCCGCCTGCCATTGCTCAGACTAATACGGCTCAGACTAATACGATCGTGGCGCAAAATCGTACAGGCGCATTTGCAGCATCGACTGACCCGAATTTTATTGCAGCAGCGGTTGAGCGGGTAGGTCCTGCGGTTGTAAGAATCAATGCGTCTCGTACCGTGCAATCGCGAGTGCCCGAAGTTTTTAACGATCCCTTTTTCCGGCAGTTCTTTGGCGCGGATATTCCATCGACTCAACGCCGGGTAGAACGAGGAACCGGATCAGGGTTCATTATTAGCTCAGACGGGTTGATTTTAACCAATGCTCACGTTGTCAGTGGTGCGGATACCGTGAGTGTGACGATGAAAGACGGACGAGAATTGCGCGGTAAAGTTGTGGGGCAAGATTCGCTCACCGATGTGGCAGTGATTCGAGTGCAGGGGAGTAATCTACCGACCGTGGCGCTAGGCAATTCAGATACGCTGAAACCGGGAGAATGGGCGATCGCGATTGGCAATCCGCTCGGATTGGATAACACCGTGACGGCTGGAATTATTAGTGCGACGGGTCGATCGAGTTCGGAAGTGCGAGTTCCAGATAAGCGAGTCAACTTTATCCAGACCGATGCCGCGATTAATCCGGGGAATTCTGGCGGCCCGTTGTTGAATCAGCGCGGCGAAGTGGTCGGGATGAATACGGCGATTATTGGTGGCGCACAAGGGTTGGGATTTGCAGTTCCAATTAATACAGCGCAACGAATTTCGCAGCAGTTGATCACAAAAGGGCGCGTAGATCACCCCTATTTGGGAATTCAGATGCGGGGATTGACTCCGGAGTTGAGACAGCAAATCAACAGTGATCGGCAGGTTGGTTTCCGGGTGCAGGATGATCAGGGTGTTGTGATCTTCCGAGTTCAGCCGAATTCTCCGGCAGCAAGGAGTGGATTACGTGATGGTGATGTGATTAAGCGCATTAACGGGCAGGCTGTGACAAAGGCAGAGCAAGTGCAGCAAGCGGTCGAGAATGCGTCGATCGGGGGAACGCTGCAAGTCGAAGTTAACCGAAATGGTCGATCGACAACGGTGAGTGTTCAGCCGGGAGCATTTCCAACTCGAACCGCTCAGGGTGGCGGCAGCGACACACCCTAGTGCGTCAGTGAGTACGATAGAACTCCGGATGTTGAATTCGGAGTTCTTTGCATTTTTGGGGGTAAAAATGGGTGAGATTCTCGACATTATTGAGTTAGGGCATCCAGTTCTCAGAGAAAAGGCGCGATCGATTGAACCTATCCAAGACGATCGCATTCAAAGGTTGGTTGAGAATCTGATGGCAACGGTGCAGAAAGCGAACGGAGTGGGAATTGCTGCACCGCAAGTTGCAGAGTCTTATCAATTGATGATTGTGGCATCGCGTCCCAATCTGCGTTACCCGAATGCGCCTTCGATGGAGCCAACCCCGATGATTAATCCAAAGATCTTGGCGCATTCAGATGAAATGGTGAAAGGTTGGGAAGGGTGTCTGAGCATTCCGGGAATTCGGGGAAACGTGCCGAGGTATCAAGCGATCGAAATTGAGTTTTACGATCGCTTCGGCAAGCGGCAAAAACTGAAAATGACCGATTTCGTGGCACGAATCTTTCAGCACGAATACGATCATTTTAATGGGATTGTGTTTCTTGATCGGGTTGCAAGCAATCACGATCTGGTAACAGAAAAGGAGTACCAAAAGAGACTGATATCAACGATAGAGTAGGTAACGCAATCCAATCACTAAGAGAAACACACCATAGAGTTTTTTCATCGTTTCTCCGCTAATAAAGGGTTGATTGGCAAATAGAGCACCAAAAAGGTTGCCAACTACAAGCCCGATCGCGATAATGACGGCGTATTTCCAGTTAAGATTACCGCTGCGCTGATAGACGATCGCGGCAAGAATGCCGATCGGTAAAATTTGGGCTGCAACTGAGGTTCCCGTGGCGAATTTTTGCTCCATCCCCAGCATTAGCACCATTGCTGGAACCATAATCGCTCCGCCTCCGATGCCAAACATCCCACCTGCAATGCCTGCAATTAATCCAATGACTAAAAGCTGAACCAGTACGATCGACATGATTGAAGTCCTTCGTGTAAACCTGTTTGGATAGTACAGGATACGACTGTAAACCCTGGGCAAATCTGTCTTAGGAATTACATTGCTGTGATCTGGAGTTGTGCGATCGTGCGATGTAGAATCTTATGTTCAATCACAATTCATTCACATGAAACGACAGCTTCTTTCCATCACCGCAGCTTTCACCCTGGTGTTTAGCTTGTCTCAATCTGCTCATGCTTTACCAGGGGAAACGGTGCAAACTGTTAAGAATCGGGTCGCGAAACAATCAATGATGTCGCCGCTGAAGCGAGGGATTGCAGAACTCAGTGGCCTACCCTTTTACACGAGTGAAGGCAAGCTGCCGAACGGAACGATCGTGTTTTCGATGAGTCCCGATCGCCAAGATCAACGATCGCAAAAAGAAACGATCGCGCTTGGAACTGCACAATCATTTGCAGGATTTACTCGCGAGAATTTGGGATTGATTCAGCAGATGTTTAACACTGCGGTTTCGGAGGATTTTCGGCGATCGCAGTATGTAGCGCGAGTAGACTATACCGGAATTGAAAAGCGATTCTATCGTGGAAGAACATTTGCCTACAGGACTACAGAGTTTAAGCAGCCAAACCAGGGACGAAAGTTTTATCACTTTACAGTGTTATCGCTGAAGGACTTGAACGGTGAAATTCAATCCGAACGTCAATGTCGCCAGCAAAGTGCCTACGGTTGTGAGTAATGATGGGTGCAAGACCCTTAGAAGATGTTCATAAATGAGTGCCGTTGAATTCTGCCAAGTTTCTTACCAACTCAATCAAAAGCGGCTGATTTCAGATCTGAGCTTTACGATCTTTCCGGGAGAAACGATCGTGCTACTGGGTCGGAGCGGTTGCGGCAAAACGACAACCCTGAGATTGATCAATCATTTGCTTGTTCCGACAGCGGGAGAAGTGCGGGTAAATGGTCGATCGACCCTTGACTGGAATTCGATTCAACTGCGGCGGCAGATTGGCTATGTGATTCAAGAAGTTGGGCTGTTTCCGCATTTCACAGTGGCGCAGAATATTGCAGTGGTGCCCTCGCTTCAGAAATGGGAGCCGGATCGAATTCAGTCGCGTGTGATTGAGTTATTGGAACTGGTTGGATTAGAACCGCAACGGTTTAAGCATCGCTATCCGCATCAGCTATCCGGTGGACAACGACAGCGAGTCGGAGTTGCACGAGCGCTGGCGGCTGATCCACCGATATTATTAATGGATGAACCGTTTGGAGCATTAGATCCAATTACACGAGTAGAACTTCAGCGAGAATTTGCGCGATTGCAGCAGCAATTAGGAAAAACGATCGTCTTTGTGACGCATGATATTCAAGAGGCATTTAAGCTAGGAACGCGGATCGGATTGATGCAGGCAGGGCAATTAGTTGAATTAGGAACGCCCCAGGAATTTGCACGATCGACCCATCCCGCAGCCCAAGCTTTTATGAGCGTAACCGAATGGAATTCTTGACGCGCTACGGTGATGAGATTTTAGAACGGCTTGGACAACATTTGTTTTTGGTCGGGGCGGCACTGTCGATCGCGATTCTGATTGGTATTCCGCTCGGAATTTTAGTCACACGCCGTCCAGCTTTAGGTAAACCGATTTTAGGATTTGCCAATGTGATGCAAACGGTTCCAAGTTTGGCGCTGTTTGGCTTTCTGCTGCCGATTCCGATTATTGGGGGAATTGGGGCGAGAACGGCGATCGTCGCGCTTGTGCTGTACTCATTACTTCCGATTATTCGGAATACAGTTGTCGGAATTAATAGCGTTGATCCGGCAGTCCGAGAAGCGGGGCGCGGAATGGGAATGAGCGATCGACAATTGCTGTTTCAAGTCGAGCTTCCGTTAGCGATGGGCGTGATTTTGTCTGGTGTCCGAGTGGCGACGGTAATCGGAGTCGGATTGGCAACGATCGCATCGGCAATCGGCGCGGGAGGTTTAGGAGAATTTATTTTTCGGGGGGTTGCGATCGTCGATAATCAACTCATTCTCGCGGGTGCAATTCCGGCAGCGGTCGTAGCGCTGGGTGCAGATTGGGGTTTAGGTTGGATTGAGAGACGTTTGACGATTAGAAAATGAAAAGATTTCTAGCTTTAGGACTTTTAGCGATTTGTTTAATGGTGTCGATCGTCGCGTGTCAAGGCGGCGGCGATCGTGTGGTAATTGGCTCAAAGAATTTTACCGAGCAGATTATTTTAGGCGAAATTCTAGCGCAGCAAATCGAGCGCAAAACGAATATTAAGGTCGATCGTAAATTCAATTTAGGTGGAACATTTGTCTGTTTAACTGGAATTCAAAAAGGCGAACTCGATATCTATCCTGAATACACCGGAACTGCTTACACGGCGATTCTAAAACTAGGAGCAGAAAGCGATCCAAAGCAAACATTTGAAACCGTAAAAAGTCGATTTGAACGAGATTTCCAATTAACCTGGTCAAAGCCATTCGGATTTAATAACTCATTTGCAATGGTCATTCGCGGCGAAGATGCGAGAAAGCTGAAGATTCAAACGCTTTCACAAGCATCAGCTTATGCACCGAAATGGAGAGCAGGATTTGGACCTGAATTTCTCAATCGCGAAGATGGATTTCCTGGACTTGCGAAGGCTTATAACCTGAAATTTGACTCTCAACCGAAAGTAATGGATTTGGGATTGTTGTATCGATCGCTGCAAGATAAACAAGTCGATATCGTGGCGGGAAGCACAACTGATGGCTTACTTTCAACACTGGATTTAACCGTTCTGCAAGATGATAAGCGCTATTTTCCACCGTATGAAGCGGCAGCAGTAGTTCGGCGCGATACGTTCCAAAAACATCCAGAACTGAGAGAAGTTTTAGATCAGCTTGGTGGTTTGATTTCTGATAAAACAATGCAGGAATTAAACTATCGAGTGGATGGAAAAAAAGAGGATGTAAAACAGGTTGTTCAGGAGTTTCTAAAATCTAAGTAGAGGCTTGAAAAATCTGTGTAGCGGTTAGTTGCAAATTTGGAAAAGTTGGGGAGATGATGCGATCGTCTCCTCGAAATGGAGTCATTTGATACTCATCTTCGATCAGTTCACAGACCCAAAGCGTTGGCTCTTTCGGATTGCCCAAAAATCTTCGTCCTCCAAGGGCTGCATAATCGACAATCCAATATTCTGGAATGCCCAAAGCTTCATAAGCGGCAAACTTAGTGTGATAGTCATCACGCCAATTCGTACTCACGACTTCGATGATGAGTTTGATCGTTTTGCTGTTTTCGATCGCAGACGATTTTTCCCACTTCGGCTCATTCACGATCTCACGACGATCCAGAACAACTCCATCTGGTTCATAAGCAGATTCGCTCTCATCTTCAATCTCATCAACTTTCACAACACACTCTTTCGGAACGAAAAAAGGTAGGTTTAATTGCCGAATTAAAATACCTGCCTCGATTGCTAGAAATCCTGCAATATCTGAATGTTTTCCTCTTGGCTTTGGCACTTTGACAATTACTCCACGACGCAATTCATAGCGAACCTCTGCACTTTCTGGATACCATTCGAGGAACTGCTCAAAGCTGACAGGTTTCTTCAGGGCTTGAATCATAGTGCTCGACGGATTGCGACAATTTCATTCTAAAAACAAGTAGGCCCGACTCTCGACTCCAATCTGCCTGAAACAGACTGCAATCGAAAATCGAGCCTACAGCTAAACCACGATCGACGAAATTAACGACGACTGCGGTTCGGCACTTTGCTCATGTAGTCTTCAGAAGTTACGACGCTGCCATAGTTCGATTTAGGCGCGATCGCGGCTGCCACACTGAGGAAGCGACGCGGATCACCTTCGGGCAGACGACGTTCTTGAGAGCGCTTGGAGTAGTAGTTCTGCACCACAAACTGCCAATCGTTCTTCACGGTTCCCACCGTGTCGCGGAAATCTTCGCCGTAACGCGGTGTGACCAAGTTAAACGGACGCGCTTCCATACGACGACGCTGATACGGAACGGTGTAGTCACCGAAAGCGTTGGTGTACTCTTCGCTGTCGAGCAGTGCATCAACGAATCCGCTGAATCCTTTGGTTCCGATGACGATCGACCAGGCAACCTCCTCGTTGCGGTCATAGGAATCCCGACCCAAGAACCGCTTCAGGCAGATTTGCACTAAGCGATAGTTGTTGTTCACTTCTACAACGGTGCTGTAGAAGCGCTCGGATTTTGCCAGTTCACGAATGAAATCGCGCACTGTGATTGCGCCGTTTCTCAGACGAGATTCGCAAGTCACTTGGCGGTTAAACTTCAGCGTTTCATGTTCGCTGAACACTTGACGATAGGTAGCCCAGATCAGAGCTTCCATATCCGTTGAAGAGCTTACATCTTCGATTCGATAGATGTAAGGAGTATCTTCGTTTTGGTCAGCAATGCCGAAATTTTTCACCCGATGGTTTTGGGTGGTCGGCTTGTAAGCTAACAATGGCAATGCCATGTCAGAATCTCCCTCGTAATATAAACGGCGGTAAATTTTGGATGGATTTTTATGATTAGAAATCCAAGTCGCGTGAAACTATTATCTCGCGTCTGGTGTCCGAAAGTAGTACCCTTGTGAGCATTTATCCAATCGAACCGTTCACCGCGAAAAACAGTAACAGAAAGAAAATCAAGCCCAACGTCGAAACGGAAACAGCCGTAACCGTTTTCCAATCCGAGGTTCTGACGAATTTCTCCCAGTTAAATCGCTCAAACTGTTCAAATTGTGGTTTGAACGGTTGAACGAATTTCAGTTCGCCTTGTTTGGGGAGTCGATCGCGATAATCGGCTCCATAGCGCGGCGTGAAGCTGTAAGGGCGCTCCGTGACTCGTTTGCGCTGATACGGTACAGTGTTGTCTCCGAATGCTTCGGAATACTCAGCGCTATCAATCAAAGCATCAACGAATTTGCTCCATCCCAATGTTGCCACTTGGATTGACCACGCGATCGTTTCTTCTTTGTTGTAAGGCGATCGACCCAGTAACCGCTTTAAGCAGACTTCGACCAAGCGATAGTTATTGTTCGCTTCGACAACGAGACGGTAGAACCGTTCTGATTTTGCCAAGCCTCGAATAAAATCGCGAACAGTGATCGATCGATTCTTCAGTTGAGTTTCTAGCGTAATCTGCCGATTAAACTGCAACGTTTCCTGCTCGTTAAACACTTGCCGATAGGTTGCCCAGATCAGCGTGTCTATTTCAGTCCGGGTCGAACTGTCTTCGATGCGGTAGAGATACGGGCTATCTTCATTCAAGTCAGCTTTGCCAAAGCTTTGAACGCGCTGATCCTGAGTCGTGGGTTTGTACTCCAACAAGGGCAGTGTTGTTCCCATAAGAACCTCCTTAACTACGTCTAGTGAGACCGTAACCTAGCGCAAGGGGAAACCCGCAGCAGTGCTAATCGAAGCTGGAGTTCCGGTCGGAGCAGTTTTACGGGTGGTGTCAGGGATGCTGATGTTTTCGGTCGAAACGGGCTTGAACTCGACCATTTTGATGCTCAGCGATCGTGCCAAGTCGCGGAAGTTGTTGATGTCACCCCACTTGTAGCGTCCGGCTTCTTCTTGATCGCGCCAGTAATCCGCATAGCTCGGTGTCACCAGGTTGAACGGACGACCTTTGTAGCGCCGCCGCTGATAGGGAACGGTGTTGTCACCAAAAGCAGTGCTGTATTCTTCGCTATCGAGCAAAGCATCAACGAAACCACCCCAGCCTAACGTGGCGATCTTGATCGACCATGCGATCGTTTCTTCGTTGTTGTAGGCTGAGCGACCGAGTAGGCGTTTTAGGGCGACATCAACTAGGCGATAGTTTGAGTTTTTATCGATCACGAGCGATCGGAATGTTTCAGACTTTGCCAATCCGCGTACAAAATCGCGAACGGTAATTGCCCGATTTTTTAGCTGGGATTCCAGATTGGTCTGACGGCTGCTTTTCAGAATGACGTGCTCACTGAACACTTGGCGGTAAGCTGCCCAAATCAGCTCACTGATATCCGTTTGATCGACACAATCTTCGAGCCGATAGATATAGGGAGTATCTTCGCCTGGAACTTCGTACCCATCGACTCGCTGATTCTGCGAGGAGGGCTTGTACTCAAGTAGAGGGATCGACATGGTAAATCAAGGGTAAAGAATTTATACGGGGTTCGCTGCGGTTGTGAATTCGGAGAAGCCCCCTAAATCCCCCACGAGTGGGGGACTTTGAATTGGAGTTTTGGCTCGAAATTCCCCAAAATGGGAGATTTAGGGGGCAGCAATCCGTTCATTCCGAAGCGGAAAGACTCATCGAGTTCAAGCTAGAAACGTTTCGCGATCGCACTTTCCCAAAAACTCTAAACTAAACTTTCGGAGTGTTGGGAAGATAGCTATACGGCAAATTAACCTTCGGACGGCTCACGGTCGGCTTCGTTACCGCAGCAGCTTCACGGCTTGAATCGGGTACTTGAACCGCGCTCGATGTTGCTCTTGCCACATGGCGTTGTGTATCGAGATGCGGTGTACTCATGCCTTGTGCCATGTTCAAGAACGTAAACGGAATCGCTTGACGAATCACTGTTCTATCCAAGTCGCCAGCATTGTAGCTGCGAACTTGATAGTAGGAGCGAGTCGCCAACTCACGTTCTAAAAGCCGATTGCGCCAGAAGTCGCTATAGCGGGGATTGCTCAAGTTAAACGGACGACCTTCTAAGCGACGGCGTTGATACGGCACAATGTCATCGCCAAAGTTCTCGCGGTATTCTTCGCTATCAACAATGTCGTCAATGAAACCATGTAAGCCTCTGGTGGCGATGACGATCGATTTTGCGATCTGTTCATCTTGACCATAAGAAGCTCGTCCCAGAAAGCGCTTCAGGGTGATATCAACTAAGCGATAGTTCGAGTTTGTGTCAGCAACCAATTCGCGATAAACGTCGGACTTACCCAACCCGCGCATGAAATCAGCAACGCTGATCCTACGGTTGCGTAATTGCGATTCTAGGTTGACCTGACGATGACTTTTGAGAATTAGTTGTTCCGCAAAAATCTGGCGATAGGCTGCCCAAATCAGACGATCGAGATCTTCCGCCGATCGGGCATCCGCAAGGCGATAAATCACTGGATCATCTTCATCAAGCACGTCGTAACCATTAACGCGCTGATTCTGTGTTTTTGGATTAATGTTTAGAAGTGGGATTGCCATTAGAGAAACCCAATAAGTTTAAGCAAGGTGTTGTTTCGCAAGTGTGGCTCTAGCCCGAACCGCACCATCAGGATCTGTTTGAGCAAGCTGATCGAGTTGATCGAGCGCACTGGATCGATTGACTAAATCCGCAGAAGTAATCCAACTTTGTAGCCCCACGATCGCGGCATAGCGATTTGCCCAATCTGCATCCTGAGCAACCAACAATAGTGTTTTCAAAGCTTGAGACTGAGCTGATTCGCGTTCTGTGGGTTCAAGTTGTTGCCAGCGTAGTTGTCCCAATCCTTTAATAGCTGCTCGCCGGACGCTTGGTGCAAAGTCTGCTTCTGCCGCTTTGATCAATACGTCTAGGGCACGTGGGTCAGCGATCGCCGCTAACGCTCGTAAACTATAAGCCCTCGCCCCATAGTTATAGCCATCAATTTGCGCTAACAAGTCGGGCACTGCTTCTTCACCCAGCGCCACTAAACCAGAAACCGCCGCTAATGCTGCACCCGGATTGTTAAACCCAAGCGCGCGGATCAGCGTCGGTATGGCTGCGGTTGATCGTGTTTGTGCCAAAGCGCGAACGGCTCCGACCAATTTGGCAGGAGAGTCTGCTGCTTCGACCGCTTGAATCAGCGATTGAATTGTGGGATCAGTTGCAATCATAGAGTCCTCGTGAGGGGGCAATTTGGCGATCCAGGTTCGAGAGCTTCGCTCCCGAATCACCGCTTACCGTTCACAATAATTGATCCATGAGGGTCATGAGCTTGATGGCATCTGAAGAAAGCGGATCGCCCGTTTCCCGCAGATGATAATCAAGCAAGCCTTTACAAGACAGCAGCTTAAAGCTGTTTTCTACCGGAGCAGCGGCAATCGCGTCAGCCGCCGGAATATATCCGATCGCGCCCAAGTCTGCTAATGCCGATCGCCTCAGTTGCACATCATTCCCCTGTAGCGCTTGTACCAACTGCTCTCCGTAAACCGGATCGCGAGTGAGCTGATACATTGATCGCGCCGCAGCATATTGAACTCGTGCCACCGAATGATCGAGAAACGGACGAACTAAATCGATCGCTTCCGTTGCTCCTAATGCTCCCAGCGCTTCTAGCACTGCCTCAACGGGCTGCACTAGATGTGGGCGATCTGGAACAAACTGTGCAACCTCGATTCCACCTTCAAGGAGCGTCATCAATTGAGGAACACAAGACGCATCACCGAGCAATCCCAGGGCTTGAGCCGCTGACTCCCGTACGTAAAAGTCATCACACTCAAGGCAGCGAGTCAGCCCAGGAACCGCTCGACGATCGTCTAATTTCCCCAATGCCCGTGCTGCATTGCGCCGCAACGGGTAGCCGCCCATTTCGGTGCGATCGTCTTCGTCTTCCAATGCTCGAATCAATGCATCGATCGCCCTCGAATCTTTGATCTGAAACTTCCCCAGCCACCAAGCCGCGTAGTACCGCAAACTTGTATCGGTATCGGATAAATTTGCGATCGCTTGCTCTACCGTTAACGGTTCGGCTCCGAGTGCTTCAGGTGACGATTCAAGATCGGACGTAGATTCCAGCACGATAGTTCGATGAGGTTAAGGTTGACTTACTCTTGATTTGCGGATGTGTCTACCTGTGTCAGCGGGGTGATGCTGACAATGCGACCGCCCAAGCGAGCAATCCGCTGCATCTCTTCGGTCATGCGGTTGTAGGGCACGGTGAGGAACACACTGCCGCTATTGCGAATTTGATAGTTGTTGCGATCGGTTTGGTCGTTTTGGCGCAAGCCGACGACTTCATAACGAAACATTCGAGCGCCCGATTGAGTGGTTGCGGCGCTGCCAACGGCGGTTTGACCGAGCATGATTTGAAACTCCTTGTATTGCAAGTGAAAAATCGAGGACTAGACCACTAATCCTCGATTCAGCAGAATCTACGCGGGTGTAACGCTCACGATTCTTCCGCCAGTGCGGTGAATCTGTTGCATCTTCGGCAACAGTTGTTCGTAAGGGAGCAGATAAGCGGTGCTGGAGCGACGCACTTTCGGATAGCCAGCACCTAAAATGCCAGCAACTTCGAGCCGATAGATCCGACCACTTTCGCCATACGAACCGCCGAGTGCCTTCTTCGGTGCAATATCGCTGGAAGCGCTGAAGTGTGCCCAACCGCCGCTTGATTGAGACGGCTGCGCGATCGTCGAAGCTTCATTTCTTGCTAGGTTCCGTGCCAAGCGAGTGTTATTGCCACCCGTTTGAGAACGATCGCTGTTCGCATACCCACGATACAGCTTGAACAAGTTCGTAAAGCCGATGCTTCTCGCACCAGTTTCATACTGGAAGCCCCGGTAGTACGGCACAACATTGTCGCCAAAGTTTGCTTCGTATTCTTCCGAGTCAATGTAAGAATCGATCTCAGCATCAAACCCCTGGTTTTGATAAATATCCAGGTGTTCAATCACTGCTGCTTCATCAAACGGAGCACGACCGAGCAAATGCTTGTGATTCAGTTCGATCGTTCTCGTTTGGAAGTTGTTATACAAAAACTTCTCTTTATATAGTTCTGATTTTGCGACGGCGCGGACAAACTCTCTGACCGTGATTTTGCCGTTGCGTAACAGCGACTCTGCACCTGTCAATCGTTCAGACTTCATCAGGTAATCGTTGCCCAACACCTGACGATAAGTTGCACGAACCACTGCTTCTACATCACCTTCTGCCCAAGGGTGGCGAAGTTCCACCTTAGGAGTTTCCTGAAAAGGCGCGGTTCCAAGCCGCCCCGCTGCTGCTGTAATAGCCATTGTATCGAGTTCTCCAAAGTCAACGGCGAACGTAATTCTACAGACTCAAACTGCGTCAGCGTTCAGCCATCAGGCTTATGAGCAATCCCGATCGCCGATCGCTAACCCGAATTTTGATAAAACAATGCCCGGAAGGGTAAACAATAGCCAGCATCTGCCAGCGAACCGCATACCTTTCCGGGCAAGGCGATGTTAGCTCAGAGCGTTGATCGCGTAGTCGATGTAAGCGTTCGCTTCAACTGAAGCTTGACCCGTCAAACCATGGTTCGCTTTGATGTGCTTCAAAGCTTCAACGTACCAGCTCGGAGACAGATCGAAGGTGCTGTTGATTTCAGCCAAGCCAGCAACCAGGTACTCATCCATCGGGCCTGTTCCACCAGCGACCAAGCAGTAGGTCACCATGCGGAGGTAGTAGCCGATGTCACGCGAGCATTTTGCTTTACCACGAGCATCTGCTGCGAAGTTGTTTCCTTGCATTTGGGTGGTGTAAGGAAACTTTTGGTAAACCGCATTTGCAGCACCGTCGGTCAGTTTTTGAGCATTGTTGGTCAAGGAACGTGCAGCTTCCATAGCAGCAGCAGCGCGCTCGAAACGTCCATACACTTGGTGCATTTCAGCGTTGCTTAAGAAACGTCCTTGGGTATCTGCAGCAGCGATCGCTTCAGTAATCGGGGTCTTCATTGTCAGTCTCTCCCTTTGGGTTTATCGTTAAGAAAAAAGTAAAGTTTGAATTTTTGCTACTGTTCCGATCTCAATCGGCAAATAGCAAAGGAGATTGCGCTAGAAATTTACGCAACTGCAGCAGCAGCGCGATCGAAGTAGCTAGCCAATTCAGACATCAGCGAGCTGCAGTCACCCTTGGTGATACCGTTGGGGTCATTCGCAATTGCGATCGCAGCGTCTTTCATCTTGCCAACACCAGCAGCAACGGAGCCACCAGGAACGCCCAATGCTTGGTAGGTCTCACGCAGACCGTTCAAGCAGCGATCGTCGAGAACACTAGCATCACCAGCGATGGCTGCATAGGTTACATAGCGCAAGATAATTTCCATGTCGCGCAGACAAGCAGCCATGCGACGGTTGGTGTAAGCGTTACCGCCAGGTGCGATGAGTTGGGGTTGCTCTTCAAACAATGCGCGAGCTGCGTTAGCAACGATGGTGGAAGCATTGCTGGTGACGCGGTTAACAACGTCCAAGCGCTTGTTGCCGTCACGAACCATTGCGGTCAGGGCATCGAGTTGACCAGCGCTCAGGAATTCGCCTTTAGCGTCAGCCTGAGAGACCACCTTTGCGAATGCATCTAACATTGGAATTCTCCTAAAAACTGGGTATGAGTTCGATTTGGTTCAGAACTGGAAGGTGTTTCTGAAGCCATTTGGAGGGTTGATGGACTTGGGGGAATACAACCCCACGCTCTGAATTAAGAACACTCCTCAAAAACTCGATATGTTGAGTTTTGTTAGAAATCTGAGAGACTGTCACATTTCTATGAGAAAGTGCGAACCCTATTTCAGATGGTGTTTTAAGCGGGTTTGTTTTGTTGTTTTCCCCTTCGATTTCCTTTTATACAATGCTGTAGCGTCTGATTTTGTTACAAGTTATTGATTTGTATCACCTCCAACGAAATATTTAACGAAAGTATTGCTAGATCAGGGATTTCACGGGATCAAGGATAAGATTTGCCCAATTTGCTGAGAAGATTTAGACGCAAAGCGTGTACTTTCTTTAAGTTAATAATTTCTTAAGATTTCCAAACCTGCTTTACTGATTGATTTGTAGAACTTTTCAGAGATAGAAGCAAAACTCAAGCTTGTAACAAATGATTGAGATATTTTTCGAGATATTAGTTTCGCTTTGTTAAGACTGATTTAGTGCATAAGGCTACGATCGCACTCCGGCTTCTCCGATTCATCTCTACAATGTCGATGTATCCTGATTGTTGGGCGTTTCTGCCCGGAAAATTATCGTTTTGGAAGTTGTATTGTGCTTGACCTGAAGCTAATTCGTGAAAATCCTGACCTTGTGCAAACCAAGCTGAATCAGCGCGGGGGTAGCTATGACATTCCTGCGATCGTTTCGCTCGATCAGCAGCGTCGCGAGTTAGAGGTTGAGCGATCGCAACTCCAAGCCCGAAGTAATGAGATCGGAAAGCTAGTTGGTCAGATGATGAAGGCTGATCCGAAAAATCCAGAAGTTCAGCCTCTGCGCGAAGAAGGAAATGCACTGAAGGCAAAATTGAGCGAGTTAGAGCCGCGAGAAAAAGAAATTCGCGATCAGATTGAAACGCTATTGTTGACGTTTCCGAATTTGCCGAGTGAGACGACACCGATCGGCAAAGACGAAACCGAGAACGTGGAAGTGAAGCGATGGGGCGATGAGTTTAAGCCCGCGATCGAAGTTCTACCCCATTACGAGATTGCTGAAAAGCTTGGAATTTTCAACACAGAACGGGCAACCAAAATTGCTCAGAGCCGATTTGTAATTCTGATGGGTGCGGGTGCGGCGTTAGAACGGGCATTGATTCAACTTATGTTGGATCAGCAAATTGCTGCGGGTTATGTGGAAGTGCTACCTCCGGTGTTGATTAATTCTCGATCGATGACTGCAACCGGACAGTTACCCAAATTTGCCGAAGAAAGCTTCAAATGTTCTGACGATGATTTGTGGTTAGCTCCGACTGCCGAAGTTCCGGTGACAAATCTATACCGAGATGAGATCATTCCTGCCGAACAATTACCAATTCATCACTGTGCTTATACGCCTTGTTTTCGTCGTGAGGCAGGAAGCTATGGCAGAGATACACGCGGCTTAATTCGACTGCATCAGTTCAATAAAGTTGAGTTAGTAAAGCTAGTGCATCCTGAAACTTCCGAGCAGGAACATCAAAGCTTAGTGCGAAATGCAGAAGCGATTTTAGAAGTGCTGAAACTGCCATATCGCACGATCGAGCTTTGCACCGGAGATTTAGGCTTCGGTGCAGCAAAATGTTATGACCTTGAAGTCTGGCTACCATCAGCGGGAACATACCGCGAAATCTCAAGCTGCTCGAATTTTATGGACTTCCAAGCGCGTCGGGGCAATATTCGATTTAAGGGAGCGGGGCAGAAAGGAACACAATTTGTGCATACGCTGAATGGATCGGGATTGGCAATCGGACGAACGATGGCAGCAATTTTAGAAAACTATCAGCAAGCGGATGGAACAGTGAAAGTTCCGGAGGCATTGCAGCCTTATTTGGGTCGTGAAGTGCTGTAAAAAATGGAGATTGTGCGATCGTTTTGTCCAGCGATCGTGTTTCAACATACAACTATTCTCTAAAAGGTGTAAACGTTCCTATTGCAGACTGGAACGTTCACACTTTTTGCACGAATTTCCATGCTTTAAGCGAGAACTTTCACGTTGAGAGCAAGAACTTTCATCAATTGAACTAGAACGTTCACACTTTTTGCAGGAACGATCGTGCGTTGAGGTGGAATAATGCGATCGAGAGGGGGAAGGATTACGTTTCGAGTTGGAATTGGGATTTTTTGTTGTATTCAAGGCTGGTATTTTCAGATCATGCAACAACACGATCGCTCCTCCAATAACTCCAAAGCGAAGAGAACGATCACACTCCAAACTCAACTCATCTCAGACTGAAACTGATTCATCAGCCAAGCACTCACCTTGCCGTGATTCATCTCCCGACTGCGGCGAAAGGCTTCTTCCAAGACCGCAATTTCTAAACCGGGTAGAACGATCGAACAGTCAATCCGCCGACTTCCACGATCGGCAACCGCAAATGCCCAAATACTCGCATTCTGCACATCAATAATCCAGTATTCCTTCACGCCTAACGATTCGTAGAGCAAGCGTTTTTCACCGCGATCGTCGGCCAAAGAGGAATACGCAACTTCAATTACCAAATCTGGAGCAGGATACCGATCCAGATCGATGATCGTCGCTTCCCAGGGTACAATCTCTGCATTTTCACCCACGTAGAACGACACATCGGGCTGAACTTCAGCGCACCCAGTTTTGCGATAGGTGCAATTATCATGACCATCAATATCAAGACCTAGAATCCCGGTGAAAATTGATATAGCAGCAATCACAATGTAGTGATCACGAGAATGCGGATTACCCAGTGCTGCCATTTCTTCGAGCCTCATTCGTCCGTTGTAATAGTAAGCCTTAACCTTGGCATAGGCAGGAGTCTCAGTGATTCGGATAAACTCTTCCCAAGACATCGAAATCCAGGCTTCCATCTGCACCTGAGTATTTAGCTGACTCATGAGACTTTTCCTTGTACGAGTTGGCTTTATTGTAGTTCAGAAGCTCAATTCACCCGGATACAGTAGCGATCGTGAACTACTCCTTTCTACCGATTTGTGCCGTGAAGATTCGTAACGGCAAGACGAAACCTCTAGAATAAGAAAAACGTTCTTCATCGAGCCTTAACTTTTACTGCTTATGTCTGTTCTGGCGGTTATTCTTCTTCTGGCAGTTCTGATCTTTGTACATGAACTCGGTCATTTCCTGGCGGCAAGGCTTCAGGGAATTTATGCAAATCGCTTTTCGATCGGCTTTGGCCCGATCTTACTGAGATATCAGGGTGAACAAACCGAATACGCCCTTCGCGCCCTGCCGCTTGGGGGTTTTGTTGGATTCCCTGACGATGACCCAGAAAGTACGATTCCGCCAGATGACCCAAATTTGTTAAAAAATCGTCCGGTACTCGATCGCGCGATCGTCATCAGCGCTGGCGTAATCGCGAATCTGATCTTTGCTTACTTTATCTTGGTCGGACAAATGGCATTCGTCGGACTGCCCACAATTGAGTACAATCCCGGTGTGATTGTGCCAGAAGCGATCGCGGAAGGTGTCGCTGCTCAATCAGGCATCCAAAACGGAGATGTTGTCGTTGGGATTAACGGCAAATCACTCGGTGCATCTGATGCTGCGATGAATACGCTCAGACAAACGATCGAGACGAGCCCCGGAAAACCGTTGCAATTGTCGATCGAGCGCAAAGGGCAGCCTGTAACGGTCAATGTCACGCCGCAAGACGACAACGGCAAAGGCAAGATCGGAGTCAAATTGCAGCCGCACTTTAAGACTCAACCCAATGGAAAAATCGTTTACTACAAACGTGCCAGTAACCCGATCGCAGTGTTCACAATGGCGGCAAACGAGTTTCAGCGAATTGTAGTGTTAACGGTGCAAGGCTTTGGACAACTGATTAGCAATTTTGGTAACACTGCAAATCAAGTGGCTGGCCCAGTTGCGATCGTGGCAACAGGCGCAAGAATTGCTAAAACTGACTTTGCTAGCTTGTTCAACTTCACAGCATTAATCAGCATCAACTTAGCGATTATCAACATCCTGCCGCTTCCCGCACTTGATGGCGGACAGCTTGCATTCCTGTTGGTAGAAGGTCTTCGCGGTAAACCTGTTCCGTCTGGCATTCAGGACGGCGTGATGCAGACCGGATTAATGCTATTACTGGGATTAGGCGTTTTTCTGATCATCCGTGACACGGTGAATCTCATTCCACAGTGACGACAACTAGACGACTTTCTGCAACCAAACAACGTGCATTAGAGATCTTGGTGCGACTGAAAAAGCTTTATCCAGAAGCTCCTTGCACGTTGGATTATGACACTCCAGTTCAATTAATGGTAGCAACGATCCTGGCGGCTCAATGCACCGATGAACGAGTTAATACCGTCACGCCTGCCTTGTTTCGCCGCTTTCCTGATGCGGCGGCTTTGGCAGGCGCTGATCTTTCTGAGCTTGAAGAATTAGTACGATCGACCGGCTTCTACCGCAACAAAGCCAAAAATATTCAGGCAGCTTGTCGCATCATCATGGAAAAGTATGGCGGGGAAGTGCCGCGATCGATGGAAGACCTCACCAGTCTCCCCGGTGTTGCCCGTAAAACTGCAAATGTCGTTTCGGCTCATGCGTTTGGCGTGAACTTGGGGGTTACAGTCGATACGCACGTCAAGCGATTATCGTATCGATTAGGTTTAACCAAGAACACCGAGCCTGTGAAGGTTGAGCGGGATTTGATGAAGCTCTTACCGCAACCGGACTGGGAAAACTGGTCGATTCGGTTGGTGTATCACGGTCGGGCTGTATGTAATGCTCGGAATCCGCAGTGCGATCGTTGTGCTCTCGCTGATCTTTGCCCGTCCGCCCCTCTCGCCGCTCTGCCAGCAAAGAAAAGCCTGAAGGAATCTCGCACAACCTCGTAGAAAGCTGCAATTTTTGAGTAGAATCAAAAATAGTGTCTTTTATCAGAAGGTCAAACATCATTCATGGCTAAGAAAAGCATGATTGAGCGTGAGAGAAAGCGCGAACGCACCGTCGAGAAGTACGCAGAAAAGCGTGCGGCTCTGAAGGAACAGTTTGCGGCTGCCACGACTCAAACCGAAAAGCTAGAAATTCATCGCAAAATTCAACAGCTCCCACGCAATAGCGCAAGAGTCCGGGTGAGAAATCGCTGCTGGGCAACCGGTCGTCCGAGAGGTTTCTATCGCGATTTCGGGCTGTCACGGCACTGTATTCGGGAAATGGCACACGCCGGATTACTGCCTGGCGTAGTGAAATCAAGCTGGTAAGAAAATTTTGGATTTTGGATCAGTGCATCTGAAATCCAAAATTTCACTTCTCCAGAATTTCACTGCCCACAACAGCGATCGACCCCTAAGCTGTCCATGAGTAAATCGCTCACAGCATTGGCGATCGCAAATTCTCCATAAAAACTGTCAGAAAAGTCGAACGATTGCATCTCTGCGATAATCGCAATTACTAGCGACCCCAAATCGTTTTCGTCTTCCATGCGGTGGCGCTTGTAGATTTGGGCAGCCCGTTCTGCGATTCTTCGGTTGGCGGGTTCTGGGAGAAATTCCTCATCGAGCCACCGCAGCAATTTTTGTTCAAGCCAAACCGCTTCTTGCTCCGGATGCTTCGCGGGCGGTAACGTAATCGGTGGGATGGGTTCAATCATGCTACTTTCCCCCAAACAAGGCTATTCAAACTATATCGTTTCAGTATCCCTGTTACAACGCCTTTCGGAGCTAGGTTATGCGAATTGATGTGCCTTCGATTCTTGAAGGTTACGCTCAAGGTTATTTCTTGATGTCGAATGAGTCAGGTAAAGATTTAGCCTGGTATACCAGTCGTGAACGAACTTTGATTCCTCTAGATGAGCGGTTTCAATATCCCAAATCGCTACGACGGGTATTGAATCAAAATCGATTTACCGTGGCAATTAATCAAGCGTTTGAGGCGGTAGTCGAGGGTTGTGCCGATCGTGAATCAACCTGGATCTCAGATGACCTCAAGGAAATTTACTGGACGTTGCATCAAGCAGGCTGGGCGCATAGTTTTGAAACCTGGCAAGGCGATCAGCTTGCGGGTGGCATTCTGGGATTGTCGCTGCGGGGAGCGTTTATTGGGGAATCGATGTTCTTTCGAATCCCGGACGGCTCGAAAGTGGCGATGGTGAAGCTGGTGGAACATTTACGATCGCGCAATTTCGTTCTATTTGATGCGCAGATGATGAATCCGCACTTAGAGCGGTTTGGCGCTTATGTCATCAACAATCGCGATTATCGAGATTTGTTGCGGCAGGCATTGGAGCGAGATTGCTCGATCATATGATCAGATGATGCACGATCGCTTGAGCTAACACGCCAAAATCTTCTCTCATGTGGTCGTGGTCATGTGAATCGAATTGGTAGACGATCGATGATCAAATCTTCTGTTCCTTGGATCGCTTTAGCTCTAGCAGGTGCGGGGGTTGGACTGATGCAACTGAGATCACTCGCTCAAGCAAAACTACCTCAATCTGATTTATCCGTTGACGCAGTGCAACTCATTCTGCAACGCCGCATTGACCAGGAAAAACAAAGTCTGGGCATCGTCGTCGGACTGATTACACCTGAAGGACGCAAAATTGTTAGTCATGGACGATTGGCGCAATCAGATTCTCGCAAGCCTGATGGGAATACAGTTTTTGAAATTGGCTCGATTAGCAAGGTGTTTACGGCGCTCTTGTTAGCAGACTGCGTAGAGCGGGGAGAACTCAGGCTGAGCGATCCGATCTCAAGGTTTCTGCCCAAATCTGTTCGCGTTCCTCACCGGAACGGAAAGGAAATTACGCTAATCGATCTCGCTACACACACCTCTGGATTACCTAGACTGCCGGATAATTTCAATCCACAAGACCCCGAAAATCCTTACGCAGATTACACCGTTGAGCAACTGCATGAATTCTTATCCAGGCATCAATTAACCAGAGATATCGGAACGAAGTACGAATACTCGAATCTAGGATTTGGCTTGCTCGGACAGATCCTCAGCTTAGAGTCTGGAATGAATTACGAAACGCTTGTGACAACGCGAATTGCTCAGCCGCTAAAGATGGAAAGCACTCAGATTCAGTTATCTTCAGAGCTGCGATCGCGCCTCGCAACAGGACATACTTCAACAGGTCAGCCTACTAAAAGCTGGGATTTTCCAACCTTGGCAGGGGCAGGAGCATTACGCTCTACAACTCAGGATCTTTTAGATTTCCTGGCAGCAA
The DNA here is from genome assembly GCA_014695195.1 of Cyanobacteria bacterium FACHB-DQ100. NCBI lineage: Bacteria > Bacillati > Cyanobacteriota > Cyanobacteria bacterium FACHB-DQ100. Next base: position 53,561 of record JACJNW010000039.1, on the reverse strand, counting down.
ATCTGGGCTTAATCGAGTCTAATCTCGTGCCTGCGATGCAGCGGACGCAGGTCGCTCAGCGTCCAACTGGAACACCTGATTTAGACATCGGCTTGGGTTGGCATATTTTCCGAAAGTACGGTAGAGAGATTGTTTGGCATAACGGTGGAACAGGGGGCTATCGCAGCTTTATTGGCTTGGATAAAAAGAAGCGATTGGGAGTCGTAGTTTTGTCAAATTCCAGTAACAGTATTGATGATATCGGACTGCATCTTCTGGAGAAGCAGTTTCCGCTAATGAAGCATGAGCCACCAAAAGAGCGAAAAGCGATCGTTGTCAATCCCAAGCTGTATGAACCTTATGTAGGACGCTATGAACTTTCTCCGAACTTTATTCTGACGATTACTAAAGAAGGCGATCGCCTCTTCGCCCAGGCGACGGGTCAGCCTATGATAGAACTTTTCCCTGAGTCAGAAACCCGCTTTTTTACCAAAGAAGTCGATGCTCAGATTACGTTCATCAAAGACCAACAAGGCCAGGTAACGCAATTAATTCTGCATCAAGCTGGACAGGATAGTGCTGCTAAGCGGCTTCGTTGATGAGTCGAGCGTTTAATCGAACTGCGGCGACCAGAGATCTTCGACTTTGGCTTCCCAACCCGGAAGAAGATCGGGGGCTGTGATTGTGTCGCCGTTGTGAAGAACGATCGGATCTTCTCCACTGCGACGAATTTCGACCCACTCTTGCTCTGGATTGATTAGAATACCGACTCTGGTTCCCAGCTCAAGAAATTCATCAATTTTGGTTCTGAGCTTGGTAATGCTGTCGCTGGGTGATTTAACTTCAACCACCAAATCGGGAGCAAGTTCGGCAAAGCTTCGGGGACTGCGGCGTAATCGTTCTGCTTGCACAAAGGAAACATCAGGCGCACGAGTATCAGAGTTCGGTAAGACGAAACCAGCGCTAGAAGCAGTCACTCTACCCATTTTTCTGGGTCTAACCCAGTTTCCTAACTGTCGAATCATTTCTGCTGTGACTTCATCTGATTCATACCCCGATGGACTCATGACAATAATCTCTCCATTCACTAGCTCCATTCGATAGTCTGGACACTGCGTTTGGAGTATTTCTAAATCCTTAACTGTAAGTGCCATAAAGTGGTTGGATTGTTGGATTATGAGTCAATTTTATGCTCTGTCACTAATGTAAGGCTAACCCATTCACCTTTATCGCTATAGCTGCGGATTAAGCGCTGTCTTAGATTTGGTTGTAGAAGCCAGCCGACTTCAAGCACGAAAGGCTGACGAGGTTGAATTTCTAACGGACAGTTGGATGAAGCTCCATTCGGAAGCAGCAAAATTTGAACACCTCGATCGAATCTCAATCGCGATCCTTCAATTTGAGCACTGGTGACGATCGTGCGTCCGAAGTTCAGTTCTTGATGTAGACGTTCACCTTCGCGCCAAATTTTCAAAGCAGTGGTGTACGAATCGGGCGATCGCCAATCTGGATAAATGGTCGTCGCTGCTCCCTTCCATTCCCCGATCAAATCTTCAACTTGAAGGGGTGGACGCTCTAGTGTTTCTGAACCGGATAATTTTTCTCGAATTAAGGTGAGTCCGGTGAGCTTACCTTGTTTGTCGAATAGTTGAACGAGGCGGAGGCGGCGATCGTCATGAATTAATCCCAACTCCGCACCAAACTCTGAGAACGGCGCAAACTGAATCGTACCTTGAGAAAATGCGCCGTTGTCGAACAGCAGAATATTGCGACCGAGTGAACTGTACTCTAGAACTTTCTCGCTGATGGGCTGATTTGCTGGAGCGAGACGAACAATCTGACGCATGGTTTGATTGTGATTGAGTCCGGCAAAAGACACGATCGAAGGGGTATCTTCTAAAACTTCCCCAGCGGGTGAAAGCCGTGTAAACGAACCTTCCCAGGTGCCTAAATTCTCCAGCAAACAATCCCATTGAGATTTCATAGCGGTGCAAATTCGAGTTGGATTGAAGGTTCGATCGTCTCACAAACTGCTTGATTCTGCGACAAATCAGTGCGGACGCTAACTTGAGCAACGGGATCACCTTCGATCGCAATGGCGCTGGTTTGCCATGCGATTGCCCAAGCCGTATCTTCGGAGTGCTACCGATAGCGGAAATTCTGTATTACGCGAGGTATAGACTGAAACAATCTTTTCAGCGTTGAGCGTGTACCGAGATAGCCATTGCCGATCGTAAAAACTGTTTCTTGAGCGTGAAGCCTCGCTGGATTAAATTCTGCTTCGAGAATGCTCCATGCAGCGGCATCAGTTGTAACGTGATCGAACTCAAACATCGAAATGTTTAAACAAAATATGCAAACGAAAAAGCGCGATCGTATGAAATGATCGCGCTTTCTAGCCAACGATTCAGGCTTGTTTAATACTCTAAAAATAGGGTATTCAGAGCAGAGTCAGAAGCTGAAATTTTTGTGACAGAAGTTAGCTTAGGAGTCGATGCCCTTTGCATCTCAGAAACCTGGCTTTCGAGAAATGATAATCGCTTTTGAATGCGATGGCGGCGCTGTTCGATCGAGTCAAGTTCGGTTTGAAGACGCTTCTTCTCGATCGCGAGTTTGTACAGATTCAGGTAGGCTGTTGCTTCCGTTTGGGGACGGGGCATCGTGCTAATTTTGGGGCGCGAGTCAGTCAAAGGGTTAGGACGCATGAGAACACCTATAGATTAAGAAGCATACTTACGCCATCGATTGCAGCAGGCAGCGTTGCGGACTGCCCACAGCATTAGAGAGGTCGTAAGTTTGATATCGCTAGAGTGCCTCAATTTTTTTATCTGATAACAGGTAAAGTTTATCTTTTTTTCATATTTGGATTGTCGCGCTTTTACGATCGAATCATGCTATTTTAGTACACAAATACTATGATTAGTCAAGAGTTAGATCTTGGCTGAATGATTTGTGATGCAAACACCGTTGTCTGTTGATACGATTTTGGGCGACCGCTACTGCGTCTTAAAGATTCTGCATCAAAGTGCAGCAGGATGGGTCTATCTAGCGATCGACCAAACGACAAAAGGGGTTTGTGTCTTAGAAGAAATCTCTGCAATTGATCCAAGCGCGTTACCGTTTTTGCAAGAACAATATGAGGAATTGCTGCCAGCTTTAAAGCTTCGTCAGGTGGCGCACTATCAAGCCGCGATCGTGGATTTTGATCGGTTTTACTTAGTTCGTGATTATACGGAGGGTCATTCCTATCGTGAGTTATTCGAGCAAAAACGAATCTTCTCAGAAAAGGAAGTGACGCAGTTTTTCAAGCAAATTCTAGCAATTCTGCGATCGCTGCAACGACGAGAGATTGCACACCAAAATCTTTCTCTCAATTCGATTATTCAGCGTTTAGATGGCTCATTAATGCTAGCCGAGTTCACGCAAGCGAGCTTTGTAGAGCGGGAATTTGATGCAGATTTATACCTGTTAGCTGTTTTATCGATCGTGCTGCTGACAGGATGCGAACCGAAAGAACTCTACGACGAAACAACACAATCCTGGAAATGGCGCGATCGCGCTGATGTTCAGTCTCGATTAGCGCAAGTCCTTGATCGAATGCTTTCTCCCAATCCGCAAAGCCGTTATTCCTCGGCTGCAAAAGTCATGCAAGCTTTATCGGCATCATATCAACCGGATTTTGCTGCGATCGTCTTTACATTCGTGCTGATCGGACTGGCTGCAATCTCAGCTTATCGACTGATCAACTATCTACCAAATTTACAGACATCACCTCCGATCGCACTGGATACTACAGCATCACCAACCGCAACCGCCAAAGAAACGGTTCAGCAACGATCGAAACGATTAGGACTTCGAGATAATCTGCTTCAGCAAATTGTTGATGACTCAAAGGGAGTTCAAACACCAGAGAAGCTTCTAGAGCATCTAGAAACATTAAGCCAAGAAGCTCGTAGCGACATTGGAACCTACAAACGTGTTAACTACAATGCTTGGCTATCGAGCAATAAAGAGATCAGCGAACGAGCAATCGAACTGCTCACCGATGCTCAATTTGTCTCGTACTTCCCAGAACAGGAAGGAAAAGTTCTCAATCCCAGAACCTTTGGTCAAATCTGGTATGCGATCGCCCGCGACCAAATCACCAAAAGCAAATTTGAAACGCTCCCTGCTCGTGCAAGTGGAACACTTAAGAATGGAATCGGAAAAGTTTACCGATCGCAATTCAAACAAGGTCAAACATTGAAGCTCAACCTAAAAGCAGAGTCGGTCAGCGTTTGGATCATTACTGACAATGCAACGCTGCTGAAAAGCTTTGATCAATTAACCTGGACGGGAAAGGTCACTCGATCAGGCATCTATGAGATCGTGATTGTTCCCAATACAGCTAAAACGACTCAATATGAACTATCGATCGACTCTAGCTCGACTTCCAGGTAGGGGAATAGACAATCTCTTGAGTGACTTGGCGCGGTTTTTGAATGGTTCGACGATCGCGAGCAGAATAACAAACCGCACCGTAACCACTGAAGGTTTGGTAATCCCGATAAATTGAAACGAGAAACGGAGCGCTAGAAGACTTTCTAGCGTAAGCAATAAAACGATTCATACTGCACACCCACCCAAGGCATTGAACAATATTGAACAATGCTGAAAACAACGTCCGTTCGATGAGTCCTCCGCTCAAAACGAAGCCAAGAACCAATATCAAAACTCTACAATCCCAGTGCAAGCTGTAACTCAGGAGTTGCACTAACCGTTGTAGGCAACGGAGCCGGGTTAACATTCACCGCAGAACAATACCGGAAATATGCACAACGATCGCATTGCTTCCCTGGTATTGGCTCCCATGTTTCATCATGGCGCAACCGTACCGCCAAATCTGAAATCACCGCTTGCACTTGCTTTTTATGTCTGCGAGTGGCTCGATACCGAACCTTCTCGCCCGTTCGCAAAAACAGCAAGGTGAGATACTTCAAACTTTGTTGATAAGTCTGCTCCAACGCCAGGTAATACAATCCGATCTGCAAATCCATCTCATCAGACTCTGGAACCTTCAGATCGCGGCTCGACTTGTAATCGATTAGCTCTAACCCATCATTGAGATAGTCGATCCGATCGTATCTTCCCGTAATACAGAATTCGAGGCTTTCGACGCGCAAAAACGCCTGAATTCTTCCTTCAACTGCTAACGGTTGGCGTAACGACGGAGCATTCAAAATGAACTTCTCGTAATAACGCTCAAGAATCGATCGACCATCTTCAACTTGGCTCGGAGTCAAGCCGGTTGAATGCTCTTCCCAGCAGCGATGCACCCAGGCTAAATCGGGGACAGAATCGTGGTAGTGCCAGTCCCGATGAACCATTGCCAACGCTTGATGCAGTGCCGTTCCCAACGCTGCTGAACCGAAGAAATCATTGCTCGTAAGCCGCCGCTCGTACCGCAAATAGTACGCATAGGGACAGCGACTATACGCCTGAAGTTTTGTCGCAGAAATCTGATAAGGCATGATGAGGCAAACAAGGTTATGAGGAACGTACAGTTCGGAAATCGATAATGCTTGAATCGGCTCGACCGAATGCTAGAGCGTCGGACTTCTAATCCACTGCTTCTAGGTTCCAATCGAAACAGTTAAATCTGTTCAACCGGACGCTTAAAGATGGAATCGAGATAAATCCGCGCTGTCTGACGATCGGTTTGACGTTCATTTGCTGGGCGGTTTTGCAGCAGGAACAAAGACAGCGCCGCAGACATCACTCGGTCTTGATCCCAATCGGGACGGGAATCGAGAAACGACTGGAATGATTGATGTAGGGCTTCGGGAATTTCAACAAAAAGACTGATATTGCTATCCATATCCATCAAACCTCAAATAATGAATCGTCAGTAGGTGAGCTAACCCTCGAATTTCTGCAAAAATCTGCAACAGAAATCTACGCCAGTCCGGTCGCTCTTTCCAATCTCCAGGGCTGTGGAAATCTTGTATCGCGGCTCGGCTGAACGCTTTCGGTTAGTCGCTACATTCTGCGCGATCGCTGCCAGAAGATCAACATCAAGAAACGTAACAATCCGCTGCTAGATCAAAATTACTGAACGATAGAATCGGTATTTCAGCCATTTTTTCTTAATGTCGCTTCACAAATTAAGTAATTCTCAAGCAGTGAGCAGGATTGCACTCGACTTTTCCACAGTCTGCCGGAAAATGACGATCCTAGCCCGATCCCCTGTGGAAAACTTTCTATTCGATGTGGAAAAGGTGTGGAAAAGGAATCGATCACCTGTGGAGAGGCTGTGGAGAGTTTGGGGAAAACCCGCTTCTTTGTAAAGTTTTGTTAAGATTCCTGCCCTCTCCGGCCTAAGCTGTAAATCCCGCGGCTGAATTGGGTATTCTCTGTCTCCGAGCCTCCATTTTGCTCGAGAATATGAGCAAAATGGAGGCTGATACTCCGGTCGGTGGTCGCCAATCTAGACACAAGAAGGGATAATAGAATGTCTGATTACCGCTGCTCGTCCCTTTAATATTCTGGAATGATAGATCTGAATCTTCCTGCCCAACTCAATCCGCAATCCTTCCTAGTCCTAATCGTTTTAGTTGCCTTGGAATGCGTGTTGTCGGCAGATAACGCGATCGCCCTTGCTGCAATAACTCAGGGCTTGCAAGACCTAGAACTAGAGCGTCGCGCCCTGAATATTGGGCTAGTGGTTGCCTATATCTTGCGGATATCGCTGATTTTGGCAGCATCTTGGGTGATTGGGTACTGGCAATTTGAGTTAGCGGGAGCGCTCTATCTGCTGTGGCTGGCATTTCAGTATTTCACCTCTGCCGAGAAAGAAGAAGGAGCGCATCACAGCCCCCGATTTTCTTCGCTGTGGCAAGCGATCCCGTTAATTGCTTTTACGGATTTGGCGTTTTCGCTGGATAGTGTGACGACCGCGATCGCGGTTTCTCAAGAAACCTGGCTGATCTTGCTCGGCGGCACGATCGGGATCGTAGTGCTGCGGTTTATGGCAGGTTTATTTATCAATTGGCTAGAAGAATTCACGCACCTCGAAGATGCAGGTTACGTTACTGTTTCATTTGTGGGAATTCGATTGCTGTTGCGGGTGCTGAACGATCAGCTTGTGCCGCCAGAATGGTTGATGATTACGCTGGTTGCGATCGTGTTTGCATGGGGATTTTCTAAGCGAAATGATATCGCGGAGATTGAAGCGATCGCCGAATCCCAAAGCGAAGCCATGCCCGAAATTGAACCCATTTCGGAAAAAGATCCGGTTTAATTGCTCAAAACCCGACGGCACGCCGCCGGGTCACGATCGACAATTTGCCGCCAATTCAGGATTGCGATTATTCGTAAATCCAAGACAGCACGGTGGGCTGCCAATTCACTAATTCTTCGTCCTTAAACCAAAGCGCAATCTCGCTTTGAGCAGTTTCCGGCGCATCCGACCCGTGAATCAGATTACGTCCGATATTGGCACCAAAATCACCCCGGATTGTTCCGGGTTCAGCAGTGAGTGGATTGGTTGCGCCGATCACTTTCCGCGCTGCTGCAATCACACCATCGCCTTCCCAGACCATTGCGACGACTGGGCCAGAAGTGATGAATTCAACCAGACTGCCGAAAAACGGACGTTCCCGGTGAACGCCGTAATGGCTTTCTGCCAGTTCGCGACTGACATTCATAAATTTCAAACCGACAAGGGTAAAGCCCTTCGTTTCAAAGCGGCGAATGATTTCACCGATCAGTTTGCGCTGTACGCCATCGGGCTTGATGGCTAAAAATGTGCGTTCCAAGCTGGACTCCCAAAAATGAAGTGAAATTTACAGAACCTAGATTATCTTAGAACGGTTAATCCGGTGATATGAAAGACTTCTGTTTTCAGATGGACGCGATAGACTGGATGCTTGAAGATTCGTTGCAATGAGGAAAAACCACGATGGGAGAACGCTCCGCTACTGTCAAGCCCGAAAAACAACCACCAGATCCGGGCTTGCAAGAGGAGGATTTGAAAACTAAGAATGGTAAGTCGAACGGCAAGCAAAACGGGAAATCCTCCACTCTGCTGGCTGCGCCGAAAAAGTGGACGATCGAAGATAGCGAAGAACTTTATCGGATTCAGGGCTGGGGCGATCCGTACTTTTCAATTAATGCGGCGGGGCACGTCACCGTCTCACCGAGAGGCAATCGCGGCGGATCGCTGGATTTGTTTGACTTGGTGAATGCACTAAAGCAACGAAATCTTGGTTTGCCGCTGCTGATTCGGTTCTCGGATATTTTAGAGGATCGCGTCGAGCGGATTAATTCTGCATTTGCAAAAGCGATCGCTCGTTACAGCTATCCCGGAGTTTACAAAGGGGTCTTTCCGGTTAAGTGCAACCAACAACGGCATTTGGTCGAAGATTTGGTGCGCTTTGGTCAACCGCATCAGTTCGGGCTGGAAGCGGGATCAAAACCGGAATTGATGATCGCTCTCGCGTCGCTGAAAACTCCTGGAGCCTTGCTGATCTGCAACGGCTACAAAGATCGGGAGTACATTGAAACGGCGATGTTAGCGAGACGATTGGGACAAACGCCGATCATTGTTCTAGAGCAGATCGAAGAAGTTGGACTGGCGATCGAAGCCAGTAAAAAACTCGGCATTCAACCGATTTTAGGGGTTCGAGCAAAACTGAGCGCGAAAGGCATCGGACGCTGGGGAACTTCGGCAGGCGATCGAGCAAAATTCGGCTTAACAGTTCCCGAAATCATTGATACCGTGAACCAACTGAAAGCAGCCGATATGTTGGACTGTCTGCAATTGCTGCATTTCCACATTGGTTCTCAGATTTCAGCAATCAGTGTGCTGAAAGAAGCCATGCGTGAAGCCAGTCGCATCTATATCGAACTATGCAGACTGGGTGCGAATATGCAGTACCTCGATGTGGGCGGCGGTTTGGGCGTGGACTATGACGGATCGCAAACGAACTTTCACGCCTCGAAAAACTACAGCACTCAGAACTATGCGAATGATGTGGTTGCAGCCGTGAGAGATGCTTGTGCGCTTGCCAATCTTCCGGTTCCAACCTTAATTAGCGAAAGTGGACGAGCGATCGCATCGCATCAATCGGTGCTGGTGTTTGACATTCTGGGTACAAGTGATGTCGCGGTTGAAACGCCCGAACCTCCCCAAGAAGATGAACATCTAATCATCCAAAATCTCTATGAAACTTACACCTCGATCAACAGTGAAAACTTTCTAGAGATGTACCACGATGCAGCTCAGTTCAAAGAAGAGGCGGTGAATCTATTTGGATTTGGCTATCTCAGCTTGACCGAACGAGCCAGAGCAGAGCGATTGTATTGGTCTTGCTGCCATAAAATCATTACATTTTCGCGTCAACTTGAGTACATTCCCGATGACATCGAAGACCTTGAGAAAATTATGGCTTCGATGTATTACATGAATCTCTCGGTGTTTCAGTCGGCTCCGGACAGTTGGGCGATCGATCAACTCTTCCCAATCATGCCAATTCATAGACTCAACGAAGAACCGACAAAGCGAGCAACTCTGGCAGATTTAACCTGTGATAGTGATGGCAAGATTGATCAATTCATCGATCTACGCGACGTGAAATCAGTGTTAGAACTCCATTCGCTCAAGCCGGGTGAGCCTTACTATCTGGGAATGTTTCTTAGTGGTGCATACCAGGAAATCATGGGCAACCTACATAACTTGTTTGGGGACACCAATACGGTTCACATTCAACTCACACCTAAAGGCTATCAGATTCAGCACGTGGTTCGGGGTGACACGATCAAGGAAGTGCTGGGCTATGTGCAATACGATGTGGAAGACATGATCGAAAGCGTTCGATTGCAAACTGAACACGCGCTAGAAGACGATCGCATTACCTTACAAGAGTCACAATTGCTGCTTCAGAACTATGAGCGCAGTTTAAGCGGCTACACCTACTTGCTGTCTTAATGATGAAGTGGTTTGTTTGGCTGTTGCCATTGTTATTGATTGGATGCGGGTACGATCGTTCACTATCTCAAGCTTCTGATGAAACTGTGAATGCTCGACCTGCTCCGGTCGATCGATCAATTTGGGGACAATTGCGGCAAGTAGAAACCTTCACGGTGATTCTGATGCGTCACGCGCTGGCTCCCGGAACAGGTGACCCAGGCAACTTTCGCTTAAACGATTGTTCGACTCAGCGCAATTTGTCCCAAGAAGGTAGAAATCAAGCCAAACAAATCGGTCAAGTGTTCAGACAGCGACAAGTTCCCGTGTCGCGAGTGCTATCGAGTCAGTGGTGTCGCTGCTTGGAAACGGCTCAATTGATGAATTTAGGAAAAGTTGAGCCGTTTCCCGCGCTAAATTCTTTTTTTCGCGACAGATCTACCGAACCGCGACAAACTGAACAACTCCGCCAATTCATGATCAAAAACAAAGCTGCAAAGCAAGTCGTGATCATGGTGACGCATCAAGTCAACATTACGGCGATCACGGATGTTGTTCCCGATCAGGGTGAAGCGATCGTCGTGCAACTCGACGAGCAGAATCAGTTTAAGTCGATCGGCGAACTCGATCCGAATTAAGCGCGATCTATACTTGCAGATGGCGTTTCGTCTTGAAGATTATGAAAGTCGCGGTGACTGGGGCAACAGGATTTGTCGGATCACGGTTAGTGGAACGATTGTTAGCAGAAGGGAATTCGGTGGTTGCATTCAGCCGCGATCGAGCCAGCGCAGAACGAAAACTTCCGCGCTCCTCAAACTTAGAAATCGTTGCATACAATCCGAAACAAGCGGGAGACTGGCAAGCAAAAATCTCAGGCTGCGATGCGGTTGTGAATTTAGCCGGAGAACCGATCGCTGAAAATCGCTGGACTCCTGAGATCAAGAAATCTCTGCTAGAAAGCCGGACTTTGACGACTCAAAATGTGGTGAATGGGATTGCTCAAGCCAATCCAAAACCGTCTGTGCTCGTGAATGCGTCAGCGATCGGCTTTTACGGCACCAGTGAAACGGCGGCGTTCGATGAAGCCAGTGCCGCAGGACAAGATTTCTTAGCCGAAGTGTGTCAGGCTTGGGAAGCAGAAGCCAGCAAAGTCAAAGAAAGCGGCACCCGATTAGTAATCTTCCGAATCGGAATTGTTCTCGAAAACGGCGGCGCACTGGGTAAAATGTTAACCCCGTTTCGGATGTTTGCGGGAGGGCCGATCGGTTCAGGCAAACAGTGGTTCTCCTGGATTCATCGTGAGGATTTAGTCAATCTGATTCTCAAAGCCCTGACCGATTCCAATCTAGAAGGCACCTATAACGCAACGGCTCCGAATCCGGTGAAAATGGCAGAACTCACCGACGCGCTCGGACAAGTGATGAATCGTCCGTCTTGGTTGCCCGTTCCGGCATTTGCGTTAGAAGCATTATTGGGCGATGGCGCGATCGTCGTTCTCGAAGGACAGCAAGTTTTGCCAAAACGTACCCTGACCACCGGCTTCGAGTACGAGTATCCAACCGTAAACCAAGCCCTTGCCGCAATTCTTAAATAATCCCAGTAAACCCTAGATTTCATAAGGATTTCAGCCCCGATCCCAAAGCTAAATTTGTGCTAAAATTTATCCAATATGAGCCGAAGCAGCTATACTTTCTAGGCATCTTTTTCCGCTCATATTTTTTCGCTTTTCGATAGTACAAAAGTATCTCGGAGTCTTCTATGACCTTCTCCCAGGAACCGCCCCAAGATCGGATTATTCCAACCGATTTACGCAACGAAATGCAGCGGTCTTACCTGGAATACGCGATGAGCGTCATCGTAGGGCGGGCGCTGCCCGATGCGCGGGACGGGCTGAAACCTGTGCATCGTCGTATTCTTTATGCTATGCACGAATTAGGACTGACGCACGATCGACCCTTTAGAAAGTGTGCCCGTGTGGTCGGGGAAGTGCTGGGGAAATACCATCCGCACGGAGATACCGCCGTGTACGATGCCTTAGTGCGGATGGCGCAGGACTTTTCGATGCGATCGCCCTTGATTGATGGGCATGGAAACTTCGGATCGATCGACAACGATCCTCCCGCAGCGATGCGATACACCGAGTGTCGTTTAACTTCACTGACTGGCAACGCGCTGCTGCAAGACATCGAATCGGAGACCGTCGATTTTATCGATAACTTCGATGGTTCGGTACAAGAACCGACCGTTCTCCCCGCCCGCATTCCGCAGCTTCTGCTCAATGGTTCAGCCGGAATTGCAGTCGGGATGGCGACGAACATTCCACCGCATAACTTAGGGGAATTGATCGATGGCTTAGTCGCATTGATTCAAAATCCAGACCTGACTGATTTGGAATTGATGCAGTACATTCCAGGCCCTGACTTTCCCACAGGCGCGCAAATTTTAGGACGGACTGGAATTCGCGAAGCCTACACAACAGGACGCGGCTCAATCACGATGCGAGGTGTGGCAGCGATCGAGACGATCGAACAGCGCGGACGACCGGACAAAGAAGCGATCATTATTACCGCTCTGCCCTATCAAACCAACAAAGCTGCTTTAATCGAACGCATTGCAGAACTGGTGAACGATCGTAAGATCGAAGGCATTTCTGATGTGCGCGACGAGAGCGATCGTGACGGAATGCGAGTTGTCATCGAACTGCGGCGCGATGCTTACCCGCGCGTCGTGTTAAACAATCTCTACAAGCAGACTCCGATTCAGGCGAACTTTGGCGCGAATATGCTGGCGCTCGTGAACGGTGAACCTCAGCTTCTGACTCTGAGGCAGTTCTTGAGCGTGTTCCTAGAGTTCCGAGTCGAAGCAATCACCCGCCGCACCCAGTACCAACTCCGCAAAGCTCAAGAACGCGATCATCTCCTGCAAGGATTGTTAATTGCACTGGCGAATCTCGATCGCATTATTGCGCTGATTCGTCATGCGGCTGATACCGCAACGGCGAAACAACAACTGATTGAAACCTACTCGCTTTCAGAACAGCAAGCGGATGCAATTCTGCAAATGCAGCTTCGACGGTTAACAGCACTCGAAGCCGAAAAGATCGAGCAAGAACACCAAGATTTGCAAGCTCAAATTCAAGACTTGTTAGATATCTTGGCAAGACGCGATCGCATCTTAGACATCATCACTCAAGAGGTCACGCAGCTTAGAGCGAGTCATGCCACACCGCGTCGAACTATCATCGAACAGTCTGAAGACGACCTCGGTGATATCGATCTGATTGCAAATGAGAAATCGATCGTGCTTGTCACCGAACAAGGCTACATCAAGCGCATGCCGATCAGCACGTTTGAAGCCCAGAATCGCGCCACTCGCGGTAAGTCTGGAGCGCGAATGAAGGAAGACGATGCCGTTGAACACTTCATTAGCTGCTGCGACCACGACAGCGTATTGTTCTTTAGCGATCGTGGAGTCGTCTACGCGCTGAAAGCCTATCAAATTCCAGTCGGATCAAGAACCTCGCGAGGAACGCCGATCGTGCAGTTGCTCACTGTGCCGCACGGAGAAAAAATCACCTCGGTTATCTCTGTGAGTGAGTTCTCCGATGATGAGTACCTGGTGATGTTGACCAACAAAGGCTACATCAAGAAAACGGCACTCTCAGCCTTCAGCAACATTCGCACCAACGGCTTGATTGCGATCTCGCTCGAAGAAGGCGACCAACTGCGATGGGTGAGACTATCGCGAGTAGATGACAGCATCATTATTGGATCAAGTCAGGGTCGATCAATTCACTTCCGCGTCAACCATGAGCAATTGCGCCCACTCGGTCGTGCAACTCGTGGGGTAAGAGCGATGTCTCTCCGAGAAGGCGATAGCTTAGTCGGTATGGCAATCCTGCCAGGTCAAATTGTGGCAGATGTTGCCCAAGCGCAAGCCGAAGATCCTGCCGGCGTTGAAGATGAAGCAAGCTTGGACGAGAACACAGAACTGCCGCCGCAGTCCGGCCCGTGGGCGCTTGTCGTCACGACCGGAGGCTATGGTAAGCGAGTTCCGGTCAAACAATTCCGTCTGCAAAACCGAGCAGGAATGGGAATTGTGGTGACGAAGTTCCGCAAACCGGGTGATACTTTGTCTGCGCTGCACATTGTCAACGAAGGCGATGAAATGATGCTAATTACCAATCGCGGCATTATTATTCGGCAGTCGGTGGATGCAATTTCATCGCAGTCACGCGCCGCCACTGGAGTCAGAGTGCAGCGATTAGACGAAGAAGATGCGATCGCAGCCGTTGCGCTTGTTCCTCCCACTGCAGAGGAAACTGAAGTGGGTGATCTCGAAGACGACGCAGAATAATCAAAAGGCGGGAGCAATCCCGCTTTTTTGGTTTTTTGCAGATTGAGATCGACTCTCAGAGCCGGCTTCTCTCCCTGGGGGATCATAGCCCTGAACTTTGTTTGAAAAAATTGAGCAGGAACCGAAGTTAAAAACTTTGCCTGACCCCTACCCTAATCCCTGAAAGTAGGGTAAGAAGACGTAAGTTCGATGCACCAGGAGTGAGAACAATTCGTGAGTGTTTTACAGCGATTTCAGTCTAATTCGTCCAATCATCCATTGGGGGGTCGCTATCAAGTTATTCAGGAATTGAGCGCGGGTGGATTCGGTCAAACTTTTCTTGCTGCGGATTTGCACCTTCCCGGTCAGCCTCGCTGCGTCGTGAAACAACTGAAACCCCAGTCTACTCATCCCCAAAGCTTGCAGGTCGCTGCCCGCCTGTTTGATACGGAGGCGCAAGTGCTTTATCGCTTGGGACATCACGATCAAATTCCGCGCCTGCTGGCTCACTTTCAGGAGAATTCAGAATTCTACCTGGTTCAGGAGTGGATCGACGGACACCCCGTGGGTGAAGAACTGATTGCTGGGCAACCCTGGTCAGAAGCGCAAGTCCTCTGGATGCTTCGCAGCTTGCTTGACGGACTGAGCTTTGTGCATCAGCAGAACGTGATTCATCGCGACATCAAGCCCTCAAATCTGATGCGTCGTCGCTCAGATGGCAAAATTGTGCTGATCGATTTCGGAGCCGTGAAGCAAGTCAGTACCGGATTCAGTCACACTGTGCCAACTCATACGATCCCGATCGGCACTCCAGGCTATATGGCGATCGAACAAATGGCAGGAATGCCCCGCTTTAGTAGCGATATTTATGCGGTTGGTGTGATTGCGATCGAAGCTCTCACCGGACTTCCGCCTTCCCATCTCACTCAAAATCCGAATACCGGAGAGCTTCAGTGGCGCGATCATCTACCCGATCTTAGCCCCGCGATCGCTGCTGTGCTAGAGAAGATGATCTGTGCTGACTTTCGCGATCGCTATGCCACTGCTGTACAAGCTTTGACCGCCATTCAAGCGATTTCCGCAGATCTCGGCGCTGCACCTATCCCCCTGCCTTCACATCCACCGATCGCGTCAAACTCTACCGGAACCGCTTCGGTTCCGGTACCCACAGCAGCCTTAGCCGTGAATCCTCCACGCAATTTAGACAATGCAGCGATGCAGGCGCGAAAAATCTTTCCGTTTCTCGCGTCGTTCCGTCCCACCGTCTTAGCGGCGACATCCCTAATGCGAGTCAGCACACTTAAGCAAAGCGTAACGGTCAGATGGCGCGAACCGCTCGCTAAGATTTCTCGCCGTCGGATGCTGCCTCCTGCGATCGGACTCACGATACTAGGCGCTACTTTTTTCGGTTGGAATGCCACTCGTCCCCCTCAAAGAAATCTGAGCATTTCCACGCCTGCTCCTTCCCCGAATCCGGCGACTCAAGCTGCAAAACTCCTCGACGAAGCAAAACAGCAGCGGACAGCAAAGCAGTATCAGCAAGCCGTGAACACCTACGATCGGATGATCACGATCGATGCCAAATCTGCTGAAGCGCATTGGGGACGGTGCTACAGCTTGAATTATTTACAGCGTAGTAAAGATGCGATCACGGCGTGTGAGGCTGCATTAGCGCTGCGCCCGAATTATCCAGAAGCTTTATGGAGTAAAGGGTACGCTCTGGAGCAACAGCAACAGTACGAGCAAGCCTTGCCGCTTTATCAACGCGCTATCACCCTGAAGCCTGATTTTGCTGAGGCGTGGAGCAATCAGGGAACGCTACTGTTCCGGTTTGGTCGTTTCCCTGAAGCGATCGCCGCCCTGGATAAAGCAACCACCCTCAAACCAGATTTAGCAGAGGCTTGGAACAATCGGGGTGCTGTATTGTGGCGCTTGGGGCGGATTGATGAATCGATCGCATCGATCGACAAAGCCATTCAGCTTCGACCCGATTACCAAGACGCGCTCAGTCTGCGGCAGCAGATTGAGCAAAAACTGAACCGAGGCGACAATCAAAAGCGAAACTAGCCAAATTGGCAAACTCCCACTGCTAGCAGTGGAACTCTCCCACGCTCTGCGTCAGACCAGCTAAAAGCAAGCCGATTGGGATCAGTCTCGAACCGCAGTCTGTCGGATTCGCATTAATCTTTACGCTCACGCCGCTGTCGAAACCATTGCTGCAATTGATCCCGGCAAGGCATTTCTAAAATCCCACCGAATACTGTTAATCGATGATTCGATGCCGCGCTATCCGGCAAATTCAACACTGTCCGAATCGCGCCAGCTTTCGGATCATCAGCTCCATAAACAAGCATTCCTAATCGCGCCAAGACGATCGCACCCGCACACATCGGGCAGGGTTCCAGCGTTACGTACAGCGTACAGTCATTTAAATGCCAGGACTGTAAAGCTTGCCCCGCTTGTCGCAGCGCCAACACTTCTGCATGAGCCGTCGGATCGCGATCGCGTTCTCGGCGGTTCTCAGCCTCCGCAATAATCGTGCTAGATCGAACCACGATCGCACCAACCGGAACTTCTCCCGCATCTCCGGCTTGCTGTGCCAATTCGAGCGCTCGCCGCATCCAATCGCAGTGCGTGGAATAGCCAGCGCTATTGATCCCACTTGGGTACCCAGAAACCATGAACTTTATTGAGGCTTTTAGGGAATACTCTACCTGATTGCCTTGGAGATTCTTGCAGCTCTGGGCAGTTCAGGGTCAAACATTCTGTAGCGCGATCGATGTCCTCATGAGCTATTGCTTAAATCCAGTCTGTTCTAATCCCGAAAATCTGGCGAACGTTGAGCGGTGTCAAGCTTGTGGTGTTTCTCTGCTGTTGCGTGATCGGTATCGGGTGTTTCACGCGCTGGGTCAAGGTGGCTTTGGTGCAACATTTCTAGCTAGGGATGAATCGCTTCCCGGTCAGCCTCATTGCGTGATTAAACAACTCCGTCCCACCGCAACGGCTCCTCATGTCATGCAAATGGCGCGAGATTTGTTTGAACGAGAAGCCCAGACGCTGGGACGAATTGGCAATCATCCACAAGTGCCACGTTTGCTGGATTATTTTGAGGCAAATCAAGAATTTTATCTAGTTCAAGAGTATATTAGCGGATCGACGCTGCAACAGGAAATCAAACGATCGGGCGCGTTCAGTGAAGCTGGAGTCAAACAGTTTCTCAGTGAAATTCTACCGATCATGCAGTACGTGCATAGCCATCAAGTGATTCACCGGGACATCAAGCCTGCAAATCTGATCCGCCGATCGCAAGACTGCAAGCTTGTGCTAATTGACTTTGGAGCCGTGAAAAATCAGGTTAACTCGATTTCTACAAGCTTATCGGATCAAACTGCTTTAACCGCTTACGCCATTGGGACACCAGGGTTTGCCCCACCAGAGCAAATGGCGATGCGTCCAGTGTATGCCAGTGACTTGTATGCACTCGGAGTCACCTGTATTTATCTCTTGTCTGGGAAATCTCCTAAAGATTTAGATTACGATCCCACAACAGGCGAACTCCTCTGGCAAAGGCAAGTTCACGTCAGCGAACACTTTGCAGGTGTCTTGAAGAAAATGCTGGAAGTGTCCGTGCGGCATCGGTTTCAGTCGGCTAATGAGATTCTCCGGGCGCTGGACTTAGAACCGTATCTTGATAGTTTGGCAAACAGCATGAATAGCGTCACCGCCCGATCGACCCTGCCGAAACGCGAACCCGATTCCCAGCCAAGCTCTCCCGCCGCTCGCGCAGCAATGGCAATTCGTGCTAGGAATACGCGATCGGACTCAACTCACACCCAAACCGGAGCCGCCCGAAACCGGATGATGGCAGCCCGTCCTCGTGATTCGGGCGGACGCACTAGCGGCATGACCGAAGGCAGAATCAATCAGGCCACAAAACTGGATGCTATCACTCTCGCTAATTTGTATACCAAAGGAAAACGCGATTTTGCTTCTGTAGAGCTGTGCGCTGTCGTCGCTCCAAAAATTAATCTAGCCGGTGCAGTCTTTCACCAATCGAATCTCAAGCAAATTAACTTACAAGGCGCAAACTTATTTAACGCAGATTTTGGGCGAGCCAACTTAAGCCGCGCAAATTTACGTGATACCAATATGGCGCAGTCTTATCTGAGCAATGCGGATTTACAAGGGGCAGATTTGCGGGGAGCCGATCTCACCCAAGCCTATTTGCTCAATGCCAATCTCCGGGGAGCGAACCTTTGTGGCGCGAATCTCACAGGCGCGAAAATCACTGAAGAACAGTTAACCACCGCAAAAATGAACTGGCTAACCGTCAGACCCAACGGAAAACGCGGAATTTTGTAAAGACATGGCTATTATTAAGATAAATTCTCGATCGCACCATGTTAATCGCCGTTATTGCTCTGAATCTTTCACTGGCACTTTACGGGTTCTACCTGACCTGGCAAATGCGGAACCTGCGCCGGACATTTTCTCAAGCCGCAGATGCCCTGATTCTTGCAGAACAGAATACACACAATCTACTCAGCGGCGCACCTGAAGGAATTGAGCGACGAGAACTCACTGTTCGCCAGCTTCGTCAGAACTATCGACAACTCCAGCCAAAACTCCAGCAAGCTCAGAAAGCGATGGCACTTCTTGGTATGGGACGATCGATGTTCTTGAGTCCCAAACTCCCCCAACGCTTAAGAAAATCTGCTACAAAACGAATGAACCGCTAGATCGCTCTCTTCGTCTGGCAAAATGGGGGTACGGTGTTGATCGAAATACTAGCAAGGGGAAAAGCCGAGCATTATGTCTAATCGGTCTGGATCATTTTTAGGCGGCATGATTGTCGGAGCGGCGATGGGAACGATCGCAGGCTTACTGATGGCACCGCGCACTGGGCGAGAAACCCGACAACTGATCAAAAAATCAGCCGATGCCCTACCTGAACTTGCGGAAGATCTTTCCACCAGTGTCCAACTTCAGGCAGATCGATTTTCTGAGACAGCTTTGCGAAACTGGGATGGTACCCTGACTCGATTGAAAGAAGCGATCTCGGCGGGTCTCGAAGCGACTCAGCGTGAGCATCAACTCCTCGATCGTGAAACTGAATCAGGGAATGAACCAAATCCTCCGGTACGCGATCGTTTGCGATAGGCGAGTGAAATGTGGCTGATCCTATTTTTTGGTTAGGTTTATCAATTTTATTGGTGGCGATCAGTTTGACCGCACTGCTTACGGTTGCAATCCCAGCGTTTAATGAGATGGGACGCGCCGCCCGCAGTGCGGAAAAGCTATTTGATACGCTGAATCGCGAACTGCCGCCAACGCTGGAGGCGCTGCGAATTACGGGTCTGGAAGTCACCGATCTCACCGATGACGTGACGCAGGGTGTTCAGAGTGCAACCCAAGTGGTGAAACAGGTCGATCAGAGCATTACCGGAGTAAAACAGCAGGTTCAAAAAGCGCAAACGACAAGTCGAAGCGTGTTTGTGGGTGTGAAAGCGGCATGGCGCACCTTGACCCAGCCGAATAAATCGCGGCGATCGTCCCGGTTGGCATCGGGTTCAGACCCACGATCGTTTTTTCGTCCTACTGCTTATCGCGACCCTTTTGACGACAATCATTACGAAGATTCTTTAAGCGCAGACCCGCACCATGATCGCCACAGTGAGAATTTACCGAATGAGCAATCGGACGTGCAGCCCACTGAACCTCCAAGACAACCGGTGCAGCGTAAGCCAGAGTAGTCCAATTTCTCAGGGATCGCGATCCTATATTAGAATTAGTTAAACAAATGTAAACAAAAATGAACGTTAATCCCTGAACGTCTCATTTTACGATCGCTTCTATGTTCTTTAGTCATACAACTGTGAAACCGCCCATGCACACTCTTCGAGTCCGCCGTCTGTTACAAGGACTGATGGCGCTGATGGTTGTTCTCTCCGTATGGACGATCGCACCTGCGGCTCAGGCTTATAACAATCCTGACCTGCTGCCCGATCATCCGACGAATGTGATTGATCTCGCGAATGAATTGACGACGATCCAGGAAGAGACGCTCTCCGAAGATTTAACCAATTTTGAGGCAAAGACGGGCTGGAAACTGCGCGTTCTCACTCAGAGCGATCGCACTCCCGGAACTGCGGTAAAACAATTTTGGGGTTTGGACGATAAAAGCGTTTTGCTTGTGGCTGATCCCCGTGGTGGGAATTTATTAAATTTCAGCGTTGGTGATGACCTGTATCCGCTACTGTCTCGGACATTCTGGATCGAGCTGCAAACCCGATTTGGCAACCAGTTTTTTGTGAGAGATAACGGCGGGGATCAGGCAATTTTGCAGGCGTTAGAGTCGGTGAAAGGATGCTTGTTGCAGGGTGGCTGTAGCGTGGTTCCGGGATTACCGCGTGAGCAGTGGTTATTGACGTTAATCACATCTACAGTCGGTGGATTGGTGTTTGGCTTTGCGGCACAGCCTCGTAAAGAAGGGCAGATTTTTGCTTGGCAGTGGGCGCTGATTTTCTCGCCGCTGTGGGGCATTTTGTTTTTGGCGTTCGGTGTTGGCCCAGTCGTGACTCGCACTTCGGAATGGCTCCCTCTGTTTCGCAATGTGGCAGGATTTGCGATCGGAGCGCTAGTTGCATTTCTAGCTCCATCTTTTGCGCGATCGTCCACCTCAGAAACCTAAACATTCAGAACACAAGCAATTCTCCATTAGAGGATCGTAGCGACATGACTGATCGCGTCGCTACGATTATGTAACGAACTGGCGATCTCCTACGATTCTTTAAGTTTGAATTAGACCGGGGTTGATGAACCCTCCGATCGCTCTTCCAAGCTTGGGCTAGCCATTTCAGGCAGAATAGCAGTTCCGCTCAAAGTCATCACAGACAGTAAAGTTAGCTCCATTAGCTCGATGTATGCCTGAACTTCAACTTGGTCAGTAATCAACATCTCGCGGTATTGCTGCTTGAGATAGCCTAATTTCTGTAGGGCGGCTTGTGGATCGGTTTGCAGCGAGGCTTGCCAGTCATCTAAGACCAGTAGTGTGTTCAGAACAAACTGTTTTCGCTGCTGCTCTAGGATAGTGCGGCATTGAACCGCGAAAGTTTGCGTTTTGTGCTGTACTTGCTCATAGACATCCGACGTAATCGAACCGTCGATGAACATCAAGCGGTGTTCCTGGCTCAGATCCTCAATGCCCTCTAGAGCTTGCTGAGGGTTGTGCGGAAGAAACTGCTTCAGTTCGTTGGTGCGAGTGATGGTAGCCAGGAGGAACTTTTTGCTGCGATCGCGTCTCCATCGCTGAATAATTAATCCAATCCCGCTCGTGCCAAATAGAATCACAAGTCCTGCCTGGAGGTCACTATTGGCTTCGAGATATCGCAGCCACGCATTGCGCGGATCAGCATTTTCAGCATAGACATTCTGAGCGCCGGGGTGGACGTAGAGCAAGTTTCTCTGCAACAGCGATCGCGCTTCCCCGGTTTGCAAATCGGGATAAAAGAGCGAAAACCGGCGGGAATTGTATAGAATCGCCCAGGTGAGTAAGCCAACCGTTTCGGTGCTGACATCGGGGCGAGTCACCAGAACAGTTGCAGTGGCGAGAGTAGAAATATCGCGGCTGGGAATCACAGGGCGCGGATTGTACACACCCTGCGGAATCGTTGTGGACTGATACGCACCCGGATCGCGATTGGTGAGGTAGTTGATGCGCTCAGGCTCGATCGACACCAGTTGCAGCGAGGAATTTGCAATTAACTCCTGTCGTAGTCGTTCGCTTGCACCCAGCGTTCCTACATAGAATCCAGCATCAAGCTGACGGATGCTGAGCTTACGAAAGGTTTCATCAAAGCTAGAGCTGTCTTTCTGAAGCTTGAGGTTGAAGGCTCGAATGAGATATTCCGAGGTGTAACGGATGCCGCTGCCTGAAGAGCCAACTCCGACCCGCTTGTTGTTCAAGTCGGAGAACGATCGAATTTTGGCATCTTTGGAGGCGATGATGTGAATCGGCTCATTTGCCAAAATTGCCACGGCTTGAACTTTCCCTTGGCTCATGGCATCGCTGACGACATCAAGCTGCACTAAGGCGAAGTCTACCTGACGATCGAGTAAACGCCTCAGGTTCTCGATCGAGCCTTGAGATTCGCGGTTTTCGACCTTGAGCTGTACGGTGTGATGAGTTACGGAGCGAATTTGCTCTGCCAATCGACTGTAATAGCCCTGGCTGGTTCCACTCGAAAGCGCAACTTGTTTAGACGATCGAGCGCAACCGGAGGTCAGCAATGTGACTCCAACGGCACAACCCATCATTAGCTTCGATAAGAACTGCAGTTTTAGCATTGTTTCGATCGAGAAAGGAACGCTCAGACCTGTCTTTTAATCATGTCTGATTTCATCATCCCTGAAACCGTCACCGCGGATACAGTGATAATTTTTGTTTGGATGAATTCGGTTCAAGCTGTTTCGGTTTTCCTTTCCGTAAAGCAAGACTAACCAACGATAGGGTCTTTAAAAGACTGACATCCTGTCGAACCAAAACGCCATACGAGGGAGATTGTAAGTTAATCCAAATCACAAATCGAGTCGCAGGCAGAGTGACTACGATTGGGATTTTTGCTTCAGCGAGTACCCATGCCATTTGGTACGCCTGAAGACGGTATCTCAGATCAAATTGGTAAGCTGCGCCATAGAGAGTATTGGCATACCGCATTCCTTCTCGAATTTGATCTTGGAAAAAGAAGGAAAATTTGTCGATCGTAGATTCCCGCAGAATAGGAGGGTACTGGTTGGGTGCAGTGTCCTTGATCTCAAAGCCAAGAGTCTGAAAAATGCGGCGCTTGATCTCTACTTGATCTCTATGAGTGCGGTTGCATTGGCTGGGTTTTGTTCAAGCTGCTGGTAAAGCTTTGTTAGCAGCTCAAGCTCTTGAATTCTCAAGCTGCGGTTCCCAGGAGCGAGTGGCAAATTTTGCACAATGCGATCGAGATTGTCGTCACTCAGATTGAAGCAATTTGAAGTGGAAACAAGCGATCGAGGTATTCAAGATTTTGCCTTAGAAGTTTACGAATGTGATAGTGAGCGATCGGAGAAAGAGACATAACCGTAGACGAGAATGGACTTGCGAATGAGCAACTTCTATTTCAGAGTGCCCCATATAAGTCGCTTAAGAGCGTCAGCGTTTTAACGGAAGTCTCCAACGAAGGTACATTTGTGGGAAGGGCGAAATAAATTTGTTAGATCGCTTCGGGATTGAAATCGATTAGCTCACGGGTCGCATAGGTTCCGATCGGACTCCAGAGCAAATAAGGCACAAGAAACAGGGCGGCAAGCGGAGAAATCGGCAATACCGAGAGAGCTAAGACAAAACCCAAAACCCCACCAAAGCCTCCGATTACCGTTCCGATCGCTAAGCTGCGAAGTCTTAACGTCAGCGGAATATAAGCAACAGTCACGACCTCCACAAGCAGATAGAAGCCCATAATCAACCAGGTTTTGAGGCTGCCTGGATCGGCTCTCCACACAAGCAGCGCCGAGATTGCACCACAGGTAAAAATCACAGTCCAAATCACTGGAATTACAGGTTCAACGATCGCTAACCAGCGTGGAAGATTCAGCCGTTTCACCCAGCGAATGTCCTCTTTGGGGTGAAACAGAAAGCTTCCAAACGATACCAATATCGTTACGATCGCAATGATCATCCAGGGTTTCAATGAACTGCTCCTAACTCTGCATTTTGAACATAGCGAGATTGCTACAAGCGCAACCTGTATCCCCAGGCAGAACTATCCGCCGACGTGGATGCGGGGACGGCGTTGCGGAATTCTTTCAGCTTTTCGCAAGACTTCGCGAGTTAAAACTGCGATATCTCCTTCACCCAGTAGAATAAACCGCATCAAATATTGAATCGGATTGCCTTCGACCCAGCCAAAGTAAACATGAGGAAGCCGACCCGTTTCATCTCGAATGGCTAAGGCAATGGCTGCGATCGCATTCGGTACAGCAGCACTTCTGGCTCTCAAGATGCGATAGTTTCCAACCTGCACTCCTTGGACTTGAATGGTATGAGCAAATTGCGACGCATCTGAAATCTGGATTTCTAGAAACAGAATGGTTTCATCTGGTGGAATGTGAGTATCTTCGCGTACCTCTTGTTCTTTGAGAAAATACTCTCGTTCATCCCCTATACTGATCCGATTTGCAATCAATCGCACCGCATGATGATTTTCTTGAGCGAGAAATTGACGCGCAACTTCATCAAACTCAAGGTGCTCAGCCCGAAGCTCAGTTGATCGCCAAACTCGCGAAATCATCGACGTGACAATGATCGCTCCGATAAACAGCGAGGCAATCCGAATTCCTTCAGGTCGCTCGATAATATTGACGATCGTAGTGTAGATAAACACTAGAGTAATGATGCCGAACGTGAGCGTTCTGGAAAGTTTGCCTCGATTGCGCGTTGAGAGTGTGACCGCGATCGCGGCTGAACTCATTAGCACTAACACACCTGTAGCATAAGCTCCCCCCTGTGCCTCAACATTCGCCTTGAAAATGATGGTTACGACAAAGGCAACAAAGGTGTAAATCAGCACTAAAGGACGAATCATCAATGTCCAACTGGGAGCCATTCCGTAGCGGGGTAGATAGCGCGGCACAATGTTTAACAATCCTGCCATTGCAGAAGCACCCGCAAACCAGAGAATTGCGATCGTGCTTAAGTCGTAAACAGTTCCAAAGGCATTTCCTAGATATAGGTGTGCTAGATATGCCAGTGCGCGTCCGTTTGCTTTTCCGCCTGCTTGGAACTCTGCCGCTGGAATTAATAGTGTTGTAACAAGACTACTGGTCATGAGGAAAAAGCTCATAATTATTGCAGCAGTTCCCAACAACTTATGAGTATTGCGAATTCGCCCTTTGGGGGCTTGTTCGGTATCAGTTTGCCGTCCTCGTACTAGCGGCATCACAGCAACCCCGGTTTCAAATCCAGACAGTCCTAGTGCTAACTTAGGAAACAGTAGTGCGGCAACTCCTACAATTAGCAATGGATTAGATTGTTGTGCAAACAGTGCTTGTTGCCAGTTTGCCACAGCTGATAAGTTATTCAATATTTGATAAGCGCCTACACCAATGGTGATCAAATTCAGAAACAAATAGACACTGACTAAAAAGACAGCAATGCCGATCGCTTCTTGGAAACCTCTAAGAAAAACTGCTCCTAACAGGGCAACTAGTATCAGCGTAATCGCAACGCTTTGCCCATGCAGGAAGTGTGGAACAAACGGATTTTCAATGATGTGAGCCGTGGCATCCGCCGCAGAAAGGGTAATCGTAATAATAAAATCGGTGGCAACAAAGCCCAGCAAACATAATACAAACAATTTGCCTTGCCATCCGGGTAGAAGGTTTTCGAGCATTGCGATCGAACCTTCTCCATTCGGACTGATACTGGCAACGCGACGATAGATAGGAAGCGCTCCAAAAAGCGTTAATAGCACTAGAATCAGTGTTGCGATCGGAGATAGGGCTCCGGCGGCGAGTGCTGCAATTCCTGGCTGATAGCCTAGGGTCGAAAAGTAATCCACCCCAGTTAGACACATCACTTGCCACCAAAGTTTTCTCACATGATGCTTTTCTGCTTCGCTGCGATTAGTATCTAGCAACCATTCGGCGAACTGCTGTCGATATTGTTTTGGTGGAACAATTGGTCCGACCATGAACATTACTCCTAAAGATCTAGCAAGCCTAGTTCAGTTATGCAGAAGCATGATCGCTGAACAGCAGCCTTAATTTGTCAAAAATTTGTCAAAATTAAAGGTTACATATTATTAGGGTGAAGGTACCTATCTAAGGTCGAGGACTGTAGCGTTAGAAGCTCTACGGGCTAGCCAGAGGAAAGTATAGAGGATTTTAGCTGTAGAGCGACAAATTCTTTGACCCCGTTGAAGAATTCGTTTGAAAAAATATAAAGACGGGAATAAGGGGAGCGATCAGAAGAACTGAAGCGATCGACAGTGCTACAGTGAGTCCTGACGGTTGAAGAGTCAAGACTATGAGCTTATCGACGCTGATTTTGGTGGCAATGGCGGTGGGAATCGGGTTTGGGGCGGTGCTGCATGATTTCTTTCCGACAGTGATCCTGCCGCTCGATCTCTATTTGCTCAGTCCAACTGGAACGGCATTTTTGCGGTTGATTCAGTTTGTGGTTGTGCCGATCGTTTTTTCATCGCTGATTCTAGGCTTGACTCGGATTCAGAATGCGGCACAGGTTGGGCGGTATGCGGTAAAGCTGATTGTGAGCTATTGCTTAACGAGTGGGATTGCTGTGGCATTGGGATTGATCATAGCGGTTGTTGTTAAGCCTGGAGTTGGAGTGTCGGTTTCAACTGATGTGCAAATTAGTGCGATCGCTCAACAACAATCACTAATCGACTGGTTAGTGAGCTTGATTCCAACGAACCCAATTGAAGCACTTAGCACAGGCAACCTACTACAAGTAATTTTCTCATCTGCGTTGATTGGGGTTGCAATTCAGCTTGTGGGTGAAAAGGCAGCAAGCTTTGTTAGCTTTGTTGAAAGTTGCTATGTCATTAGTGAAAAAATTCTGTCGATCGTGCTTTATGTTGCACCGATTGGTGTTTTTGCCTTAGTTAGCTCAGTTATTGCAACCGAAGGGCTACAGCTAATCGTGAAGTTATTTACCTATGTCTTTTCGCTCTTTGTTTCGACATTGATCATGATTACTTTCTATGTCTTGATTCTTGCGATACTGAAAGCCAAACCGATTAAACTGCTTCAAAGTCTTGTTCCAGCATTGTCGTTAGCATTTGGCACTGCAAGTTCTAATGCTGCACTGCCTGTCGTGCTGAAGAATGTTCAGGAAGATTATGGGCTGCGTGAGGACATTGCTAGCTTTGCAGTCCCCTTAGGAACAGCATTAAAGCGAGATGGATCAGCGATTTTGCAAGGCTTTAATGCGGTGTTTATTGCTCAAATGTTTGATATTTCTTTGACTCCTTCATTGTTGCTTGCGATCGTACTCAGCACCTTCTTAGTTTCGTTCAGCACTCCGGGTGTTCCTGGTTCTGGAATCATCATGATGACGACTGTTCTGACTGCATCAGGATTACCCGTGGAAGGAGTGGCAATTGTGGCGGGAATCGATCGCTTAACTGATGGCTTCAAAACAGTGCTCAACATCATTGGCAATGTTTCAAATGCAGTCATTCTGAATGCTTGGGAAGATGCGGCGGCTCCTCAGCTTACTGATGTCACGGATGATGTCAGGAAGCTTACCTAATCGCACTTCAAGTTGGTAGATCAGTCTTTAAACGAAGTGGGCTTTTGACCCACTTTTTTATGATCTCTATCTTGGGTCAGACTGAGCTTCTACTGTCTTCTATCTATGTGGGGACGACATAATTTAGCTAGAACCTCTACTCTGCTTCAAGACGTAGCAGGTAGACGGATAGTAGGTAGACAGTGTGAGTGAGGCGATTTCAACAGCAGAAAGAATTGCGATCGTTCGGGCATTACCAGGATTGGGGGACTTCCTGTGTGCAGTGCCAGCTCTACGTGCTCTGAGAGTCGCTTATCCTCAAGCAAAGGTGACGCTGATTGGTTTGCCCGGTTCACAGGGATTAGCGGAGCGATTTGAGCAGTACATTGATGAGTTTGTAGTGCTGCCTGGTTATCCTGGTCTGCCAGAGCAGCCTGTTGATTTATCCGCTTTGCCAGCTTTTTTTGTAGAAATGCGATCGCGCAAGTTTGATCTCGCAATTCAGATGCATGGAAGCGGCGTTGTGACGAATCCGCTAACACTGGAACTCGGTGCAGGGCGAACGATCGGATTCTTCCAATCCAGTCAAGTTTGTCCCGATCCCGCTTCGTTTTTGTCGTTCGTCGAAACGGAGCATGAAATTTTGCGGTATTTGCGCTTGCTTGATTTTGTAGGAATCCCAGCGTCAAACGCGCAGATGGAATTTCCGATCGGAGAGAACGATCGACAGGAGGGACAAGCTTTATTGCAACTGTACGATCTACAGCGCTATATCTGTATTCATGCCGGGGCAAGTGTTTCTTCGCGCTGTTGGTCGAGCGATCGATTTGCAGCGATCGGAGAGCATCTCGCCCAGAAGGGATGGCAGGTAGTATTGACCGGAAGCGATGCGGAACGGGGATTAACTGAGGCGATCGCACAATTGATCAAGGCTCCGACGATCAATCTAGCAGGACGAACCAGCTTGGGGACGTTGGCGGCAGTGCTAGAAAACTGTCGATTGTTGGTGTGCAATGATACGGGAGTTTCACATCTTGCGGCGGCGCTCAAGGTTCCAAGCGTGGTGATCTTTAGTGGGTCTGATCCGCAGCGATGGTCGCCTTTGGATCGCCAGCGCCATCAATCGATTGTGCCTCCTGCTTCGGTTAGCACGGTCTTGGAGCAGGTTGAAGCTCTATTACAGCAGGAGGCACTCCATGTTGCCTGAGAAGGTATTGGTGATTCAGACTGGCAATCATGCAGATGGATTGCGATCGGGAATTAAGCAGGTGCGATTGCAGTTGCCAAATTCGCAGATTGTTGTGCTGTGTGCGGCTCGGCTGAGTCAAGTGGCACTCTCAATTGCTCAAGTGAATCAGGTCTTAGTACATTCTGCTATCTCTGAAACAAGCTTGTCTGATGTTCCAGAGCGATTACTGAATTTGATTGAACTGCTGAAGGTTGAGCAATTTGATGCGGCGATCGTCTTACCTGATGGGAATCGATCGCCGTATCCGGTTGCTTATGCTTGTTATCTTGCCGGAATTCCGGTGCGAGGCGGAGTGTCTTGTGAGTTTGGAGGCGGAGTGTTATCGGCGTGTAAAGCGAGTATTGAGGAGATGCTGAATACTCTTCGGGAGGCAGCGTGACACGAGAAGGAGCTGCGCTAATTCGGTTTAAGCGAGTTGCTCAAGTGATTGTTCAGCAGATCCAAGAGGTGCTGAATGCACGAGTGTTTGTAGTGGACGATCGAGCGATTGTGGTCGTAAGTACCGAGAATGAGGCAGTTGGACACTGTTTTGATGCACCATCGAATTTGAGACTGCCTTTACAGGTCGGATACCAACGAGGCGAATTGATTCTCAGCCATTTAGAGTCTGATGAGATTTCGCTGCGGCTAATGCAAGTTTTAGTAGAGTTAGTGATTGCTCAGGCAATGTCGATCTCAGATCAGCCTTTTCAGCCAGAACTGAAAAACAAGTTTATTCATGATCTGCTGCGTTCTGCGAGCCGGAACGAATCTGAAGTGCTACGAGAAGCGCAGATTTTGGGCTTAGATTTTACTCGTCCGCGGGCTGTGATTTTGATTGACGCGGCTGAATATTTGCTCTCTTGTCCGACTAAGCCGTTTGAAATGTTGGATGCTCAAACTCAACGCAGAATTCAGGTAATTATTGAAAGCATTGTTAAGTTCTTTCATCTCCCTAACGATACAATTTGTGCTTACATTGGCGGGAGTGAGATTGCAGTATTAAAAGCCAGTAGCACTCAAGATCTTAAGGCTTGGGCAGACCAGAAAGACCCCGCCGGAAATCCATCGTGGGCAAATTTAGCCGCCTTAAAACGAGCCAGTACCGCATTGCTGAATCAATTGCGATCGCAAACCGGAACCAATCTCAGCATCGGAATTGGGCGCTATCATCCAGGCATTCAAGGGTTGGCGCGATCGTATCAAGATGCACAAGCGGCATTGTCTTTAGGACATCACTTTTCTGGTGAAAACCAAGTTTATTGTTTGGACGATTTGGGTGTCGCTGCCTTCGTTGGCATTTCAGACGAAAGCACAAAAATTGATTTAGCAAAACATCTTCTCAGCCCGTTAGATCAAGAGCCAGAACTAATTGATACGCTGGAAGTTTTCTTTGCAGAAAATTGCTATCCGTCTTCTACAGCCGGGAAATTATCTATCCACAGGAATACTTTAAGTTATCGCCTTGATAAAATTACTTCATTAACGGGACTAAATCCCCGCCTATTTGATGATGCGATCCAGATTCGATTAGCGCTACTGTTGCGCTCTTTTGTTGATTCGCATTCGGAAAGTTTAGCGGTTCGCGATCGTAAGTTGGGCATTTGCACAATCTCTGAACATACAAACTCATTACATCTTGTGCAAATGCCCAATGTATTCTCTCGTTAAATTTTGCATGATATAAAACAATCATTCAGTATGTTTGTTTTGCGTTGATTGTTCTGCTCCAAGAACGCGCACTTATTCGGAATTTTAGTTATGAAACCTCTTCGGATTCTTACTTGGCACGTCCATGGGAGCTATTTGTATTACCTTGTCCAGTCGCCGCATCAATTCTTTCTGCCTGTGAAACCTGGGTTTCCAGAAGGATACGGCGGTAAGTTAGGTGGATTTGTTTGGGGTGACAATGTGCATAATGTTCCGGCTGAAGAAGTACGGAACTTGGAGTTCGATTGCATCTTGTTCCAATCACGCAAAAACTATCTCGAAGATCAGTACGAGATTCTGTCGGAGCAACAGCGCTCCTTGCCTCGGCTCTATCTGGAACATGATCCACCCCGCGAACATCCAACAGATACACCGCATGTTGTGAATGATCCAAATGTCCTATTAGTTCATGTGACGCACTTTAATGATCTGATGTGGAACAGTGGTGTGACACCGACCTGTGTGATTGAACACGGTGTTATGGTTCCTGAAAATGTGCGCTATCAAGGGCAGATCGATCGCGGCATTGTCGTAGTGAACGGATTGCAAGCAAGGGGACGAAGACTCGGAGCTGATATTTTTGAACGAGTGCGATCGCAAGTGCCGTTAGATTTAGTCGGCATGCAGGCGGAAAAGCTCGGTGGACGGGGCGAGATTCCGCATCAACAGTTAGCTGAGTTCACGTCACACTATCGATTCTTTTTCAATCCGATTCGCTACACCAGTTTGGGCTTGTCGGTCTGCGAAGCCATGATGATCGGAATGCCAATCATTGGACTTGCGACCACAGAAATGGCAACGGTGATTGAAAACGGAGTGTCTGGTTATGTGGATACGAATGTCGATCGCTTAATCGAGGTGATGCAGCAGTTGCAGAAATCACCCGAAGAAGCTCAGCGATTGAGTCAGGGGGCGCGGAAAGTTGCCGAAGAGCGATTCAATATCGAGCGGTTTAAGCGCGATTGGAATCGGGCATTTGCACAAGTTGTCGATCGTAAACCTACTATGACCCTCGTATGAAACGGATTGCATTAATTAGTGAACACGCTTCGCCGTTTGGGATTCTGGGCGGTGTGGATAGTGGCGGACAAAATGTGTATGTCGGACAGTTGGCGAAGCATTTAGCCAAGCGCGGTTATCAGGTGGATATTTTCACGAGGCGCGATCGGGCGTTGTTGCCGGAGATTGCCAACTGGAGCGAGGGAGTGCGTTTAATTCATGTTCCCGCAGGTGATCCGGTTGAGATTCGCAAGGAAGATCTATTGCCGCATATGCAGGAATTCACAGCGTACATGCTGCGTTTTTGTCAGCATACGCACTATGATCTCGTTCATGCTAACTTCTGGATGTCTGGGCTGGTTGCCGCAGAGTTGAAGCGAGTGTTGCAGATTCCGTTTATGATTACGTTTCATGCGTTGGGGCGGGTGCGGCGATTTCATCAAGGCGGAAACGATGAGTTCCCGGATGAGCGGTTTGAAATTGAGGATCGATTGGTGCAGGAAGCCGATCGCATTGTTGCCGAATGTCCTCAAGATGAAACGGATTTGATTGAACTCTATAATGCTGATCCGCGCAAAATTACGATCGTGCCTTGTGGCTTTGATTCATCTGAGTTTTGGTGTTTAGATAAAGCATTGGCGAGAGTTGCTTTAGGGTGGAATCCTGACGATCGCATTGTTTTGCAACTCGGTCGCATGGTTCCGCGTAAAGGGGTTGATACCGCAATTCGGGGATTTGCAAAGTTCTCTGAGAAGGCTCCTGCACAGTTGATCATTGTGGGAGGTGAACTGAATGATAGTGATCCGCGCATTGCGAAAGAGGTCGATCGACTGAATGCAATTGCAACAGAGCTAGGAGTCGTCGATCGTGTGCATTTCGTCGGTCGCAAAGGGCGGGAAGTGTTGCGGTACTACTACAGTGCAGCAGATGTGTTTATTACAACGCCTTGGTACGAACCTTTCGGAATTACACCGCTTGAAGCAATGGCTTGCGGAACTCCAGTAATTGGTTCGAATGTCGGTGGGGTGAAATTCTCGGTTGCAGATGGTGAAACAGGCTATCTTGTGCCACCGAATCAGCCCGATGCGATCGCCGATCGTCTGTCTCATTTGTATGCTCATCCAAGTTTAATGGAAAAGCTCAGCCGCCAAGCAATTCGGCGCGCCAATCATCTGTTTACTTGGCAAAGTGTGGCAGACTCGATGGCGAATTTATATCAGTCTGTGCTGATTGATCAGTCAACTGTGTTAGATTCTGCGGCAGTGATCGATCGGGGATTCAATTCAGTGATTGCAGCCATTCAAGCAGCCCACTCCTGCTTGCAAACTGAAATTACTCAAGCGGCAACCTTGATCACAAATTGCTTTCTTCAAGATGGCAAAGTGTTAATCTGTGGCAATGGCGGTAGCGCTTCAGATGCTCAACACTGTGCAGCAGAATTTGTCGGACGATTCAAGATTCCAAATCGGCGGGCGCTGCCTGCGATCGCGCTGTCTGCTGATAGTGCATTGTTGACCGCTTGGGCAAATGATGTGGGGTACGATCAGGTGTTTTCTCGTCAGATTGAGGCATTTGCACAACCGAATGATTTAGTCATTGGAATTAGCACGAGCGGTCGATCGAAAAACATTCTTGCCGCGTTTGAAACCGCACAACGCTTAGGAATTCCGAGCATTGGAATTTTAGGCGGCGATGGAGGACATGCTCGATCGCTCTGTGACTTATCGATCGTGGTTCCTGCGGCTGATTCACAGCACATTCAGGAAGTGCAAATCGTCGTGATTCACTTACTTTGCGAATTAGTTGAAGCATGGGTAGTGAATCACGAACAGAAACCGAAGCGACAACGATTAAGATTACAGAATCGTAAACAAGCTTCGGGACTTCCGTTAACGGTAAATTATTAGGACTGCGATATGCCTAAAATTTCGCCCTCACCCTAAACCCTCTCCCTAGGGGAGAGGAGACAAGAATTCTAGCTCCCTTCTCCCTCAGGGAGAAGGGTTGGGGATGAGGGCAACACCGTTAACGCAAAGAACAAACAATTGATATAGGAGAAAACAATGAGTGATTTAACTGGAAAAGTAGCTCTCGTGACAGGTGGCGCACAAGGATTAGGCGAAGCAATTTGTCGAGTTCTGGCTGCTTCTGGTGTTACTGTCATCGTCGCAGATATTCGAGAAGATCTCGCTGAGAAAGTTGTCTCCGAAATTAGCTCAGAAGGTGGAAAAGCGGCAGCCTTGCGCTTAGATGTTACCGATGAGAATCAAATTCTCTCCAGCATTGACAAAGTGATTGCAGAATATGATCACTTAGATATTCTGATTAACAATGCGGGAATTGATGTTACGGTGTCGATCGAAGAACTCGATGTCAAAGACTGGGATCGGGTTCTTGCGGTGAACCTCCGCGCACCCTTCATTCTGTCGAAAGCGGTGATTACGCACATGAAGCAGCGCAAGTCTGGACATATCGTCAACATTGCTTCGACTGCATCAAAGCGCACATGGGCGAATGCAACTGCGTATCATGCCAGTAAGTGGGGCTTAGTTGGGTTTAGTCATGCGCTGCACGTTGAAGCCCGTCCAGAGCGGGTCAAAGTTACGGCTGTGATTGCAGGCGGAATGCAGACTCCATTTATTCTCGATCGCTTCCCCGATACGCCGCTTGACAAGCTCCAAGACCCCAAAAACGTTGCGGATACCATTCGCTACATTCTCACCCAACCACCGGAAACTGTGATTCCAGAAGTGATGGTAATCCCGATGCAAGAATCGTCTTGGCCTTAATCTAATATTAGAAAGGCACTTCTAACTCTGTTGAACCTTATGCAGAAGATTTCGATCGCGCTTCTCACGCTCACAGGAGTTTTAATCTCCGCGTCTGCCCAAGCTCAAAACTCACAGCAGCTTCAACAGTTGCAATCGACTAAAGAGTGTCGTGGGTGCGATTTGACCAACGTGAATTTGGCAAATACCGATCTGAGCAATGCACGCTTGATCAATTCTTCGCTGTTCGGCAGTAATTTCAGCGGTGCTAACCTGACTGGAGCAAACCTTAGTGGAATTCAGGCAGGTGAATTAGTCGTGAATGCACGATCGAGCGATCGGCGAACGAGCAACTTTACTGGAGCAGATTTCACCAACGCTGATGTCAGTCGGGCTTCGCTCAATCGTGCGATTCTCGATCGTGCGAATTTCACCAATGCTTACTTACTAAACACTGATTTCGGTTCGGCGCGGCTCACGGGTGCAAATTTTCAAGGTGCGACGCTTGGGTCTTCATTTTTTGGGGGTGCAGACTTAAATGGCGCAAATCTAAGCAATCAGCAGCTTGTCAGTGTGTACCTGAGAAATGCCAGATTAGACAATGCTCAGCTTGCAGGCGCACAGTTCAGTTTCTCTGATTTGACCAATGCTGTATTGAAAAATGCGGATTTGCGGGGAGCAACTTTCGTTAGCACTTCGATCAGCAATGTCGATTTCACAGGCGCGCAGCTTGATCCGGCGATCGTGCCGCAACTGTGCCAGCTTGCGAATGGAACAAACACGATTACCAATGTCTCAACTCGTCAAAGTCTCGGCTGTCGCTGATAGACTATGAACTCGGAGTGTTATTGGAATGAATCGTGTATTTATTAATTCCTGCGGCGGGTTCCGGACGAAGAATGGGCAGTGAGCGCAATAAACTGCTGCTCGAACTACTGGGAAAGCCTTTAATTGCTTGGACATTGCTTGCCGCAGAAGCCTCACAAACAATCAAATGGATCGGCATCATCGGGCAATCGATCGATTGGGAAGACTTCAAATCGATCGTTGAGTCGCTGAATCTGACGAAGCCTGTTCAGTTTATTCAAGGGGGTGCAACTCGCCAAGAGTCGGTCTACAACGGACTTCAAGCACTCCCGATTGGAGCTGAATCCGTTTTGATTCACGACGGCGCACGCTGTTTAGCCACGCCAGAACTGTTCGATCGTTGCTCTGAAGCATTGCAATCTTGTGATGGATTAATTGCTGCAATTCCGGTCAAAGATACGATTAAAGTTGTGGATGCAACCGGGGCGATTGAAAGTACACCGGATCGATCGCGGCTTTGGGCTGCCCAAACTCCTCAAGGATTCTCAGTTTCACTGCTGAAAAAGTGCCATGAACAAGGGCGGCAGAAGGGCTGGGAAGTGACGGATGATGCGGCACTATTTGAACAATGTGGATTGTTGGTGCGGATTGTGGAAGGTGAAGAAACGAATTTGAAAGTCACAACGCCTGTGGATTTGGCGATCGCAGAATTCATTTTGCGACAGCGTTCTTAAGCCGAAAAAATTTGTGCTGGCGTTAGGTTGAGCATTGGGAAAGTTGAGGAAGAAATGACTTGATCGCCTTGAAACGCTCCGATTTCTTGATAGGCTCCTGCTTCTAATTGCAGCACCGTGACACTCTGAGTTTGAGGATCAACAATCCAATATTCAGGAATCCCTCGATCTTCGTACTGTTCACGCTTGTTGGTGTAGTCCCGCGATCGATTGGTTTCCCCCGGACTGACAATTTCCACCACCAGCAGGGGAGGAGCCATTGATAAAAGGATCGTATTGCGGCGTTTTAACTGCTCGATGTGTTCTTCGCGAAGCACCGTCAGATCAGGAAAGCGGTTCTGGGGTTCACCACGGACTTGTAGCTCTAGTCCATGTCCTCGAATCCTACGGTAGTCAATGAATGGAACAAGCTGTAAGAGTAGAAAGGTGGCTATTTGAAAATTTAGTCCTGATTCCGGTGGCAATGCGACTAGCTCCCCATTCCATAACTCGTAAAGCTGATCTGTCCCGTCATCATAGGACAAATATTCTTCAAAACTCGAAAACTTGACTTTTGCTTGAGTCATGAGATTGTCCTCGATCGCTCTCTTCATTCTGACGTGATTTTCAAACAGTAATTACTAATCACAAAATTTAAGCTTCTCTGTTCTACACTCTAGGGTAAGTGTGATGAAGCATCAGAAAGTATTATGAAATGCAAGATTTTTACACTTTCGTTGGCGATCGCGGTTTCCTTACTACCTGTTCGCGTCTCGGCTCAAGCGATTGAAGGATTTACAGTTTTTGGAGATAGCCTTTCAGATAATGGCAATGCGTTCAGAGCCACAAACGGATTATTTCCGCCAAGTCCACCTTATTTCAACGGTCGGTTGAGTAATGGGCCTGTTTGGATTGAAAGCCTTGCTGAAACACTCAACCTAACAACCACAACCACGAATTTTGCATTCGGTGGAGCTTCGAGCGGAACGATAAACACCACGGTTCCATTTTTACCCGGCGTGACGACTCAGGTGAATGGCTTTTTGCAGAATTCACCGAGTATTAGCCCAGATCGTGTGTTTGTCGTTTGGGCAGGCGCAAATGATTATCTTGGTGGTCGTGTTACTGATCCTGCAATTCCACTGGGAAATATTTCTAACATTCTGCAACGCCTGACGGCAGCAGGCACAAGAACTTTGATCGTGCCAAATCTGCCGGATTTAGGCAGAACTCCGGGAGCGAGGACTCCAGAGCGACGTGCGGGACTCACCCAACTGTCGATCGCGCACAATCAAGGCTTAAGAACCTCATTACAAGCCTTAGCGCAAAGTCAGCCAGATGTGAATATCATTCCGCTTGATATTGGCGCATTACTCAATGAAGTGTTCAATGATCCGGCTCGATTTGGCTTTACCAACGTGACTCAGCCCTGTATTCTATCGGGCGCAAATTGCGATCAGTTTCTATTTTGGGATGATATTCATCCAACAACCGCCGCGCATCGAATTGTTTCAGAGTATGCGCTGGACATCTTGACGGCTCCGCAAACGATCGTGCCTCAAGCCGAGATTGCGCTGGGTGTGGCGCGTCGTCCCACTCGCGATCTGGATGGTCGATTATTGACGCTGCGAAATCCAACTCAAAATCCAACTCAAAGACTGGGTGTATTTGTGAACGGAGATTTTAACTTTGGGAGTCAGGATGCAAACGATCGCAGTACAGGGTTTGATTTTGATACCAAAGGCGTTACAGTCGGAGCAGATTATCGCGTCACAGATGACCTAGCACTGGGATTAGCATTCAATTATGCAAGCAGCAATAGTGACTTAAACAACAATCGTGGCAGAGTTGAGATTGATAGTTATTCGCTATCTGCCTATGGAAGTTATGAGCGCGATCGCTTCTATGCAGATGCAGTGATTAACTATGGCTGGAATGACTTTGAAATCGATCGGAAAATTAATGCGACAGGTTTCCGCTCTGCAACTGCAAAGACTAACGGTAATCAATTCTCGGTTCGTTTGAACACAGGGTATAACTTTGGAAGAGATCAGCTCTCTGTCGGGCCGATGATTGGTGTTCGATATACCAGAGTTAACATTGATGGCTACACAGAGCGAAACGGCAGTATTCTGAATTTGAATGTGGCTGATCAAACAGCAGATTCTGTCATTTTGAATGTTGGAGCGCAGCTTTCGTATGATTTCCGTTCTCCTGCTGCAACGGTAACGCCGTTTATTGCGGCAAACTATGAGCATGAATTTTCCAACGGAAGTCGCGAAATTGTCACCGAGCTTGTCGGTCAACCCGGAATCCCTAATCGCACCAGAACGGGTGAACCCGATCGAGATTTTATTCGCTTGAGCGCAGGAGTCCAAACCCAGTTTGCGAATAATTTGTCGATCGGAGTTGGATACGAAACAATTTTAGGCAAGCGGGATGTCAGCGATCATTTTGTTCAAGCCCGAATTCGCTATCAGTTTTGACATCCGGGATGGGCTGACGTTCTGCGGTGAAGAGTCCACAATTCTTAGCGATTCTTATACCGAATTAAACATAGAATGCGACAGATCATACTCAAAGTCACCCAGAATGGGGGATTTAGGGGGCGAGAGTCTGTCGCATCCACAAATCAATCTGGTATTAGCGATCGCACGTTTCTACTCCAAATTGGGATAGAGCATTGCTGCCAGATTGATATTCAGGTTGATAATCTCCCAGAAATCTCCCAGAAATCGCGCAAAAGGTGTAGAAAGGATAGAATCACTCTCTGAAAGATGCGCGATCGACGTATGAAATTTTCCGCTCCGACAGGTTTCTGGCGATTCTGGACATTCGCAATGGCGGCGTTCTGCCTTGTGTTGACTGTCACGGCTTGCAATCCTCAAGGATATAAGACACAAGCAGCGCGAGTTCCACAAATGGTCGATAGCATTCTGAGCGATCCCAAGTCGTTCAACTATGCGCTGATTAACGAAGATCCAAACGTTGCGGGTCTGATGTATGTCGGATTAGTGACCGAAAATGCTTTAACCGACAAGCTGGAGCCAGAATTAGCCGAGAAATGGGAGCTTTCCCCGGATAAAAAGAAAGTGACCTTTACGCTGCGAGAGGGCTTGAAGTGGTCGGATGGCGCACCTTTAACGGCGGATGATGTCGTGTTTACGTTTCGCGATATTTTCTTGAATCCCAAAGTTCCGACTGATATTCAAGATGTGCTACGGATTGGTAAAGAGCGGCAATTGCCCACCGTGCGGAAGATCGACGATCGCAGAGTCGAATTCACGACCCCAGAACCGTTTGCTCCATTTCTACGGGTGACGGGTGGACTCGGAATTTTGCCAAAACACATCTTAGCGGAAACGATCGCGAAAACGGGCAGAGACGGCAATCCGTTGTTTCTCTCGACTTGGGGAACGGATACCGATCCGAAAAAGATTGTTACGAACGGTCAGTATACGATCGATCAATATGTCGCCACTCAGCGAATCATCTTTAAGCGCAATCCTTACTACTGGCGCAAAGATGCTCAAGGCAATCAACAACCGTATATTGAGCGGATTGTTTGGAGCGTGGTCGAAAACCAGAATACCGAGCTTTTACAGTTTCGATCGGGTGGGTTAGATATCTCTGAACCGATTCGGGCAGAAGATTATCCAATTCTGAAAAAAGAGGAAAAGCGCGGTAGCTTTACAGCTTACATTGGTGGCACTCGACCGATTACCACGTTTATGGCGTTTAACCTGAATCAAGGACGCAGAAACGGTCGTCCTGTGGTTGATCCGGTGAAGTCGAAGTGGTTTAACAATCCGAAGTTTCGGCAGGCAATCGCGTATGGTATCGATCGCGAGCGCATGAACACCAACATCTATCGCGGTTTGGGTGTGTTAATCAATTCTCAAATTCTAGAAACGAGTCCATACTATCTCAAACCCGAAGAAGGATTAAAATCTTACAACTTTGATCAAACGAAATCGAAGCAACTGCTAAAAGAAGCCGGATTCAAACTCAATTCTCGCGGTCAATTGACTGATGCAGAAGGAAATGCGGTGCGATTTACCTTGATTACGAATGCTGGAAATACGGTTCGAGAAGCAATGGTGGCTCAGATTAAGCAGGATTTGAGTCAGTTAGGAATTCAGGTTGATATCAATCCGATTAACTTTGGAGTGTTAATCGATAAGCTGGATAACACTCAAGACTGGGAAGCGTATTTGCTGGCAATGGGTGGCAGTAAAGAGCCAAACAGTGGGGCGAATGTGTGGTTGCCGGATAGTCGATCGCATAGTTTTAATCAGTCTGCGTCTCCTGGAAAACCCCCGCTCGAAGGTCGGGTTGTGGCAGATTGGGAAGCAGAAATCGGACGGCTCTACATTGAAGGCGCAAGAGAGTTAGACGAAGCGAAGCGTAAACAGATTTACGGTCAGATCCAGAAAATTTCTCAGGAGTATTTGCCTTGGATTCCGTTGGTGAATGCAAGAGTGATGGCAGTGGTTCGCAACAGCATTGAGGGTGTACAGTATCCTGAGAGCGGCGGCGCATTGTGGAATCTCCACGAACTTAGAGTTGAGGATTAATGGATGATGAAAGTGGCAGATAAGATTTACGAATTGGTGAAGACGCTGCCAGAGGAGCAAGCCAGCCAGGTGCTTATGTTTGTTGAGTCTTTGCAGCAAGCTACTAGAGTACAAGTAGAGGGTCAAACAGTGGCGCGACAGTCAGAAACACCTCTTTCTGATTTCGTCGGAATTCTGAAAGACTCACCCAACTTTAATCAAGATCCAGTAGCACTACAAAGAAAGCTGCGCGATGAGTGGAATTAGATTTCTTCTAGATACTAATTACATCATCGGTTTGGTAAAGCAGCAAGCAGCAGTGACCCAGGAAATAATCGATCGTGCGATCGTGGTTCAGGCTTGCGCTTATAGTGCTATCACGCGAATTGAACTGCTCGGATTTCCAGATATCACACCGCAAGAGGTGGAAGGGATTGAGCGCATCTTAGCTCCAATGTACTATGCTGCACTAACTAGAGAGATAGAAGATTGTACGATCGTTGTTCGCCGTCAATATTGCTTAAAAACACCGGATGCCATTATTGCTGCAACCGCCAAATGCCTCAAGCTAGAACTGCTCACGCTCGATCAG
This sequence comes from Cyanobacteria bacterium FACHB-DQ100, assembly GCA_014695195.1. Lineage (NCBI taxonomy): Bacteria > Bacillati > Cyanobacteriota > Cyanobacteria bacterium FACHB-DQ100. Next base: position 12,649 of record JACJNW010000039.1, on the reverse strand, counting down.
CAATTAATTAAACGAATGCAGGAAATCGAAGTGAGTGATCTTGAAGGATGAGAAATATGTCATTTCAATTTATTCGATCGATGCGTTGGAGCGTTGTTTTAATCCTTGCGATCGCTTCACTCTTTCTATCTGGCTGTAGCCCATGGAATTATCGAACTGAAGCTGCACAAGTTCCACAATTAGTATTAGTTAGTCCAACTGATCCTAAAACGTTTAACTATGCAAATAACCAAACATTTCCAAGTGTCTTTCCGTTTATTTACGAAGGATTAACGAGAGAGAATGGTGTTACTGGAAGCTATGAGCCTGCATTAGCAGAATCGTGGAAATTTTCACCTGATAATAAACGAATCGTTTTTACGCTTCGCCCGAATCTGAAATGGTCAGATGGAACCCCTTTAACATCAGATGACGTTATTTTTACTTATGAGGATATTGTTTTCAATCCGAAAATTCCAACCGACCAAAAGGAAACTATTCAGATTGGAACGCAGAAGGTTTTTCCAAAGGTTCGCAAAATTAACGATCGACAAGTCGAATTCATTTTGCCCGAGCCATTCGCTCCGTTGCTTGCTGCGACTGCCGCTCCAGAGGGCGTGATGATTCTCCCAAAACATGCACTTGCTGAAGCGGTTAAAAATAAGCTGCCTGACGGAAATTCAGCCTTTATTTCAACTTGGGGAACGGATACTGATCCGAAGAACATTATTACCAATGGTGCCTATGTAATTGATAGCTACAGCGCGGGTCAAAGATTAGTTTTAAAGCGAAACCCGTATTATTGGCGCAAAGATCAGAGCGGAAAACAATTGCCTTATATCGGTCGAATCATTTGGCAGTTTATTGAGAATCAAGATACCCAATTGCTGAGATTTCGCTCCGGCGATTTAGATGTGATGGGAGATACTAGACCGCTTCGACCGGAGTATTTCTCATTGCTGAAGCGAGAAGACAAACGTGGAAACTTCCAAGTTCTAAACGGCGGGCCTTGGTCGGGAGTATTGTATCTAACGTTCAATCTCAGTAAAGCAAAAGATCAAAATGGAAAGCCGTTCGTTGATCCGATTAAATCGAAATGGTTTAATACACTAGAATTTCGGCAAGCGGTGGCATACGCGATCGACAGAGACCGCATCAATACAAACCTATTTCGAGGACTAGGAGTTGTACAAAACTCTCCGATTTCTGTGCAAAGTCCTTTCTCGCTTAAAGAAGGCTTAAGGGTTTATAACTATAATCCACAAAAATCGAGGGAGCTACTGAAAAAGGCGGGATTTAAGTATAACGATCGCGGACAGTTGTTTGACTCCGAAGGGAATCGTGTTCGGTTTACCTTGATGACTAATGCGAACAATCTGACGCGAGTTGCGATCGGCGCTCAAGTTCGACAAGACCTATCAAAAATTGGAATTGAAGTTGATTACAATCCGATTAATTTTAATGTTTTGATCGATCGAATCAATGGATCGCGAGAGTGGGATGCTCACATGATTGGTTTTACGGGTGGCATCGAACCACAGGGACTTGCTAATCTCTGGATGACCAGTGGTGGATCGCATTCGTTTAATTTGACCCAACAGCCAGGGCAACCCAAGATGCAAGGGTATGTGGCAAATGATTGGGAGAAAGAGATCGATCGCTTATTCATTGAAGGAGCGCGAGAACTCGACCCAGAAAAACGTAAAAAAATCTACGGTGAATTCCAAAAATTAGTGCAAGAGCAACTTCCGGTGATTCATCTGGTGAATGATTCTGCACTCATGGCAGTGCGAAATCGAGTGCAAGGATTGAAATACTCTGGTTTACCGAGTTGGGGACTGTGGAATATTCAAGAACTTAGAATTAAAGAGTAAACTATGTCTCCTTAACAATGAGTCAACCCGAAGCGCTCAAAGCCTTACTTGATGAAGTTTCTCAAGGCAAAATTAGTTCAGCCGATGCTCTCAATAAGCTGAAGTATCTGTCGTATGAGCCTGTCGGTGGATTCGCCAATATTGATCATCATCGATCGCTTAGAACCGGATTTCCTGAAGTAATTTGGAGTCCCGGCAAAACACCCGAACAGATTGCCCAGATCATGGAATCCCTGCGCGGTAACGCTTCGGTTGTGATGGCAACTCGCATGGAAGCGGAAGTCTATGCTTGGGTCAAAGAAATGGTTCCTGATGCAATTTACTACCCGATGGCTCGAATCTGTGCGTTAAATTCAGTTCAAGCCCCAACGCATCTAGGCACGATCGGCATTCTTTCGGCAGGTACGGCTGACTTACCTGTTGCCGAAGAAGCAGCAATTACGGCTGAACTGTGTGGTTTTCGAGTGCAACGCCTTTGGGATGTGGGAGTTGCAGGTATTCACCGTTTACTCAGCAATGTTCAGGTATTGTCTGAAGCGGATGTGTTGATTGTTGTTGCGGGAATGGAAGGAGCGTTGCCGAGCGTGGTCGCGGGATTGTCGGACTGTGCGATCGTTGCGGTTCCCACCAGCATTGGTTACGGTGCAAGCTTTAACGGATTGTCGGCATTGTTAACGATGCTGAATTCTTGTGCAACTGGAATTGGAGTTGTCAACATTGACAATGGTTTTGGTGCAGCAATGTTAGCAGGTCAGATTTTGAGAACGGCGGCAAAGCTGAAATCAAGATGAAGCCGATTCGTTAAGTTGCTGTTGAAGCTGTTGAACTTGTTCGATCGTCAATCCTGTGGCGCGAACGATCGTAGCAACTAAAACCCCCTCTCTTAGCAAGTTGAGCGCGATTTCTCGTTGTTTTCTCTCCTCTCCTTTTGTTTCACCTTCTGCCAAGATCGAACGGTATACAGATGATTCTTGCATGATATCCCTCCGCAAAATTCGATAAATGATCTCATCTTCTAATCTTATCCCAGCCAAAATTGCTGAAGCTGCTGATAAATTTGCTCGAATTGTTGGATCTGTGATTCCGCCAATTACCTGAGAAGCTTGGCGCAATGCCATTTCTGAATCTGTTCGACCAAGAGCCGCAAACGGAATTAGTCCGGGATATTGCAAAAATAAATCCGTTGGTTGCTCCCACAAACAAATCACATCAAATTCATGTTGAGTCCGTTGCATGACAAAGCGAGTTTGCCGAACAAGCTCTGATCCAGTGGGCTGGAGATAAATCACGACTTGCTGCATCGCTTTGTCTGGATACTTCCGGTAAACTCGCACTCGGTAATCCAGCATTCGGAAGGGAATGTCTTTATCGGGGCGGGTCTGAAACTCTAGATGCAAAACAGTGTCGTCGGACTGAAGCAGAATCAAAGCATCTGCTCGAATGGGATCAAGCGAAAGTTCAGAGGGTTTGAGTTCGGTCAGGTTAACAGACCTTCCAAGCGGCCAACTGGCAAAGTCGGTGGAGAACTGTTCAGCAAGAAATCGGCAGGTGTCATCGTACATGAAAAGATTGTACTCTCGAACATCTTGAGCTTAGAAAAGCTCTAAATTTGATTAAGGATACTCAGCAATACAATTGAATTTTTCATCATAAATTTCAAATTTTACTTCGTACCCGACCAGCGTAGTGGGTTTGATACTGTTTGAAGTACGCTTAAAACTTCATCTCGATCGCCTGCTACTGATCCATTGAATAACCAAGAGTCTCCTTGTGTTGCTTTTCGAGCTTCAAACTCAAACGCTTCGGTATTGATGTGAAGTATTTCACTACCATCAAACTGGCTTTTGTAGATGTACACTTGTGCTTCTGTTAGCCCTAAACGACTTCGCAATACCTCCGCAACTTTTTCTATGGCAGTGTTTAAGAAAAGAAACCCATATACATTGTAAGGAGAGGGTAATTCTCTCATTTCTCTAGAAGGATCTCAAACGCATTCACAAGGCTGTTTTTGCGGTTGCAGTCGCGCCAGAATTTGCTTCAGCACGATCGCACTCCAATCAATATCTTCCTCAGTCGTATATCGTCCCAACGTTAAGCGGATTCCCGATTTTGCCGCATGATCGCTATATCCCATTGCTAACAAAATCGGACTTGGCTTCAAAGTGCCACTACTACAAGCAGCCCCCGCACTAATTCCAATGCCTGCTAAATTCATCTGACGGACTAAGACTTTTCCATTCAAGGTTTCGCCATCTGCATTGGGCAAACAAAAACTGACATGATGCGGCAAGCGATGAATGCGATCGCCTGTCGTCACTAATTCAGGAACATCCGCAAGCTGATCGAACAAACGATCGCGCAATCGAATCAATCGCGGCGTTTCGGTTGGCAATTCTTGAGCGCTTAACTCGGCGGCAGTTCCAAAACTCGCGATCGCAGGTAAAGCTTGAGTGCCCGATCGTAACTTTCCTTCCTGCCCACCGCCCCCTAGGATCGGAACCAATTCCACACCCGGACGAACATACAACGCTCCGGCTCCCTGAGAACCATACAGCTTATGGCTTGAAAGGGATAATAAATCGATCGGTAACTGTTGCACATCAAGCGGCAATCTTCCTGCGACTTGAACCGCATCGGTGTGAAAGATTGCGCCATGATTCCGCACGATTTGACCAAGTTGCGCGATCGGCTGAACGGTTCCGACCTCGCTTTGACCATAGATGATCGAGACTAATACCGTATTTGCTCGCAATGCTGCCTGCAAATCAGCCGGATTTACCTGTCCCAACACATTCACCGGCAAGCGCGTAATTTCCCAGCCCCACTGCTCTAGAAGTCGAGCAGGTTCGGAGATTGCCGAATGTTCGACGCTCGAAATGATCATGTGTTGGGGGGTGCTGTACTGATGCGCGATTCCCATCACGGCAAGATTATTTGACTCTGTACCGCCAGAGGTGAAGACGATCGATTCCGCAGGTGCATTAATCAGCATCGCAATCTGCATCCGCGATCGCTCCAAAATCGTAGCGGCGCGGTTTCCCCAGGTGTGCAAACTCGACGGATTGCCCCATTGTTCTGCTAAGACTTGCTGCATTTGTGCGATCGCTTCGGGTCGCGTGGGAGTCGTTGCACTGTAATCAAGGTAGATTTGCATGAGCGGTGTTGACAAGAGAAGAATGGGTACGCTACGGATGCTGTAGAACTGCTGCTTTAACAGTAGCAAGCTCATCTTGCGGGGCAATCTAGCTTATGGGTAGACTCAATCACCTTCTTCAGTTTAGTCTCTGTGTGGCACTGTTTACAGGTTGTCAAGTTGCGTCTTCCGTGAGCGATCGTCCAAAGCCGCTCCCGCAAGACCCGAATATTCAAGTTTTTACCAATCATGATCCGTCGTCTGAATACACCGAGCCATACCGGAAAATTACGCGATCGGGCAACAATCTAGAACAAGTTTTGATTGACGCGATCGCGACTGCAACCTCAAGTATTGATATTGCGGTGCAAGAATTTCGATTGCCGAATGTAGCGAAAGCCTTGCGCGATCGTGCTGCATCTGGGGTAAAAGTTCGAGTCATTTTGGAGCATGAGTATGCTCGTCCCTACAGCGCGTACACGACTGCGGAAGTTGAGAAGCTACCAGAGCGCGAGAAAGCAAGATATCAAGAATCACGATCGCTGATTGACGAGAACAACAATGGACAATTGAGTGAAGCTGAGATTCGAGAGCGTGATGCTTTAGTTGTTCTAGACACTGCGAAGATTGCTCGAATGGATGATCGTGCTGATGGTAGTCGCGGGAGTGGGCTGATGCACCATAAGTTTATGGTTGTAGATGGTAAGACGACGATCGCCACTTCAGCTAATTGGACAATGTCCGATGTTCACGGCGATCTGTCCCGCCCGAGCAGTCGCGGTAACGCAAACACGCTTTTGAAAATTAACAGTCCTGAACTTGCACAAGCATTTACTCAAGAGTTTGAATTGATGTGGCGCGGTCGTAAGTTTGGCGTGAAAAAGCCTGTTCGACCTGTGCAACAGTTCAATATTGGTGAAACGCAGATTGATTTACACTTTTCACCGCATTCTAATAAAGTTCCCTGGGAACAGACCTCGAATGGCTTAATTGCAAAGACGCTGGAACAATCAACCCAGTCGATCGATCTCGCTTTATTTGTGTTCTCGGATCAAGATTTGGTCAACGCGATCGAACCTCGTCATAGTCAGGGCGTATCTATTCGGGCATTGATTGATCCTGGCTTTATCTATCGATCCTATAGCGAAGGCTTAGATATGCTAGGTGTTGCTTTAAGTGATGATTGCAAGTGGGAAGTAAACAATCGCCCTTGGCAAAATCCGATTAAAACAGTAGGTATCCCACAACTACCGCCTGGTGATTTATTGCATCATAAGTTTGGTGTTGTCGATCGCCACACTGTTATCACAGGTTCACATAATTGGACAATTGCTGCCAATCGAAACAATGATGAAACCTTACTAATCATTCGTAGTCCAATTGTTGCAGCGCATTTCCAGCGAGAGTTTGATCGACTTTATGCCAACCCAATTTTAGGAGTTCCGCCTGCAATTCAGCGCAAAGCTGAGGCTCAACAAAAACAATGCCCTCCTCCCACAGCTAGAAGCGATGGCAAAGTTAATCTAAACACTGCAACACAAGCTGAACTAGAAGCATTACCAGGTGTTGGTTCTGCATTAGCAAAACGGATGATTCAAGCAAGACCGCTTCACTCAGTCGAAGATCTCGATCGAATTCCCGGTGTTGGTAAAAAGCTGGTGGAGCAATTGCGCGATCGTGTGGTTTTTTGAATGCATCAGTACTAGCATGGATAGAATTTTTCCCGATCGGGCAAAGATCGATCGGGCCTGCAAATCTATGTTTGAAATTCAGAAATTGAAATGCGAAATTGAGTAACACAATTCCTGCACTCGATATCGTAAGTGCAAAACTCAATGATCTAATTCGTTTACTCAATAAAGAAATTCTGAAACGAAATGACAATATCTACTTTCTTAAAATGCAATTCGTTTATCAAATTACGTAATACCAAAATTAAGAAACACAATTCTGAAACTCGATACTGCAATTTTGAAACAAGATGACAGAATTCATTGACTAGATGTTGGATTTTGCTCGTTGCGTCGCCCCGCCTACAAAAAAAAATTGCCAAAAATCCCCCTCGTCGCATTAGCATGAAAGAGTGATGGATTTTTATTCGCCCCGACGATCGCTACAACAAGGTCACTGGTTCAAACTCATTTGCGGAGCCAGTTTCCAACATCTCCCTGCCATTCGCACCCTTGCACTTGTGTATGCGCTTGCCGGGGCAGATTGTATTGATGTCGCTGCTGATCCAGCGATCGTCTCCACCGCACGAGAAGCGTTAGCCGTTGCTAATCAATTTGCCGAGGAAGCCCGCGATCGTGGCTATCGTCCCTCAATTCCTTGGCTGATGGTGAGCCTCAACGATGGCGAAGACCCGCACTTTCGCAAAGCAGAATTTGATCCAGCCGTTTGTCCGCCCGATTGCTCAAGACCCTGTGAATCGATTTGTCCCGCTCAAGCGATCGTGCATTCTGGCGTGATCGACGATCGGTGTTACGGTTGCGGTCGCTGCATTCCGATTTGCCCGATCGGACAAATCACCACGCGGTCGTATGTCTACACACCCGAAGCAATTTCGCTGATGTTGCTTGATGCCGGAATTGACGCGATCGAGATTCATACGCAAGTGGGACGATTCGAGGACTTTCAGAGGCTTTGGAGCGCGATCGCACCCTGGGTCGATCGGCTCAAACTCATTGCGATTAGCTGTCCGGACGGAGACGGCTTAATCGAATATCTTTGGTCAATTTACAACTTGATCCGTCCGCTTCCTAGCGAATTGCTCTGGCAAACCGACGGCAGACCAATGAGTGGAGATATCGGCGATGGAGCAACCCGTGCTTGTGTGAAATTGGGCGAAAAAGTTCTCACCGCAGGTATACCCGGTCATATACAGCTAGCAGGAGGAACGAACCCGTACACTGTCCCTAAGTTAGAAGCATTGGGAATGTTGCACAATAGAGATAGAACATTCGTTTCGAGGTGCGTTTCTGGAATTGCTTACGGTAGTTACGCTCGGCGCTTACTTTTACCTGTCCTTAATCAGCTAGAAGCAATGGAGATGATACCCTTGAGCCGTCAATCGATCGTGTCGCAGAATGCAAGCCATTGTGCGATTGAAACCGTTCCTGAACTTCTGTGGCAAGCCGTTGATCTTGCCGCCTCGCTAGTGACTCAAATCAAATCTCCCGATCGTATCCGGCAAGTGATTTGACAGACATCAGCAGGAACCAAAACCTCCTACCCTAATCACAAGACAGTTTTTCCTGTCTTTTCCTCCCAGACTCAGAACACATGGCAGAATACAGCTCAGTTCCTTCCGCTCAACCCGATTCTCAGTTTTCCTCTGACCGTGAACTGACCGCTACAGACAAAAACCGGATGCAAATTACTGACGATTTAACGAAACTTCTAGATATCCTGCCGACGCATTTACGCGATCGCTTAATGCAGCACCCCGAACGCGATCGCTTAGTCGAAGTCGTGATGGACTTAGGACGCTTCCCCGAAGCTCGTTTCCCTGGCAGGGCTGAATATTTGTCCGATACGCCAATCACAAAAGCAGATTTGGCAGAAAGCACGAAAAAAGTCGGAGATTTTGGCGGCGATAACCGTGCTGGGATTGAGAAAACGCTGCACCGGATTAGCGCGATTCGTAACCGTCGCGGTGAAGTGATTGGGTTAACTTGCCGCGTGGGTCGAGCGATTTTTGGCACGATCGGGATGATTCGCGATTTGGTCGAAAGTGGTCGATCGATTCTGATGCTCGGTCGTCCGGGTGTAGGTAAGACTACGGCACTGCGGGAAATTGCGCGGGTGCTGGCAGACGAACTCGATAAGCGCGTGGTCATCATCGATACGTCAAACGAAATTGCTGGAGATGGTGATGTCCCCCATCCGGCGATCGGTCGCGCTCGTCGAATGCAAGTGGCTCGTCCGGAACTGCAACATCAGGTGATGATCGAAGCGGTGGAAAACCATATGCCCGAAGTCATCGTGATCGATGAAATCGGCACTGAATTGGAAGCACTGGCAGCCCGAACGATCGCAGAGCGCGGTGTGCAACTTGTGGGAACGGCTCACGGTAACAAGCTGGAAAACCTGATTAAGAATCCCACGCTGTCGGATCTAGTTGGGGGGATTCAATCGGTAACGCTGGGTGACGAAGAAGCCCGCAGACGCGGCACACAAAAGAGTGTGCTTGAACGGAAAGCCCCGCCGACTTTTGATATTGCTGTCGAAATGATGGAGCGGCAAAAGTGGGTGGTGCATGAGGAAGTGTCGGATACGATCGATATCCTCCTACGCGGCAGACAGCCGAATCCGCAAACCCGCACGACCGACGAAGACGGCAATGTGACGATTACGCACGAAACGCCGTCTGCACCCGAACCCCGGAGTCGTCCGCAAGCGGTTCCCGAAATCGGTAACTACTTTTCAGGGCAAGCGCGGGGCTGGCGATCGTCGGGACGGATGAAAGCGGTGGCAAGTCCGACGAATGTGCGATCGTTGACTCCAGAGCAGCAATCGTTTGAGCGGATGCTGGATGAGTCCTTGGGACGGAGCTTTGATCCCGTTGAGCCCACATCGTTTCCAGGGCCAAACGGTGAGGAATTGCCGTTGCACATCTATCCCTATGGCGTAAGTCGGCAGCAACTCGACCAAGTGATTCAAACGCTGAATTTGCCTGTGCTGCTGACGAAGGACATGGATGGAGCCGATGCGGTGTTGGCGTTGCGATCGCACGTCAAAAACCATGCGAAGCTGCGCCATCTCGCTAAAACGCGCCAAATTCCGATTCACACCGTCAAATCAAACAGTGTGCCGCAGATTGCGATCGCGCTGCGACGATTGCTGAATATGGATGATTCGGGTGTACCCGGCGAAGCAGAGTTAAGCTTGATTGTGCGGGGCGACAACGAGGATGAAATCGAAGCGCTCGAAGAAGCACGGCTCGCCGTCGAGCAGATTGTGATTCCGAAGGGTCAGCCTGTGGAATTGCTGCCGCGATCGGCGACGGTGCGAAAGATGCAGCATGAATTAGTCGAGCATTACCGCTTGAAGTCGCGGAGTTTTGGTGAGGAACCGAATCGCCGCTTGCGGATTTATCCCGCTTAGAACTGGGAGTTTGGTAGACTCAATATCTGCCAAACTTCTAGTTTTCTTGATCATGCTTGAGTTCATTCGCTCGGATCTGGCTCAATTTGCGGCATACAACACGCAGCACACGGACAATTCACATCTTGATCGCCCTGATCGCTTAGACGTGAACGAAAATCCGTATGATCTGCCCGAAGAACTCAAGCAAAAACTTGCCTGGAGTTGGCAAACTGAGATCGAATCAAATCGATATCCCGATGGCGGATATTTGTCGCTGAAAGACGCGATCGCCCAATATGTCAACGAAACGGCACATTCAGAATTTACAAACACAAATATTTCAGTGGGAAACGGCTCGGATGAATTAATTCGATCGTTGCTGATGGCAACCTGTTTGAATGGAGAAGGCTCGATTCTGGTTGCGAATCCCACGTTCTCGATGTACGGAATTTTGGCGAGAACGTTAGGAATTCCGACTATTAGTGTCGATCGGTCTGAGCAAAGTTTCGAGATCGATTTGACTGCTGCACAAAGCGCGATTGCCACTCATCCGATCCGCGTGGTTTTTGTCGTGCATCCTAATTCACCGACTGGAAACGCTCTCACAGAGTCAGAAATTCAATGGTTACGAAGCTTGCCGCAAAACATCTTGGTGGTGATCGACGAAGCGTATTTCGAGTTTAGTCAAACCACTTTAGCCGGAGAACTACCGCAGCATCCAAACTGGGTCGTCTTGCGAACCTTCTCTAAGGCATTTCGGTTAGCGGCGCATCGAGTTGGATATGCGATCGCGCATCCTGAACTAATCGAAGCGCTAGAAAAAATGCGGCTCCCGTTCAACTTACCAAGTTTTTCGATCGCAGCCGCCCGCTTTGCCGTCTCCGAACGCTATTCCCTTTTAGCAGTCGTCACAGAATTGTTAAATGAACGCTCAAAGCTACAACAGCAATTAAAACAACTTCCAAATCTACAAACCTGGGATAGTGCAGCGAATTTCATTTATGCACGATCGCCCCAACACCTAGCCGAACTGTGCGATCGCTTAAGGCAGCAAGGCACGATTATTCGGCATACAGGCGGCGGCTTGCGAATCACGATCGGGACTCCTGCCGAAAACCAGCGAACGTTCGATCGACTGGCTGCGCTTCTGGGGTAAAGGTACCAAAAAAGAGCCTACAAGCTGTAAGCTCTCTAATCTTTGAGTAAACCAATTTCTCTAACCTAGTAAATACGCAGATTTAAGTGCCCACAAAATCAGCACTGCAATGCTTCCCAAAAGCAAAGTTGCAGAAACGCCAACCACGATCGGACTATCTGCACCGTCAAATTTCATAATGCCGCGATTCAGATCTGACATAGCTCAACACTCCAACATGACAACTCGGTGACTAACTCAAGGCTATTCAAGAAATTGCGTTGTTCCTTCTTTCTCAAGCATTATTTTATCTTCTCATTCTCATAAGTCCAAGTAATGAGCAGGATTTCTGCATCAATCTCTCTAAGAGCAGCCAAGATAGTAAGGCAAATTACACAGACCCCGGATGAATTGGATCGTCCTAGCGATCGCTCTGATCACGATCGCGCTCATTCTTCTTGAGCTCGCCCTTAGAACTTTGTTTGGCTTCGGTGAGCCACCGCTTTACATTCCAGATGCGGAAATCGGCTATCTGCTTGCTCCCAATCAATCGGTGCGGCGATTTGGCAACCGGATCGAAATCAATTCATATTCAATGCGATCGCACCCCTTTGCCCCAAAACCCTCCACTGGCACAAAGCGCATTTTGATGCTGGGCGATTCGATTATTAACGGGGGATGGTGGACAGATCAAAACGACCTGATTTCAGAGTTGATGATGCGATCGTCAGATCACCCGATCGAAGTCCTCAACGCCTCAGCGAATTCTTGGTCGCCTCGGAATGAACTCGCCTATCTCAAACGCTTTGGAACGTTTAATGCTGATGTAATTGTGTTAGTCATTAATACCGATGACTTATTTGGAACACCGCCGACAGCGCTCGGAGTCGGGCGCGATCGCAATTACCCGGATCGAAAACCAATGAGCGCGATCGTTGAGGTGATCGATCGCTATCTTCTACCCGCACCGAAATTACCGGATGAATTGAAAAAAATTCAGGCGGAACCGGGCGATCGAGTCGGCATTAATCTAGACGCGATTCGACAAATTCGAGATCTTGCGATGCAAAACAAAGCGAAATTTGTTTTAGTCATGACCCCACTATTACGAGAGCTAACGCCACCTGGATCACGCGATTACGAAATCACCGCACGCCAACGATTAACAGAAATGACGCAATTAGAGCAAATTCAGTACCTTGATTTTCTCACTATTTTTCAAGGCGAATCGACTAGCCCACAAGAACTCTACCGGGATTCTATCCACCTCAGCTTACGTGGGAATCAACTGCTGAGCTATTGGATTTGTGGCATTGCTGAATGAGAAGATGAATTAGACTGGAATGGGCACATCTCGAAATTTGAGGTAGTGCAGTAACAAGCGAATCGAATGACTGAGCATCTCCACTGACTTCGAGTAGCACAAGGTCTTACGATGCA